>NZ_CP092282.1:3854893-4176306 GCF_024972775.1 Dehalobacter sp. DCM | reverse complement strand
ATAATCCCAATAATGCAGCGGCTGCCGGCAGAATCGCTTACCAGGATAAGATATTGGCGTTGATGGCCAAAGACTACTATTACGGTATCGTTCAACCGGTCAAGGTGACACCGATTTCCAAATCACTGCTGCCGGCTGGGACACTACCGTCGAAGGACTCTGTCTGGTTGACCCCGCAGCCGGTCCATACGGCAGGCTTCACTCTCGGTATGCTATCGCTGCTTTCCCGGGGAGAAAAAACATCCCTGCTGTCATCGGTCGATCGTATTTCCGGGATTGACCGCATCGACACCGCTGTTCAAATCGCATATAACGGCTGGTCCGCAGGCTGCGATGCCGTCCTTATTGCACGCTCGGATGCGTTTGCGGATGCTCTGGCCGGGGTCTCTCTCGCGAAGCTCAATAATGCGCCAATCCTTTTGACCTACCACGATGAGCTTGACTCAAGGGTGGCGGAGGCAATCACCGTGCTTAAGCCGCTGAAGGTCATTATTCTGGGCGGTGAGAACGCGCTGTCCGCCCAAGTAGAAAGCGCTCTGAAGGATACCGTTAGCTGGACCGAAGACATTGTGCGGATCGCAGGGACAGACCGTTACGACACAGCAGCCCAGATTGCTGCTCAATTCCCCGAAGGCTCAGGGGTAGCCATTGCCAAT
Organism: Dehalobacter sp. DCM; assembly: GCF_024972775.1. Taxonomy (NCBI): domain Bacteria; kingdom Bacillati; phylum Bacillota; class Clostridia; order Eubacteriales; family Desulfitobacteriaceae; genus Dehalobacter; species Dehalobacter sp. DCM. Next base: position 4,175,650 of record NZ_CP092282.1, on the reverse strand, counting down.
GGCGTAAATTTTGCCGATGCGTTAGCTATCGCTTCTGCTGCGGCGGTCAAAGGATATCCGCTGCTGCTGACCTCCGAGAACAACTTCCCACAAGCGACCATCGAAAGCCTGACTAAGCATAAGCCTTCTGCCGTGTATATAGCCGGTGGGATAAGGGCAGTTCCTGCCGATCAGGCCAATGCCGTCACCATTCTGACCGGATTAGGGCAAGAACAGATCCAGCGCTTTGCCGGCAGTGACCGTTATGCGACCTCGCTGGCCGTAGTACAAACACTTTATCCGGATGCAGTGAAGCTTTATCTGGCGACAGGAGCCGGTTTTCCCGATGCTTTAGCCGGAGCAGCACTTGCAGCAAACACGGATACGCCACTGCTGCTCATTCCAACGGATGGACCGGTTACCGGTTCAAAGACCGAGAAATACTTCCAGACAATTTCACCAACGACGGAACTGAGCGTGTTCGGAGGCAGAACAGTGATAACCGATAACGCTATCATACGTATCCGATACCAGATGACAAATCAATAGAACAGACACGGGGACGGAGGGGACAACGGGGACGTAGCACTTTGTCCCCTTTTTTTTTGCGTGGCTTGGAGACAAGTGCTACGTCCCCGTTGTCCCCGTCCCTGTTGTCCCCCTGGCGGCACTGTATTTCCCGTTCTCATTGTCTTCTTTGCCTTAGCGTTCTTCCTCCCGGGGTTTCTCGGGTATCGCCAAATGAATTGTAAAATGGCGTAAACTGTAGTAAACTGATAAACGGTAAAATGAATCGCGGGACAGAATAATACATAATCGGAAAGGTCGTTTTAGATAGCGTGGCACATCCTAAACGGACAATTCTCTTTATGCTGACAGATGCCATATTGATCAATCTGGCGTTATTTGCCAGCTTTTATCTGCGTTTTGCTGAAGAGAATATCACATATTACTTTAATAAATATAGCGATACCATATGGCAAGCGGCAATTGTTGGGACGATTGTATTCCTTATGGCTTTCCATCTTTTTGGTATGTACAAAAATATCTGGCGTTATGCCAGTGTCAGAGAACTCTTGTCGATCGTCTATGCGGTAACGGTTGGTGCCGCCGGCACCTTTATCGTTACCTTCTTTATTTCACCCCTTCGGCTGCCGCATTCCGTCAGCGTTTATTTTTGGCTGCTGGCCGTATTATTGATTGGCGGGCTTCGCTTCAGCCAGCGAATGCGCCGGGAGAATTCCATTTTTGCCGTATCCAGCAAATCCCAGCGGAAAGTGCTGATCATCGGCGCAGGTGAGGCCGGTGTCCTGGCTCTGCGTGAGCTTAAAAAAAGAGATTTTCAGGAAGGACTGCCGGTTGGATTTATTGATGACAGCAAAGATAAAATTAACCTGCATATTCAAGGATTCCCGGTTCTGGGACCGCGTGAGGATATTCCGGAAATCGTCAATCGATACGATGTGGACGAAATCATCATTGCCATACCCTCGGCTGAAGGCGAAGTCATCCGCGAAGTCGTGGAGATATGCAAAGAAACCAGGGTATCCTTGAAAATTATGCCCGGCGTCTACGATATCCTGAGCGGAAAAATTTCGGTCAGCCCGATTCGTGATGTCCAAGTCGAAGACCTTTTGGGACGTGATCCGGTAACGATGGATTTGGATGAAGTAGCCGGCTACCTGAAAAATCAGGTCGTATTGGTGACCGGAGCAGGCGGCTCTATCGGTTCTGAACTATGCCGGCAAATCGTCAAATTTAATCCTGCACGGCTGATCCTAGTGGGCCATGGGGAGAACAGCATTTTTGATATCGAACAGGAGTTGAAAGATTATCCGGTATGTACGGAGATAATGGATATCAAAGATACGGGCAAAGTTGACTTGGTATTTGCCAAATACAAACCGAATGTCGTCTTTCATGCTGCGGCCCACAAACATGTGCCGTTAATGGAAGCAAATCCGGAGGAAGCACTGAAAAATAATGTTTTAGGCACATCCAATCTGGCCGCCGCCGCTGATGAACACGGCGTAAAAACCTTCGTGCTCATTTCCACAGATAAGGCGGTGAACCCGACCAGCATTATGGGAGCGACGAAGCGTTTGGCGGAGATGATCATCCAGGATTACGATACCCAGTCCAACACAAAATATGTCGCCGTCCGCTTCGGGAATGTTCTGGGCAGCCGGGGAAGCGTTATTCCGACGTTTAAAAGACAGATTGCTGCCGGGGGACCCGTGACGGTTACCGACCCCAGAATGACACGCTTTTTTATGACGATACCTGAGGCCAGCCAGCTGGTTATTCAAGCGGGGGCTATGGCTTCAGGCGGAGAAATATTTATCCTTGATATGGGAAAACCGGTGAAGATCGTCGATCTGGCGAAAGATCTCATTCGTCTATCGGGATTTGAGCCGGGTAAAGAAATTGACATCATCTTTTCCGGGATTCGCCCGGGTGAGAAACTCTATGAGGAGATCCTGACATCCGAGGAGGGAACCACAGCAACCCGGCACAAACGTATTTTTGTTGCCAGGCCGAATCTGATCGACAGAGAGGCCATCGACAGTCTGCTCGCGATTATTCGTGAACGCGGCAGCTATCTGGAAAAAGAAGAGATCAAGGCGGCAATTCGGATGCTGCTTCCGAACTTCAGAAAAGAAGCGGTGCCACAGAAAACTCTGGCGGTTCAGCCAACAGAGGGTACAGAACCCGCAGAGGCTGCGATGAAGAGAAAGCAAACAGAAGCCGGAATATGATCGATCAACCGGCGAACAAACGGTTGATGTCATTATATAGTTTAATGCGTAACGGTATATAGCAGGCGTAACAGATATTTAAGGAGGAACTTCAATGTTGGAAATCAAAAAAGTAATTTCGAATGACAATCCGATTGCCCTGGAACTGAAAAATAAAATAGAAAGCCATACGGCGCAAGTCGGTGTGATCGGACTGGGTTATGTCGGATTGCCCTTGGCAGTTGAAAAAGGGAAGGTAGGTTTCCCCGTTCTTGGCTTTGATATCGATCCATACAAAGTGGAAAAGGTCAATGCCGGAGAAAATTATATCGGCGATGTCAAGGACGAAGAGCTAAAAGAGCTTGCTGAGAAAAAGATCCTGAAGGCGACGACGGACTTTTCCAAACTGGCTGATTGTGATGTTGTGATTATTTGTGTACCGACCCCGCTCACCGTGACGCGGGATCCGGATGTTTCCTATATGAAGTCCGCTGCGGATGAGATCGCCCGCAATATTCGTCCGGGTCAGATCATCACCCTGGAAAGTACGACTTATCCCGGAACAACCCAGGAAGTGATCCTGCCGATTCTGGAAAAGTCGGGACTTGTGGTGGGTAAAGACTTTTTCCTCGCATTTTCACCGGAAAGAGTCGACCCCGGCAATAAACGCTTCTCTACGAAAAATACCTCCAAGGTAGTTGGCGGCGTCACCCCGTACTGTCTGGAGATTGCCTATACTCTTTATATACAGACGATCGTGAATGTCGTACCGGTCAGTTCTCCGGCCGCAGCCGAACTAACCAAGGTTTTTGAAAACACATACCGCGCGGTTAACATCGCTCTCGTCAACGAGATGATGCTTTTATGCGACCGGATGGGACTGGATGTCTGGGAAGTTGTCGAGGCAGCCTCGACCAAGCCTTTTGGCATTCATACCTTTTATCCCGGTCCCGGGGTTGGCGGCCATTGTATCCCGATTGATCCGTTCTACCTGACCTGGAAAGCCAGAGAATACGATTTTCATACCCGTTTTATAGAATTAGCCGGTGAAATCAATGTTGAAGTCTCTTATTACGTTGTTAATAAGGTTTACCGGGCACTTAACGCTCAGAACAAGAGTGTTAAAGACGCTAAAATATTCGTTCTTGGTGTCGCCTATAAAAAAGATATTGAGGACCTCAGAGAGTCTCCGGCCCTGATTATCATGGAGCATTTGCGCAAGGAAGGTGCTGTCTTGTCCTACCACGATCCGTATGTTTCGATTATTGAACCCCATGGCGGAAGTACGGTTCAGCTGGAAAGCATCGCTCTGACGCCGGAAGCGTTGTCCGCAGCGGATTGTGTTCTGATCATCACCGATCACAGTGACATCGATTACGAAGAAGTGGTGAAGTATGCGCCCCTCGTAGTGGATACTCGCAATGCGACGAAAGACGTTAAAGCAATGAGAGAAAAAATCTATAAGATTTAAACGTTTGCAATTATTCGTATTCTCAAAAAAGTTAGAGGAGAAAAACAATATGTCGTCCAAAGAAAAACTTGTATTCGGTGTCATCGGATGCGGCAGGATTGCACCCAAACATACGGAATCGATCATGGCTATTCCGGATGCGGAATTGGCCGCAGTATGCGATATCCTTCCCGAGAGGGCTGACGATTTTGCACGCAAATATAATGCCCAGCCCTATTATGACTATCACGAACTGTTAAAACGCGAGAATATTGATATAGTCACCATTGCCACACCCAGCGGCGACCATGCCGAAATCGGCATCGCAGCGGCCCAAGCCGGCAAACACGTCATGGTGGAGAAACCCATGGCCATGACCCTGCGTGATGCGGATCGCTTGATCCAAGCCTGCAGGGAAAACGGTGTCAAGCTGGCAGTTATCCACCAAAACCGTTTTAATCAGTCGATCAAGACGTTACGAAATGCTTTGGTAGAAGGCCGTTTTGGCAAACTGACCCATGGCCAAGCGACCGTACGTTGGAATCGGGGTATGGATTATTATCAGCAGGCATCGTGGCGGGGAACCAAGCTTCAGGACGGCGGTGTATTGATGAATCAATCGATTCATAATATCGATTTGCTGCAATGGATGTTTGGCCCGGTGGACTCCGTTTTCGGCTACACCCAGACCGCTCTGCGCCAAATCGAAATGGAAGATGTCGCCGGCGCTGTCCTGCGCTTTAAAAATGGCGCGATTGGTCTGATTGAAGCGGCTTCAACAATTTACCCCAAAAATATTGAAGAAACACTCAATGTTTTTGGCGAGTCGGGATCGGTTATTGTGGGCGGAATTGCCGTTAATCGGGTTGAGGTTTGGGAATTCCCGGAAAGCGCTGAGGAACAGAAACAGATCTTCGCTGCGCAGGAAAACGACCCGCCGAATGTTTACGGTTTTGGCCATCGCGAAATTATCGAGGATATGATGAAAGCCATCCAAACAGACGGGATACCGGCCGTACCCGGTGAAGAAGGCCGTAAAGCCCTTGAAATCATCTTGGCCATTTATCAATGTCAGGAGACCGGGCAGCCGGTGAAACTGCCATTAGTACCATGTCAACCCTAATCCTGTATATTCTGACGGCAGATTTCTTTTAATACTTCGTTGTCTTGTCGCTCCTATGCCCTCCATGGCATCCGCGACATTTGTCCATCCGTAGACTTCAATCGCCATACACTCGGTATGACTCAATCCTTCGCCTTGTCTTAAAAGAAATCTGCTCGTCATTATATTACAGTTTTAAGGTAGACAAGGTACTTGTGGAAGCCTAAGGGAAACGGAAAGAAGGCATTAATATGACAACAAACAATCATACCGGCGCCATCGTTGCCGACAGTGCTGTTATTGGAGCGGATGTCCGAATTGCTCCTTTTTGTGTCATTGGTGAAAATGTAGTCATTGAAAAGGGGTCATCCTTAGCGCCCGGGTGCATCCTGGCCGAGGGGGTTAAGATCGGACCCGATGTTCGTTTAGGCTGTCATGTCACCATCGCGGAGCATGCGGTATTGGATGCCGGCGTGACCGTCTTGGACCATACCGCTATCTACGCGGATACGGTAATCAGAGAAGGGACCACCATCGGCAGCAATTCGTCCATTGGACGACTGCCCCGTGCGGCTGCGACGAGTACGGTCAAAAATTCCGATGATCTGACGCCGCTCCGCTTGGGTAAGAACTGCATCGTGGGCTGTTCCTCTGTTATCTATGCAGGGACGGCGCTTGGCGACGGCGTTTTTATCGGTGACAGGACACTGATCCGGGAACGCTGTGTTCTGGGTGAGAAAGTGGTTGTGGGCAGCGGCAGCGCGGTGGAAAACAATACGCGTATCGGCGGCTATACTAAAATTCAAACCGGATCCTATATTACGGCTTATATGGAAATCGAGGATCATGTATTCATTGCTCCCATGGTCACAACGACCAACGATAATTACATGGGCCGGACGGAGAAACGCTTCAAAAGCATCAAAGGTGCCACGATTCGTCGTGGGGCACGGATCGGCGGCGGTGCTGTCCTCCTGCCGGGAGTGGATATTGCCGAGGAGACGTTTGTGGCAGCGGGAGCCCTCGTCACGAAGAATACGGAACCCAGGAAAATGGTTAAAGGGCTTCCGGCAAAGGTATTCCGGGATGTTCCGGAGGATGAACTTATCTGATTAAACAATGATGAACAATTCTCTTAAAATAGGGCTGTATGTGACGTACAGACCTACCCCAAATATTAAATGTCTATTTGGAAAGGAATGATGCGTGTGTCTATTCCGCTTTTGGATTTGAAGGCACAGTACTTATCAATAAAAGAGGAGATTGATCAAGCGGTTTTGGGTGTGCTGGACTCATGCCAATTTATTCTCGGGCCTAACGTCAAGGCAATGGAAGAAAAAATGGCTGATTATTGCGGGACAAAGCATGCGGTTGCCGTGGCCAATGGAACGGATGCACTGGTGCTGGCGATCAGAGCCTGTGGCGTAGAGCCCGGAGATGAAGTCATCACAACACCGTTTACCTTTTTTGCTTCAGCCGAAGCCATTGCCAATCTGGGGGCAACACCCGTTTTTGTCGATATCGATCCGGTCACTTTGAATATGGATATCGACCAGCTGGAAAGCAAAATCACCGTGAAAACAAAGGCCATTATCCCTGTGCATATTTTTGGTCAAATGCTCAATATGGAACGGGTGATGGAACTGGCAGCAAAATATGATCTGAAGGTCATTGAGGATTGCGCGCAAGCAATTGGCGCCGAATACAACGGTAAAAGAGCCGGATCTTACGGCACCACCGGGACATTCAGCTTTTTCCCCACAAAGAATCTTGGCGGGTATGGTGACGGCGGTATGGTCGTTACCCAGAGTGAGGAAATCGCGGCAAGAATCCGGAAATTGCGTTTCCATGGCTCCAAGATAAAATATTATCATGACGAGATCGGCTATAACAGCAGGCTGGATGAGATGCAGGCGGCAATCCTTCGGGTGAAATTCAATTATCTTGATCAGTGGAATCAATTAAGAAGAGAGAAAGCGGAAAAATACAATGAACTCCTGGCTCCCTTGGCTGCTCAAGGCAAGCTTATTCTTCCGCAGAATGATCCCAAGGCCACGCCGGTTTATCATTTATACATCCTGCGGACAGACAATCGCGATCACCTGGCCAATATCCTGAAGGAAAAAGGGATTGCCACCGGGGTATACTATCCTGTACCGCTCCATTTGCAAAACGCTTTTGCTTATTTAGGTTATTCTGCCGGGGATATGCCGGCCGCTGAGCTGGCTTGCGAGCAGGCACTGGCCTTGCCTTGCTATCCGGAGCTGTCCATGGAACAGCAGGAATATATCGCCGCTGCCGTGTGCGAAGCACTTAAGTAAGGTATTCTCACAATGGATCACAATGAATTTAATCGTTAATCATCACTAGTACAACGTATTTGAAATAACTACACAAAAGAATATCTCAATCATTTACTTCAAATTAGGTCTGCGTGCCACAGTTCCGGCGTCAAGCGGAGCATGGATTGCGTAGCGCAACGGTCCATGGATGGACCTAAGTTAAAATTCGCCAAGGAGGGCAAAAGAATTTTAACATCCTTAATGCAAATTCATGGAGGGCACAAGAGCCGAAAGTGGTGTTGTGCAGGCGGCCCAGCCCCAAATACGAATAATTGCTAGTATTAAACGAACAGTATGCTAGTCCCAATCATTAATTAGTCTAGGAGGAAAAATGTTCTGGAATATCGGAATTACACAAAAGAATGAGTCCAGGCTGTTCCTGCTTGTCACCGTTATGCTCTCGGCGATGATTTTGCCTTCATTTCCGATTCATCCGTCCTTACCCAACATACGGCTGGACGAATTATTGTTATTTTTCATCTTTGGCCTGAATGTCTTGTCATTTATATTTCATAAATTCAGGTTCGATGAACAAAACAAACAGGCGTTACGCGAGCAGAAGAAAGAACTCAAAATAATTTTCGTGATTTTTGGATTGCTGGTGATCTCCTATGCCATATCGAATTTCTACGGTGTTTACATCCGTAGAGCCGGGTACTATGGTCTTCGGGATGTCATGGAGCTCATAACTTACTTCAAATATTTCCTGGTTATAACCTTAACGCTGTCCGTTAAATTGAATAAAGATGAGCTTGGTTTTTTCTCCAAGGCGTTTGTCAGCGGACTTCTTTTCCTGATTGTGTTCGGTTGGCTCCAACACATTAATCCCTTGAATTTAAACACATGGCTTTCTCCGTATTTTAACCAGTCACATTGGGATACGCTCATTGTCGGGAACCCGGTCAGGGTACTTGGGACACTGGATAATCCCAATTATTTTGGTGTTTTAACCGTGATTTGCCTATCCTTTTTGACGATGCGCTATTACTTTGGAGATCATCGGGACAAGTTCCCGTGGCTGTTGTTTATTTTGATTGGGCTTGTCATTAAATTGGAAATGCTGACCATATCACGGACAGCCTTCCTGGGGATTGGCCTGCTATTTTTGATCATCAGTGTATGGGCCTTTTTCTATCATGGGCGTAATAAAAATGTCATCATCAAAGTAGCGGCGCTATTTCTTTTGACGGTGCTGCTCTTCTTCACGGCCTCAGCGGATTTCTTTTATCGGTTCAATGAGGGACTGGATTTCTCAACGAGCACCTCCATGCAGGTGCGTGTACAGCAGTGGGGAAATGCCGTCGGTTCGATTTGGGAATCGCCTGTCCTGGGCTGGGGAACTCAAAAAGAGGCCATGACGACGGTGGTCGATGATGAATTCATCCTGCTTACCCGGCGTTATGGTTTTGTGGGACTCGCTGTCTATCTCAGTTTTTATCTGCTCCCGCTGATTAAGGGTATCCGCTATTTGCTTCTGAGATCACGGCTAAGGGGACGGGGAGCTGTTTTCAGTGAGAAATCACAGTTTATCGGGGCCTATATTGCCTTGCTGCCGTGTATCTTTGTCTTCAATATCATGGCAACAACCTTTTATAATCTGCAGATTATGACCATTTTTGTCATTGCCATGGGCTTGGTATATAATGCCTTCAGAGACGAGAAACAGGACAACTGTGCTCTTAAGGCCTAGGGAGATTCTTTATGAAGATATTGGTACTATCCCATATGTACCCTTCAGCAGTCAATCCGGTCTATGGGATCTTTATCCAAAAACAGGTTGAGGCGCTGATTCAGTTGGGCCATGAGGTGCGGGTGATTGCGCCCGTGCCGTTAGCCCCCTGGCCGCTGAGCGTGTTGAAAAGCAAGTGGCGGAGCTATGCAGCGATCCCGAAAAGAGACAGAATCGCAGACGTAGACGTTTATTATCCCCGCTATCTGGAATTCCCGCGTTCCTTCTTAAGAGAGCATTCGGGAACAATGATGGCGCGAGGAATCCAACGGTTAGTCCGTGAAATCCGGCAGGAATTTTCGTTTGATGTGATTCATGCGCATGTGGCGCTTCCTGATGGCGGCGCCGCTGTTGTACTCAAAGAAAGCGTCAAGGTGCCCGTCGTGGTCACCATTCACGGACAGGATTTTCAGTCAACGATCCATATCCGCCAATCCTTAAGGCAAAAGGTTTTCGCGATCCTGAATAAGGCCGACCGGATCATTACTGTCAGCACCAAACTCCAAAGACTGGTTCAGGATCAACCGTTTGCGGGTAAAATCACCGTTATTAATAATGGGATTGATCTGGAAGATGTGGTCGCGGTATCCCCGGAAGCGAAGGGGACACTGGATAATCGTCTGACCACGGCAGATAACCTCGGAGGAGACGAAAGTTCCACGGATAAAGCAAGAACTACCAAGATGGTGGTCAGCGTGTCCAATCTGAAAAAGACGAAGGGCATTGACTTAAACATTGAGGCAGTGGCCAGGATTATCCAAGACTACCCGAATCTTATCTATCACATTGTCGGTGACGGGGAAGAAAGGCAAAGCCTGGAGGACCTGGTAAACCGTCTAAACCTGCAAGAGCACGTGGTATTTCTGGGGAAACTGCCCCATGCTGAAACCATGAAGCAAATCGCCGCTGCCGATATCTTTTGTCTGCCGAGCTGGCAGGAAGGATTCGGCGCAGTTTATATTGAAGCTATGTCCCAAGGTGTCCCGACCATTGGTGTCAGGGGAGAAGGGATAGAGGATGCGATCAGCCATGGGCAAAACGGCCTTTTAGTAAGGCCGCAAAATGTCAATGATATAGTCGATGCGCTGAACCTATTGCTGTTTCGCCCTGATCGCGCGCGTGCACTGGCCGATGCGGGCAGGCAGACCGTTCTACATAGCTTTACCTGGGAACATTGCGCCCGCAAAACAATCGCAGTTTATGAGCAGTTACTGACAACAGCAGATGAAAATGCTGATAGGAGGATCGTGCCTTGAAAATTTGTATTTTGACTACAGGCCATCCGGCACTCGACAATCGCATTTTTTATAAGCAAGCCTTATCGTTAAAAAAACAGTATGATGAGATCACACTGATCGCGCCTGATCAGCAGAGCAGGTACAACCACGAGGGAATTGAGATCATTGGCGTACCCCGATCCAGTTCACTGATGGGCCGGTTTCAATTAGGGGATACCGTGGTGGCCAAGGCCATTGAGGTTAAGGCTGATGTCTATCATTTTCATGATTTTGAGCTGATCTACAAAGTTCTAAAAATCAAGAAAGCCATACCGAATTGTAAGCTGGTCTATGATGTGCATGAGCATTATCCGGACATGATGCGTATGTCACGCAAGGTTCCGACGGTACTCCGACCGCTGGCAGCGTTTATTGTGGACCGCACGGAGGCGCATTACGCCCGGAAATTTGATCACATCATTACGGCGGATGATGCCGTCATGGCAAGAATGAAGACGTTTAATCCCCGAACGGATGTAATTTATAATTTTACAGAATTTCAGCCGGTTGCCCAGCCGGAAGAGGATGTCTCTCCGCCTAAAGAGTATGATGTGATCTACCAGGGCGGAATCACCTTGGAACGCGGTGTGTATCATGTGGTTCAGGCGATAAAGATTTTGAAAGAAAAATATCCGGATATCAGAATGATCTTTGTGGGGCCATTTAATGATTCCCGGGGCCAAAAGATTGTTAACGATTATATTGAGGAAAATCAGCTGCAGGAGAATATTCTGTTTACCGGCCGCGTACCCCATATTGAGGTTGAAAACTATATGCGAAAATCAAAGGTCGGTGTGGTCACCCTCCTGCCGTTACCGAAATATTTTAAGAACATTCCCATCAAGCAGTTCGAATATATGAGCTGCGGTATTCCGATTGTCGGCAGTAATCTTCCGACGATCAAACCCTTTGTTGAAAGCTACCATAGCGGTATCATTGTCGACCCGACCAAGCCGGAAGAGATCGCTAAGGCAATCACCATCTTGCTTTCCGATCCCCGCCTGAGCAAGGAGATGGGGGATAATGGAATGAAGGCGGTAAGGAAAGAGTATAACTGGGGGCGGATGGAAGAGAAGCTGCTTAAAATATATCAGCAGCTGGAGAAAACCAATGGATAACCGATTGATTATTAAAAATGCGACTGCCCTTGGGGTATCGGGGTTTATGGCGAAAGCGATTACCGCTGTGGTGGGTATTTTTATTACGCGTTATTTGGGACCGGGACCTTATGGGGACTATTCGGCGGCGTATGCTTTTGCCGGGGCTTTCATTCTTTTTGCGGAGTGGGGCATCAGCCAGTTAATGGTGCAGGAGGGATCACGTAACCCTTTAGTATTGCCGCGGTATTTTGGTAATACCTTATTGTTTAAATCGCTCTTGGCGATTCTTTGTTATTTTTTGATGCTGGTTTTTATGTTCCCGGCAGGCTATAACCAGACTATAAAGACGCTGATTCTGGTTATCGGGCTGGCGGTCTGCTTTAATGCCTTGAATCAATCGGTGTACAATTACTATCAAGCGGTACAGAAGAACTACCTGTCGGCTTGGTTTCAGTTTCTGACGACAATGCTGATCGCTGTTTTTTCAGTTATCGTTATTCTGCGAGGCATGGGCATTGTGGCCTTCACTTTCGGTTATCTGTTCAGCTATATCATTATTAGTATTCTGTTGTTTTTGGCGTTGAGAAAAGAAATCCGGCCGGTGGTTCAGCTTAACAGCCTTCCTGATATGGTGAAGCGCGGAATGCCTTTTGGAATCCATCGGATTTTCTATTATTTATTTGCCCAAATCAGTATTATCATTCTGTCTCTGATCACCACCAGTGTCGAGCTGGGTATCTTTTCTGCCGCCTATAAGCTGATGCTGGTGCTCATATTCATTCCGAGTCTGATGACCAGCGCCCTTTACCCGGTGCTTTATCAGTTGGGTGAAACGGATGCGGATAAACACCAAAATTTGACCGAGAAAATATTTAAGGTCTTGTCCGCAGTCGGTATTGCCGGCAGCACGCTGATCTTTGTGTTAGCGGAGCCGCTTGTTGCGTGGCTGTATGATGGGAAGTTTAACGGCTCGGCGCCGATATTGATGATCGTCACCTGGCTACTGGCTTTTGAATGCATGAGTTTTTCCCTCGGAGATGTCTTAACGACCACCAACAGGCAATGGCAGCGAACAATTCTACAGGGTTCTGCCCTGGTCATTCTCATTGCGATGATTTTGATCCTTTATCCCCGCTTGGGTGTATACGGGGCAGCCTACACGGTAATTGCCGTCGAAGCATTTATTTTTGCCGGATACTACCTTCTTGTCCGCAGAGGAGTATATAAACTGCGGTTGTGGCGGCAGCTCTACCGGACGTTCATCGCTGCGTTACTGATGGCAGGCACCGCCTGGATGATGAAGGATTTGCATCCGCTGATTTCAGCGGCAACGGCCGGGATTGTTTTTTGTACTGTCCTGTTAATTCTCGATAAAGAATTTCGAAAGATAGGCCAATATGTTTGGGGAATGATGCGAAGACTCTTACGCCAGATTGCCCATAAAAAGACTTAAGAGACAAGGTAATGTATGTACTATTATTGGTTCTTTTGCAATCTGAACAATTCCTCAAAATAAGGACTGGGTGTCACAAGTTCCAGTGACGAGCGGAGCAGGATTGCGAAGCATCGTTATATTAATGAGAAATATTAAGGAGGATAAGCTATGCTTCAGTGGGCTGCATTGGTGATTACACTCATCATACTTATTATACTAATGATCAAGAAACCGCTGTGGTTGGTTCCGTTATTAGCCGTCGCAGTGGCGTTGGAAGTATCCAAGACCTTTTATCCTGACCTGGGGATCATCGGGAATTTGATCGGGGAAGTGACGTTAACGCGCTTTACCTGCATCGCCTTGATCTTGGCCGCTGCCTTTCGTGTGATTGTGATTCCGAATATGCGACGGAAACTGCTTGACGTTATCAAAGACCCGCTGACCATTATCCTTTTAGTGTATCTGGTTTTAGGGGCGATAAGCACCGTCTATTCCGCCGATATCGGACGGACACTGATTGAGACGGTGAGACTCGTGATTCTCTTTGCCGTGTTTGTTTCTATCGCGTTGTTATTAGATAAGAAACACTTCTTGCTGCCTTTTCACGCCGTACACATCACGGCCTTATTTCTGGTGGTATTTGCCCTGTACGAAGCCTTCAGCGGCAATCACATCTGGCAGAGCACTGAACTAGCCGCCCACACCCTACGCGCCAATGCGACTTTTGTGGATCCCAATATTTTCGCCCGTTATATCATCTTGGGTATCAGCGCTAATTTTATTATTCAGCTGTATACCCGGGAAAAACGAATACGGTATCTGTGTTTCATCGGGCTGGCTGTGATGCTTGCGGAACTGGTACTCACCGGGTCCCGCGGCGGATTCGTTACCTTAGCCGTTGTCCTAATCGCGGCATTGATCCTGCTTCCCAATAAAAAAGTTGTACTCAGTGTCATCGGTCTGGGCATTCTGTGCGGCGGGATCATTCTCTTTATCCGTCCCGATATTGCCGAGAGACTGATGGTGTTGACGAAAGGGCTTGGGGTATCCGACCCTACCCGACTGTATCTTTGGAAAGCCGCTATTGCCATTTTTACGGATCACCCGATTATCGGCACCGGATTAGGCACGTTTCAGACGGTATTTTTGTCTGATTATGCTCATCTGAAAACGGTTGCTGACGGTGTGACGCTGTCCCATACCACGGTACTTACCATAGCGGCAGAATTGGGTATCATCGGGCTGCTGGTTTTAGCCGTTTTATGGGTCACCATAATGGGGAGACTCTATCGCTTTTATCGCTTTGAAGGCAATTACCTGACAATCTATAATAACTATAACAGTATTTATGAAGCCGGCGCCGGCTATCTGCTCTGGATCGTAACGGTGTTCATCAGTTCCCAGGCAGAAGGCCGCTTTTTTGAAGACCCTATGCTCTGGTTGAGCTGCGCCTGTCTTGTGATGCTCCGAATGAGCGGAAAAAGAAATATCTATAGCGATTAATGGGAGGGATCATCATGTCATCATCAAACAGCCGGATTTATCTATCCGCACCGCATATGAGCGGGTATGAACAAGAATATATCGACAGTGCCTTCGCGACAAATTGGATCGCACCGCTGGGCCCCAATGTGGATGCGTTTGAAAAAGAAGTTGCGGATTATATGGGAATACAGGGCGCCTTGGCGCTATCCTCCGGTACTGCCGCCATTCATTTGGGTTTGAAATACTTAGGGATTACCCGAGGGGATCGCGTGTTCTGCTCCTCGCTGACCTTTTCTGCCAGTGCCAATCCGATTGTTTATGAGGGTGGGGAACCCGTGTTTATTGATTCGGAGCCGGTCAGCTGGAATATGTCTCCCCGCGCCCTGGAAAAAGCATTTGACGCCGCGAAGAAAGCAGGTAAAATGCCCAAGGCGGCAATTATCGTTGATTTATACGGACAAAGTGCGGATATGCAGCCGCTGCTGGAAATCTGTGATGCCTATCATGTGCCGGTCATCGAGGATGCGGCCGAGGCGATGGGGTCCGCCTATCAAGGAAAGGCGTGCGGTAAATTAGCGAAACTTTCCGTTTTATCCTTTAACGGCAACAAAATTATTACAACATCCGGCGGCGGCATGCTCTTGTCAGATGATCTCGAGGCCATAGAAAAAGCCCGTTTCTGGGCTACTCAAGCCAGAGACAAGGCCAGACACTATCAACACAGCGAAATCGGCTATAATTACCGGATGAGCAATATTCTTGCCGGTATCGGAAGAGGACAGCTTAAGGTTCTGGAAGACAGGGTACGGGCCAAACGGCAGGTCTTTGATGCCTACTATCAGGCGCTTAACGCCATCGACGGCATCGACTTTATGCCGGAAGCTCACGGGGGCCGCTGCAACCGCTGGCTGACAACATTGACCTTAGACCCGCAGAAGATCAAAGTCACACCCAATGATATCCTGGATCGATTGGAAGCAGAAAACATTGAAGCCAGGCCGGTGTGGAAACCGCTGCATCTGCAGCCGGTATTTAAAGATTGCGCCTATTATACTCACAAGGACACGGCCAGTGTTTCCGATTATTTATTTAATAACGGTATCTGTCTGCCGTCAGGAACAAATATGAGCGCGGAAGATCAAGATCGCGTGATCCGGTGCTTGCTAGAAATACTGCGAGCTTAGCATCATGTCTAGGCACTCGAAAAAATCATTCTTGAATTCTATTTAACTTCAAATTAGGTCTGCGTGCCACAGTTCCGGCGACCAGCGGAGCACGGATTGCGTAGCGCGGCTGTTAGCGCCAAGGAGGGCGCTATCTGCCGAAAGCGGAATGTGGCATGCAGACCAACCCCAGATTATGACATACAATAACTACTTTATCACTTTTGCGGGAACACCGACCACGGTTTTCGCATCGGCTACATCCTTGGTCACGACGGCTCCGGCGCCCACCGTGCTCCAGTTTCCGACTTTTTTGCCGGGGATAATCACAGCACCTGACCCAATATGTGTCCCTTCACCGACGCTCACGGTTCCCGATAAGCTGGCATTCGGCGAGATATGCACGTAATCTCCCAAGCGGTTATCATGCTCTACCACTGCCCCGGTATTGACAATACAATGGTTCCCAAGAATAGCATCGGCATTGATCACAGCTTGAGGCATGACGACAGTACCAAAGCCGATTCTGGCGGATAGACTGACGACAGCACTGGGATGAATAAGTACAGCGTAATGTTCGAGAGGGATCGATAACCTTTCGACTATTTTTTTGCGTGCCGCGTTATTGCCAATGGCGATACAGAAGTGATAGCCGTCCGACTGCGTCCAATCAAGGGTCTCCATAAATGATGTATTGGCATAAATAACATCATTAACAATCGTTGTGTCTTCGCGGAAATCATCGAGGACGGCATGCACGTGATACGAATTGCCCGCATCGGCGATATCCTTGATCACCTTGCTGTGACCTCCGGCCCCGATTAGGATGAGTTTAGTCATGGGCAGTTCCTTCCTCTTTCTTCGTTCCTTTAAACTTCTCCATGGTAGCCTGTCCGTCCTGACTGATCCCCTCGGAACGGAATACCTTGAAGACGGTCATGAAAAGAATTTTAAGGTCGAGTAATAGGGATTGATGATCGACATACCAGACATCCAAGGTAAATTTATCTTCCCAACTGATGGCATTGCGGCCGTTTACCTGCGCCCAACCGGTGATCCCGGGTCTTACCTCGTGACGCCGCGCCTGTTCCGGCGTATATAAAGGCAGATACTCCATCAGTAAAGGACGGGGGCCGACGAGGCTCAGATCGCCTTTTAAGACATTAACCAGTTGGGGCAGTTCATCCAGACTAAGCTTACGGATGATTTTCCCCGTTTTAGGCAAACGCATGGCATCGGGCAGGAGCTCGCCGTTTTCGTCACGTTCATCGGTCATGGTTCTGAATTTGTAAACATGAAAGGGTCTGCCGTGTAAACCGGGACGAAGCTGGGTAAATATTACCGGAGATCCTAACTTTCTATTAATCACCAGTGCCGTAATCAGGAGAAAAGGGGAGGCGATGATTAATCCGATAATCGAAAGGACAATATCAAATAACCGTTTAAGCATGCGTTACTCCTTGGTTGCAGTCAGCTTGCATATGAGATTCCAGTCTTAACGCTAGTTTTTCCCAGGAATAATTCTTTTCTACATAGTCTTTCAGCGAATTTCCGGCGTTCAGCTTATAATCGTCATCATAGATTCGTTGGAGGATCTGCTGGGCCAACTGTGCCGGTGTCTCGGCCAGAGTGACGCCGTCAATATCACTGAAATCACCCACGATTTCTTTACTGGCATGCATCATGATCGGCAAACCGGAAGCCATATAATCATAGAGCTTGTTCATGCTAAATCCCCATTGATACAAGGGGGATTTTTTCATAGAAATAAATGACAGATCAGCTAGGCTTAAGAGGTAAGGTATCTTTTCCTTGGGAATCGGATGGAGGAATGTGACATTCTGTAATTGATACCCTTGTGCCAGCCGGATCAGATTATTCTTTTCTAAACCGTCGCCGACAAGGAGAAAGTGAATATCGGTGTGATCCCGGAGCAATTTTGCGGTTTCAATTAAGGGTTCCAGGTGATTGGCAATCCCATGGGATCCGGTATAAATAACCGTGTAGGGATAAGACTGAATAGCTTGGGCCACCACGGTATCTGCAACCATGGTGTTGTAGTTGTCTAAAACGACGCCGTTGGGGATATGGATAACTTTATTTCTGTCGATGTTTCTGGAAACCACATAGTCGATGGCTTTATCGAAGAGGACAATAATCTTTGTCGCTTGAAGATACAAGTGCCTTTCAAAAAAATATAACAGCCGGGCAATCGGATTATTCCGGCTCAACTTGCCAAAATCAACGAAGGTCTGGGGCCAGAGATCCCGTTCTTCAAAATAAAACGGTTTCTTGGCGCGCTTCGCTATGCGATAGGCTATGTAAGCAGCCAACGGATGCACGCTGGAACCAATAACTATATCCGGAATGGTGGCCATTAATTCCTTTTTAGCGGCGCGATACCCGCGAAAGGTATAATTCAAAATGTTGTGCAGCCGCTTGACCGTACCATGGTAATTCGCAGTCTTTATCCAGATGAAATCAATGCCGTTGATCGTCTCTTTGCAGAAAGAAGCACCCTGGTCATAAGCACGGGTTTCTCGCTTTTCAAAGTGATTAAACGATGAGGCGAAGATAGTCACACGATGACCTTCTTTAAGCAGTGCGGATGCCAGGTCATAATGGCGGGTGCCCCCCACATTAGAGGGAGTGGTCGCGTAATGATTAAAAACCCAGATGTTCACTGTAACCGACCTTTCAATGGGACGTATGCGAATTCGAAGCGCGATAATATGCCGAATTCTTCTCTAATCATACCAAATTATTGTAGGACAGACAATGTAGCCGGGGAAAATACCCCTTAGTGTCAGGGTACTGATCAAACACAGACAGCACCTACAGAAGAGACACCGGCGGCACCGGCTGATGAAGTCATTGTCGTGCCAACAGAAGACGATGTCTTCGTCCCTGAAACCGAAGAATTGCCGAAAACCGGCGGAAATACTGTGGCCTATCTGTTGACAGGGTCAGTAATAGCAGGCGCAGGCGCCCTGCTGCGGAAGTTTCAGAAATAGATAAAAGTCTTGAAGAGACGCCCTAGAGAATTCAATAACAATAAATGATAAAAATGACATTGACAAATGAAAAAAAGTCTTGATGAAAATGCAATAAACACCGATAATCAAAGTAAGATCATAAGTCCGGGGTACTTTATCCATCCCGGACTTTTCTTACCCAGGATCCTTGCTATGACGTAATGAGTATGACGTAATGAGAATGGTGCGTGTGTCATAAAGTGAATGGAGCGAGCTTTTAAGAATCCGGAGGGGTAGGAATGGGATTGCGAAGTAAAAAAAGCATCAACAGGATATCGATTGCGCTAATCATTATCGGGATTCTTGTGTGCCTTTATCCGCTGTATACGAACGTGAAAGCATATTACTTGCAGGCGCAGCTGGAAAAAGAACTTAATGCGCAGATCGCGGCGGTTGATCAGACCGACACCGAAGCGGCCACCACGGAATCGCCTGTAGTCGAAAATACCGCACCGGTTAAAGTCCAGGCGCCTCCCAGAAAAATCGATGCCATGATGTTTATTGATATTCCGGATATCAATATCTCCGCGGTTGTCGTCCGGGGTACGACCCAAGCGTCACTGGCTGACGGACCCGGATGGTACGTCGAGTCGGCATTGCCGGGTAAGGGAAACACAGCCGTTGCCGGCCATAAGAACATGTATGGCTCGTGGTTCCGCAATCTCTACAAATTACAGGCTGGCGACCCTATCTACATTACCTATAAAACGAAAGTGTATACGTATCTGGTGGAAACCGTCAAACCCATCGCGATCAATGACTGGAGTCTGATCGAACCTACCGAGGAAAACGTATTGACGCTGACGACGTGCCACACCAAGACAGAACGGCTTGCAGTCAGGGCCGAACTGGAGAAGATAACCGACAAAAAATAATGTCGAAACCAGTTGGTTTAATCGGATTAAATTTTGTTTGCTTGGATTAAAAGCTGTATTGTAGAAACAAATGAGTTAATATATAATAAATTAACACAAATAGTAAAATTATGGGTATGGAAGAAAAAAATGATACATGCAATTGAAACCGACCAAAAACCATATAAAGATGATCGGATCATCATCCGTACCTTTGGGCAGTTTTCTGTCAAACGAGGCGGTACTGTTTTGTCTGCAGAATCCCATAAATCGCAGAAGATGTGGGATCTTTTTAAGTACTTTATAACCAATCGCGGTAAAAATATCATGCCGGAAACCATCCAGGAAACGCTGTGGCCGGATCAAGACTACGAGTATTCCAATAAAGCGTTTCGGACGATGATTTATCGGCTGCGTAAAGAATTAAACAAAGGGGAACCGGATGAAGCCGATGCCAAAGACAATGACAGCCAATTGATTATTTACTCCCATGGCTGTTATGGCTGGAATCCGGATGCCAATTTCCAGCTGGATATCGACGAATTCGAGAAGAATTATGCCACAGCCAAAATGAGCAATGGGTCCGATCTCGAAAAAGCCCTGAGCTGCTACCAGAGCATACTCGCCATGTATCAAGGGTGTTACCTGTCGGAGTCCATGTATACCGAATGGACGATCCCGCTCCGAAATCACTATCGCCGCTTATATCTCCAGGCGATGGAAGATTACTGCGCCCTGCTGAATGATCGGGGCCAGGTCAAAGCAATTATTGAAGTGTGTGAAAAAGTTATTTTAAACGAGCCTCTGGAAGAGGAATTTCACATTCTGCTGATGGAAGCCCTGCTGAAAGAGGGAAAAGTAAAGGATGCCCGCCAGAACTATGAATACATAACCAGTAAGCTGTATCAGGAGCTTGGTGTCCGGCCGTCGGCCGAACTGAAGAATCTGTACAACCGGATCACCGCCAAGGATAAATCTGCCCGGGCGGATATTGACTCCGTGCAGGAGGAAATGACCAGCAGCAATGACGACAGCGGACCGTTCTTCTGCGATAAAGAGACCTTTAAGTCTATCTATGATCTGGAAAGACGCCGTGTGGAACGTAACGGGCAATCCGTGTTTACCGTGCTTTTATCTCTCCAGCTGAGCGGCAGGGCGGAATTGGATCGGAGCCGCGCCGACAAAGCGTTTGCGATCTTAAAAGATATCTTAGCCAGAAGCCTGCGTAAAGGTGACGTCTGTGCGATGTGGGGCGAACTGCAGTACATTCTGATCCTTCAGGGAATCAATGCGGAGAATACGAAGATGGTTGTGGGTCGTATCGAGATGGCCTTCCGTGAACTGACCCGGCAGAATGAAGTTGTTTTGCGTGCGCGGTATCAGCCGATTGTGGCGAACCAGAATATCAGTGATTATTTTAATAAGGAATAAAAAACTATCCTGCTCCGCTGACGCTGGCATACATTGCTTTGCCTGATCTTATGTTTTTGAATGTTGGTTTTGTATGTTTGATTTGTATGATTTGTTTTAAGAGTTAAAAGAAAGCCGCTGCGTTTGCAGCGGCTTCTTTCAGTGGAAATGTATATGAGTAGTCTATGGTCAATGTTAATTGTTATGTTATTATGATATCTTCCGGATAGTCAATGATTTATTAGTAAAGCGTTACTTTCGTCAGCTGGTGTGTCTTATTGAATGTTGCGGGGTTCATACCGATATATTTTGATGTGCTGGCGACAACGAATTTGCTGTTTTTGATATAGCCGGCATCCCAAGTGGTGTCGACACTGAGCCATTCGCCGTCAACGTTAACTTCATTCCAGGCATGCAATTCATATTTCTTTTGGGAACTGCTCCAGGCATTTCCGTATACGACCCGGGTCTCGATGCCGGAGGCTCTGCATAAGGCTGCGAAAGCGAAGGAATAGTCACGGCAGGTACCCAGTTTTCTGTTGATAACATCCGTGGCGGAGTAATTGCCGATTTTCCCGGCGTAGTAGGCTTGGGTGTCGTACTTGATATTCTTGGTAACCCAGGAATGGATCGCTTTGACTTTCTGCATTTCGGTCATGCTATCGGTGGTCAGAGAATTGGCAAGATTGATAACGGCTTTATTATCGCTGTTGACCAGACCGGATGGCGTCAGATTGAAATAATCGTCTGTGGATGTATTTTGCACTTCAAAACGGATGCGTCCGTCAAATTGCTTGTTATTGTCGCCAACCCAGACGGTATAAGTACCTGCACCGAAGCGCAGCCAGATTTCTTTGGAAAATGAGCCATTATAAACGGTGATCGGATAGGTGGTGATCTCACCGGCCGGACCGCGCAGGCATACCCAGACAGAGCGCAAGGAGCTTGTTCCGGCAATGGTAAAGGACCGGTCATATTGGAGATTATTGGCTGAAGGAGAAGTCACTTGTACCGTTTCAGTCTGAAAACCGATACTGTATGCTGCCTCTGCTTTGGCACTGCCCAGCGGCAGGAAAAACAAGGCGGTCAGAATAACGGCGATTACTTTTACGGTGATATTTTTCTTAAACATATGTATCCTCCTTCTACTTGCTCGTCAAATCTTGAAAATATAAACGCCCGCTTCGGGGGTCACCTAAAGCGGGCGTTTAAACAGCATAGACTGCTGTCCTGCACTTTCGGTAACCCGGCGACCATACCCCAAAGGATTTAGGCCCGTAGCTTTGCGTCCCCGCCTTTCGACGGGTTTGCCAGTATCGTTTTGCTGTTATTTAGTTTGATGGTGTTGTTTCATGAACAGAAAAAACACCTGACTCGGATGCCGAATCAGGTGTTATCTTTACCTATTAACTCCACTTTCGGCAACCCGGCGACCATATCCCGAAGGATTTAGGCCCGTAGCTTTGCGTCCTTGCCTTTCGACAAGTTTGCTATTATCGCTTTGTAAAGTCATTATAATCCATATTTTGAGTGAATGCAATCATTTTCTTAAAATATTTTCAATAATTTGCCATAACCTATTGATATATTACTGCTTAGACTCTTTCCTTTAACAGCGGATAGAGCTCCGGCGAGCTGACCGTGTTGATCCATCCCATGGACCAGCCGCCGATTCCGCCCAGATTGTATTGATCCATGATATCCAGTTTCACGCTCCAACTGAGACGGTCATCAAAATAACAGGTCCGGTTATAGCCGTTCTCATCGGTATACTTGAAAGTGGGGATGCCCACCGGGTCTGTCAGGGTTGTGTAACGGGTGATCGTTGCACCGCATTGTTCTGCCGTTTGCGTGGCCATTGCCCAGCCAAACGTTTTATAGAGCCATTTTGTCGGATCGGTGGTATCCTTGCGCCAAGCTCTGCCGTAATAAGGAACGCCCATCAGAATCTTTTCCGAAGGGATCTCGGTCACGGCATAGGATATGACCTTCTTCATCCAATCCGGCGGTGCGATGGGTCCGGGTTGGGAGGTCGAGTAATCATAAGTCATGATTTGGATATAGTCGGTGTACTGAGCCAGGTCCGCGTAATTATACTCGTCATACCACCATTCCACGGCAGGATCTGTTTTGGACATGACAGAGACCATCACCAGCTTGCCAATGGGGTGGAGGCTGGCATAGAGCTCCTGCATTAAACTGGTAAGCCCTGCTTCGGATTTTTCCGATAACGCTTCCATATCAATTAAAATACCATCCGCATTGGTTTCTTTTACTACCTTTAAGGCACTGGCGGCAAATGTACTGCGTTTCACGGGGTCCTGCAGCATTTTGTCAGCGGTACTGCCGCTGGCCATGGCCATCGGAACCACACGGGCACCGTTGCTCTGCCCCAAGGAAACAAGGTATTTGGGTATATCAGAACTACTGAAACGATAGGCAAAACTGCCATCCGGGTTAATAGAGGTAATACTGCCGTCACTCTGTCTAGCTCCCAAAAAATTGGGAACTAATATATCGATATAATCCCCGACGTAGCCGGGCACATAAGAAAGCTGTGTTTCGTAAGTTGACGTGCTGGCATAGCCATCCCAGAACTGCAGGGAGATACGGGAAGTAATTTTTCCTGTTCGTATTATATTTTGCACTTTCGGATTAATCACATCCCAGCCGCCGAGCAGATAGAAACTGCTGACGCTGCTGCGGTTCGTATTAATATAGGATGCGGTTGGCGTATTGAGCAGTTTATTTTCGTCTTTGGGTACCAGCAGGATCGGATTATTATTCCGGGCTGCCAGGACGGATCCGGCCAGGGCATCCGGGAAGTTATCGCCGGTGGCTACGATGATCTTATCTTTATTAAAAGGAAGAGTGTTTAAGATGGCCACATTGGTCTTATAGCGATCCAGGTCGCTGATCCGGGTTACGTTATAAGAGGCTGCTTGCAGTTGAGTCGCTATGTCTTTGCTGATGGCGCTCTCACCGCCGATTAGGGTGATTTCGGTGACACCCATTTTCTTTAAGGCATTCAGGGTTTCTGTCGGGACTTTTTTGGTGTCCGTCAGCAGGAGCGGAATACCATTGGCGGCCGCGTAGGAAGAAATGCTGAGTGCATCCGCGAACACCTGACCGGAAGCCAGAAAAGCCCGCGAACTGTTTTCCACGGAAGTGATGGCGATATTGGCGGCAGTCTCGTAACGATTGCTTCCCTTAATGCGCACAGTGGAAATGCCATTGGCTTTGAGCGCGCTTTCCACATCCGCTGAGATTGCACCGGTCCCGCCCAGAATAAACACCTTGGAGGTATTCAGGCGTTTCATTTCCTGCAAAACCTCCGGACGCAGGGTTTTGGAATGAGTCAGCAGCAGAGGCCCGCCACCGACCACCGCGCTGTTGGCCAGGACTGCTCCGGCCAGTGCGTCAGGAAAAGCATCCTCACGTGTCAACACTACATTGTATGCATCCGACCAGTTATTAGAGGATATCTCCACCGCCGTTTCGGCCCGGCTGTCACCGGCGAAACGCGTATAAGTCTGAGAGATACCGTCTTCAGCGTATGCCTGGGGGATGGGACTGATGGTCCCCAGTAAAATATTCGAAGCAATAAAAGAAGCCAGGGTCAAAGTGGTAATTCCTTTTTTCACCAGCCGCTTCATTGCTGTTTCGTGCCTATTCAGTTTAATGAACATATGCTTTCCTCCATCTGAATGTTGTCTGTTTGGGTTTTCTATTCTATTTTTTGGAACATGGAGTTCCATTTTATACTAATTCTCCGAAAGGGGCTTAAATCCTGTTTGTAAAAAAAGGAAAATGTTTTATTTTGGCGAATCATAAAGAACTATCCGTTCATTTGCTGATAACTAATCGCTAATTTGGGGTAGGTCTGTATGTCACATGCCGCTTTCGGCAGATAGCGCCATCCATGAATTTGCATTACGGAAGTTAAAATTCTTTTGCCTTCCTTGGCGAATTGCAATCGTTAACAGGAAGTTCAAATTCTATTACCATCCGTGGTGAATTTGAACTTAGGACCATCCATGGTCCGTCATCCATGGACCGTTGCGCTGCGCAATCCATGCTCCGCTTGACGCCGGTATGTGACATACAGACTGCTCTTAAGAGAATGGAAGATATATGGAAGATTTGTTGATGATTTGTGTGAATGCTTTTGCTGGAGTTTAGGATGCCTATTGATGTCCTTATGTGATAATATTCTTATATATGATATCATCTTTTTACGGTAATGGATGTTAAATTGGTAAGATTACAGCTGGAAATTAATGAATTGGTTTTGAATGCAAAATGAATATGGAAAGTGACGTTAATAAACTGAGCTAATTACTTAAGAAGGGTACGCAGTAAAATGAAAAAACTTATCGTGTTACTGACGCTGATTCTATTAATAGGAAATGTTCCGCCGTGTTATGCCTTGGCGGCACCAAGCCAAGAAGGCGGATACACGTCGGTTTTAACCGGCGAATATGATCCTGACGCAGTACGTTTAATTGTACAGGTTGCTGCAGATGCGAATCCCCAAGATTTAAACGTATTAGCAACGGCTACGGGCGGAGAGCTAATCCGGACGGGGCCGTTGAATTATGCCACGTTTCAGTACCGTGGCCTTAACGAGGCGAACAGGGAAGGGATTGTCCGGAAGGTGCTTCAATCGCCGATTGTCATCTGTGCTGAATGGAGTAAGACCTATACCATGGATGAGATGGCGGTTACGGCTGCCATCAGCGATCCGGAATACAGTGACCAGTGGAGCCTGCGCAAGGTGCGTGCGGATCAAGCCTGGGATGAAGGGGCTACGGGGGAAGGCATTGTCATTGCCGTTATTGATACCGGTGTCGACCTCAACAGCACGGAATTGCAGGACGGTTCGGTCAGTAACCTTGTCGGCGGGTACAATGCCTATACCGGAAGTACCTCTACCCAAGCGATTCAGGATGATCATGGTCATGGCACATCCGTAGCCGGGCTGATTGCGGCACTGAATAACAGCCGTGGGATCATCGGGGTAGCGTATAAAGCGAAAATTATGCCGGTTAAGGTCATGGATGAAACCGGCCAGGGGGAAGATGATATTATTGCTGACGGCATTGTCTGGGCAGCTGATCATGGCGCTGACATTATTAATATGAGTATCGGCGCAGACTCTGAAAATGACATATTGGATGATGCCTTGGATTATGCAGCGGCTAAAGGGTGTCTGCTTATCGCATCCTCCGGCAATAATCAAGAGGGGATGCCACAGAGCATTGCCCAGCAAGCGGCGGTACGCAGCAGTTTGGTTTCTTATCCGGCGGCACATCCGGAGGTTCTGGCGGTGTCGGCTGTGGATATTAACGATCAGATTACGGATTTTTCACTGGTTGGCCCGGAAATGGCGATGTCGGCTCCCGGCGATAAGATCCTTACCACCTATTGGACGACGAAGGAATCGGGTTACGCCTATGTTACCGGAACGTCGATTGCGACCCCGTTTGTTTCCGGCGCAGCGGCGCTGATCTGGAGCAAATATCCTCAGCTGACCGCACAGGAAGTGAAGAAAGCCCTGTTTAGTTCGGCTTATGATCTCGGCGCGGAAGGCCGCGATGACAGCTATGGCTATGGACGCTTGGATTGTTACCGTGCTCTGAAAACACTGTCCTCTCCGCAAACAGTTACTTCGCCAGCTTCTCTGGGCTGGGATGGCGGTATCGTCTCCGCCGGAAGTACCGGGGAGGAGACGGGGGCGACATTGACGGTTTCTGCCGGTGCCTTCGCCTTAGGGGTGGACAGTATGCACAGGGATAGAAAGATAAGCCTATCACTGGCCAAAACCGATACCCCCGGTGAATTCCCCACGGGGATAACCGGCGGTGAGACCTTCGCGATTAACTGGGGCGAAGCCCAGCCGCAAAAGGTTCTCGATTTAAGTATTGATGCCGTACTTCCTAATTCAATAGGCGCAGGAGCAGAATCAGGTTATATGGCATATATATACCGATGGAGCGGTTCACGCTGGATTCGGATCGGCGGAGGATTCACCGGTAACGGAACCACTGTGAAGGCGGCTATTTACGAGCCGGGAACCTACCGGGTTGGCTGGAGTGCGATATCCGCGGGAGACCGTATCGCCGGAACAGACAGGATAACAACAGCCCTGCAGATCGCCCGGACAGCTTTCCCGACCGGCGCGGATACGGTGATTATCGCCCGTGCCGATGCCTTTCCGGATGCGTTGGCTGGGGCACCCCTGGCCTATAAATACCACGCGCCGATCCTGCTGACGAATCGGGATAATCTCCCGGACAATGTCTATAAGGCCATCGCTGATTTTGGCGCGTCCAAGGTCTATATCCTTGGCGGCACCGGCGCAGTATCCGCCGCTGTCGAGGCTAAGCTGGAAACCCTCACCTCCGTGACGCGGATCGAAGGCAGTGACCGGTACGGAACAGCCGCCGCCGTCGCCGATTTATTAGGGACGAAAGGCTCCGCTGTCGTTGTTAACGGCGCCAATTTCCCCGATGCGATCTCGACAGCGGCCAATGCCGCTATAGAGGGTAAACCGATTCTGCTCACCAATGCAGCGAGTTTAAACAGTCAGACAGAAAATAGGTTAAGAATAGATGCAGTCACCGCTACCGAGGTCATCGGAGGTACAGCCGCTGTGAGCAGCAGTGTGCTGGCCGCGCTTCCGGGAGCAGTTCGGATCAGCGGCAGCAACCGGTATGCCACCTCGGCGGCGGTGCTCAGGGACAATGAGCCGGAAGGGAACAATCTGTATATCGCCACAGGGATGAATTATCCGGACGCATTAACGGGAGGAATCCTGGCTGCCGGGGGAAATACCACGATTCTGCTGGTAGCGCCGAACGGACTGACGACGGAGCAGCGAACGCTGTTATTAAACTATAAAGGAAGAAAAGTTATCGCTATCGGCGGCACGAAAGCCTTGCCACCCTCTGTATTATCCGAAGTAAAAGCTTTAGGGCTGATCTAAGGGGATTATTAAATGAGTAATAAATGAAGAAAAATAACAAAATTAAGAGATTTTGCAGAAAAAAAGCGCCCTGCATCAGATAAATAATGCCAAATACGTCTTTATAAGCAGGTTTAATCTCAAAAATATGTGGAAATTTACGGCGAAATAAGGTAGAATTACTAAGTGCGATTCCAGGATGATTTTGTCATTTTTTAGGGATAACCAGTATTTACTGTGAAAAAAGTTACAGACAAAAGCAGGAATATTGCTATCTTTAAAGAATAGTATTAGGAAGGTGCGAGGAGCTTCTTTGGCTTCTCTTTACCTATAAAACGTCTAAAGGGATGACCGCCCCTGAGGAACGAGGCTCAGAGGGGGGACGCCCCCGAGTGGGTGGTGCCTTTAGATATTGCGCAATGTCTAAGGATAATCTTTGCGACACTGTTAAGGGGGGTGAAAAAGAGTATCCGCACCCAGGTAAAGGGAGATTGATTCAATAGTATAAACATAAAAGTGAATTGAATCAGTATCCCGAGACAAAAAAGACCCTTTAAAGAAAGAGAGGAGATTTGACTAAATGAGTAGAACGAAGAAGATAGCCGTATTAGCTATCATAGCTATGGTTCTGACCCTGATGCCTGCTGCCATGTTCGGCGCTACTGCCGACAGCACCAGACTTTCCGGCGCAAACCGTATTGAAACCGCTCTCGATATCGCAAGTGCAAGCACATGGGGGACTACTGTAGTTCTTGCTGCTTCCGACAATGCTAACCTCGTTGACGCACTGGCTGCAGCTCCGCTGGCAGCTCAGGAAAACGCCCCGATCCTTATTACCTCCAAAGCTTCCTTAAATGCTGCTGTTAAAGCTAAAATTGCAGCTCTGGGTGCTACCAAGGTTTATATCGTCGGTGCAATTTCCGATGCAGTCGCTGCTGAAGTTGACGCCATGACCGGTGTTGACATCGTTGTCCTGAAAGGCGCTGGCCGTCAGGCTACTGCTGACAAAGTCAACGCGTTACTGACCAGCCCTGCAGGTACATTTGTAGTTGGCTTCAATGCAGTTCCCGACGCTCTGTCGATTGCATCCTATGCCGCTAAAAACAAATATGCCATCATGCTGGCCAATGCTGACGGAACATTCTCCGGTACAGCTGTTGGCGCAACCAAGTACATCGTTGGCGGAACAGCTAAAGTTGCTGACATCACGGGTTACACCCGCATCGCCGGTGCTGACCGCTATGCAACAAACAGTGCTGTTGCTAACACCCTGACCTATGCTTATGACAGAGTTTATGTTGCTAATGGCACAACTGGCGTTGACGCTTTGAGCGTTGCTCCGCTGGCTGCTAAATACAATGCATTCGTTGCTTTGACCAATGGCAGCAGTGTTGCTGCTGCAAGCGTTGTAAACGCTAAATTAGCTTCCACCAGCTTGGTTGTTGCTGTTGGCGGAACCTCTGCTGTAACCACCGCTGTTGCGGCCCAGCTCACTTATGCTGGTTTAGCTGTTCAGTCGGTAAGTGCTATCAATGCTACTCAGGTAAGCGTTGTATTTAACAAAGCTGTTGACAAAGCTACTTTATTTGCCGATGGCAAGAGTGGTGCATTTGCTGCTACAGCTACTATTACCTTTACCACTTTAGACGCTAAACTTTCCGGCGCTCTGACCGGTGTATTAAGTGCTGATGGTAAGACTCTTACCGTTACAGCTGCTAATGCCCTTTCAAAACGTTATGACGTTGTTGTTGATGGTATTAAAGCTACGACTGGCGAAGCAGTTGTTAAATATGCACAGATGATCACCATCGCTGCAGATACTACTGCTCCATCAATCGTTTCCACAACAGCTACTTCCGCAAGTACCTATAAAGTTGTTTTCTCCGAGCCTATTCAGACTCTGGGAACTGTTACCTACACCTTAGCTGACGGCACTGCTGCTGTAGTTACGACTGATTTTGGTGCTGGTGCTAAAGCTGAAGTTGTATTTACACTTGATGCTGGTATCGTTGCTGGTAAAGTTGTTACCGCTACATTTATCGGCGCACAAGATATGGCTGGCAATATCTTGACACCGAACCCGGCTACTGCTACCTTTACAAAGGGTGCTCTCGATGGTGTTAAGCCGACAGTTGCTTCCATTACTCAAACAGGCGCTAAAACACTTGCAGTTAAATTCTCCGAGCAATTAGTTGCAGCTCCGGCTGTTGCTATTGCTGGCAATGCCACAGTAACCACAGAAGTAGATGCTACAGATGCTACTAAATATATTGTAACATTTACTAATGCTCTTGATGGTCTTACAACTGTTTCAGTCTCTGCCTTTACTGATTTAAGCGGAGAAGCTGGACTTGCTGTAAGTTCTGTTGTAGTCCTCACAAAAGACGTTGCAGCTCCGTCGGTTGTATCGACAGCTGTAGTCGTTGACAGTGTTGACAAAAAAGAATACCTCGAAATTACTTTTGACAAAGACTTAGATCTCGGTGTTGCTCCGACAGTTACTGGCACAGGTTCATATGTTCTGAACTATGTAACCACCACTGGTGTTAACACTGGCGCAGTTGCTGTTGCTTACAAAAATTCCGCAGTAAGCAAAAAAGTTATCCGTGTTGCTCTTGCTTCTTTAGTTGGAGCTAACAAAGCTGCTGTTTATACATTAGCTCTTGATTTCAGTGCTGATGTTAAGACGGCTGCTGGTATTGAAGCTAATAGCACTACAGCAACCACCTTTACACGTGGCGAAGATGGTGTTGCTTCCAATGCAAATGTTGTAACTGTAACAGCTGTTGCAGCTGGTGCTGATAACAACAAAGTTACTGTAAAATTTGACAAAGCTGTTGATGGCGCTTCCGCTACAACCGCAGCAAACTACTCTGTAGCAGGAGCTGTTGTTAGCTCTGTAACCTTGCTGCCTGTAGCTGGCGACCTTACTCAGACTGTTGTACTGAACCTCGCTGCTAATTCCAACCTGTTCACAGGTCTTCGTAACGTAACTGTTGCTAATGTCAAAGCTAATGGATCGTCTGTTCCGATGACAACGTATTATGGCACTGTAGATATTAAAGAGAACGTTGTTCCGACAATCGTTTCTGCTAAATTGACTGCGGCAAATAAAGTAACTGTAACTTTCTCTGAACAAGTAGATCAGACAGTTGTTGCAATCGATGCTACTGACTTCCAGCTCTACATCGGTGGAGTTGCTGTAGCTACAAACGATGCTGTATCTCTGTTGGTTGCTGATTCCAAGAATGACACAACAACGTTAGTGTTCACTCTTGAAGCAGATGTTACAGCTGCTAATCTGACCTCTGGTTTAGTTCTGAAAGCATTACCTACAATGAATATTGTTGACAATGCTACTAACCTGCTGTCAGTTCCTGTCGCTGGTGTATCTGTAACTCTATAGTTTAATAATCTCTCATTGAGCGTACTTTAACAGGTTGCAAAAAGAGAGAAATGTTCTTAAGAGGAAGCCGCTAGATATTAACTAGCGGCTTCTTTCTGACATAGAGCAACCGGACCAACCGAGGGGGACCAACCGAGGAGCTCAACCGCGGGAGCAACCGCGGGGACAGGGGACAGGTACCACGGTTGTCATCGTAAGGTAACCGCAAAATAAGAAAGTGTATAGCAATAGAGCAAAACTAGCCTATCCAAAAT
Source organism: Dehalobacter sp. DCM (assembly GCF_024972775.1). Lineage (NCBI taxonomy): Bacteria > Bacillati > Bacillota > Clostridia > Eubacteriales > Desulfitobacteriaceae > Dehalobacter > Dehalobacter sp. DCM. Next base: position 4,143,924 of record NZ_CP092282.1, on the reverse strand, counting down.
CTTTGCTCTATTTATGTTGCTTGGATTTCCGGATAGTACGTAAGCGCTTGATAAAACAGAGTGCCTTATATAAAAAGCTGATCCATTCAAGTTAAAGTTTTTCGAGTTATTCAGCGATAAAATTCATCCTGTTCCTCATCCCAAAGTCAGGAAATGTCAGATTCGTCACCAGTGACGAATCTGACATTTCCTGACTTTAAGGAGCAACCGAGGGGACAGGTACCGCGGTTGAATGTTCTGCACATCCTAACAATTTGATTGGTATTTGAATATACCAGTAAAAAAGAGAGCCGATTCAATGCGGAAGGATCGACTCTCTTCCCATTTCGATTCAATAATTGGTAAGGCAACCGAGGGGACAGGTACCGCGGTTGTCATCGTAAGGTAACCGCAAAATAAGAAAGTGTATAGCAATAGAGCAAACTAGCCTATCCAAAATCTTAGGCAACCGAGGGGACAGGGCAACCGAGGGGACAGGTACCACGGTTGTCATCGTAAGGTAACCGCAAAATAAGAAAGTGTATAGCAATAGAGCAAACTAGCCTATCCAAAATCTTTGCTCTATTTACATGTTGCTTGGATTTCCGGATAGTACGTAAGCGCTTGATAAAACAGAGTGCCTTATATAAAAAGCTGATCCATGTGATAATAAACTTCAAAGTTTTCAGAGTTTTTCAAGTTAAAGTTTTTCGAGTTATTAAGCGATAAAATTCATCCCGTTCCTCATCCAAAAGTCAGGAAATGTCAGATTCGTCACCAGTGACGAATCTGACATTTCCTGACTTGACCAACCGGACCAACCGAGGGGATAGGTACCTCGGTTGAGTGTTTTTCTTCACATCCTAACAAGTTGCTTGTAACCGTCAAAGACATCATCAATAGAATAGCAGCCTTGAAGATAGTACAATCACAATGAATATGGTTGAAAAAGTTGAAAAAGTTTGCACACTTTAGTTATCAGAGTTTTTCAAGTTAAAGTTTTCGAGTTTTTCAAGTACTTTGAAACACTAGGGCAACCGAGGGGACAGGTACCGCGGTTGAATGTTCTGCACATCCTAACAATTTGATTGGTATTTGAATATACCAGTAAAAAAGAGAGCCGATTCAATGCGGAAGGATCGACTCTCTTCCCATTTCGATTCAATAATTGGTAAGCGTTGGAACACATGATATTCATAAAATTAATGATTACATCCTTTAATTTTGTATTATGTTATGCTAACATAATAAACAAGGAGATGTTTACCAAATGGATAAGCTTGACATGATTTTAGAAAAATTAAACAAGCTCGAAACTGGACAAGAAGAAATGAAAAAGGATATTAAGGACTTGAGATCAGAACAAAGAAAAATACAAAAAGACATAAAAAGTATAGTTAAATATTTTGATGAGGATGCTGCAAAATAAAGAATCGAATAACAGAACTAGAAAAGAAAGTGATTTAGCACTTTTTTCTTTTTTTAGGGCAACCGCGCACAACCGAGTAGACCACAACCCAACCCAATCTCTTGCTGGTGCGAGATAAACCAGCTTACTTCTCGGCGGCTGCATAAAGAGCCTCCAATTCCTCGTGGATCTGCTCCGGAGAGTAAGTCGGCATGCTGTTCAGGCGCGAGAGTTCTGCCGCGTATACCTTATCTCTGTGGCGGAACATTTTTTCTCTTTCCTCAAAGGCTTCTATACTCAAAACAACGAGATCCGCTTCTCCTTTATTGGTTATAACGATTGGTTCGCCTGATTCTTTGGCGAGCTCCGAAGTCTGATAGTTATACAACGGAGCCTGATTGCACCTTGGCGATTAAGTTGCCGGGTAATACGCGTACAATTCCGTCCATTTCCATGGAAAATAATATGTCGTTAAGCCTCACGAAATCTCCTTCAAGCAGATCGAGGAGTTCTTCGGGAGGTTTTGGTGTTGTAAGGGCGTCATAGATGCTTTTTTCGATCACACTAAGAGCGCGATTACGTTTATCCCCAACACGCTTATTCCGATTTAATGCGCCTTCCGGCTCTGCTTTAGAAAGAATGCTATCGTCGTTTTGTTTTAAAAGTAGCTGGTCGTTGGTTAAGAATATGGTTGCGCCATCTTTGATTAAGCGATTTGTTCCCTTGCTTTCATCTTGATAGATGTTGTTCGGGACAGCTAAAACTTCTTTGCCAAGCTTTTTTGCCATACTGGCTGTAATGAGGGCACCGCTGCGCTCAGTGGCTTCCACAACTAAGAGTTTGTCAATCCAGACGCTGAGTAAATAATTACGTCTGGGGAAGTATTTTTGCTTCGGTCTGACTCCGGGAGCGTACTCAGAGATGACGGCACCATGGTCAATAATCCTATCCATCAGGCTATTCTGCTCAGACGGGTAACACATATCAACCCCATGGGCAAGGAAGGCTGTTGTATATCCCCCTGCTTGGATGCACGCTGTGTGGGCATATCCATCTATACCCTTAGCCATGCCGCTTACCACAGGAATATTTTCTTTGGCCAGGAAATCGCCCACAGCCATCGTGATTTCTTTGCCATACGAAGTGCAACGACGACTGCCGACGATTCCGATTCCACTAGGCCGGAGGGGCAGTTTTGATCGATAATATAGAAGCACAGGAAAATCTCGGACATTTTTAACAAGGGAAGGATAGTGCGGATGATGGATTGTCAGAAGCTTTATATCCTTTTTGTACATTTGTTCTTCTATCCGGCTTGCTTTTTCCAGATAAGATTTATCTTCTAATTGTTTCAAAATATTCTGGGATAATCTAGGAAGGCACTCTGAACGACTGTTAAATGCATGAAAAATATTCTCAGGCGTATGGAAACAATCCAGCAGCCTTTTTTGTGTGATTGGCCCCAAGCCGTTAATCAGTGTTAACCAAATCCAAAATACATCCATGCTAACCTCTCAAGTTACAAGCATTCCTGCGCGATCTTTATCCAGATCCCGCGACATCAGTGCAGCAGTGATATCTTGTCGACGAATCATCTTCGATTCATTGAGATCAGCGAAGGTTCTGGCTAGCTTTAAGAATTTATTATAGGTACGGGCAGAGAACTCATACTTCTCAAAGGCGTGATGGATAAGACTCCTTGCACCTGCTTCCAGTTCGCAGTGTTCTTTGATCAGAGCCTCATTCATCTGGGCATTGGAATTGACTTTGGGGCTGCTTTTGAAGCGATTCGATTGTATTTCCCTGGCTTTCTGTACTTGTTCTCTAAGTTCTGCAGAGGATTTTCCTGTCTTAGGGGAAGATAAGCTTAAAAAGTTAACAGGGTGAACATACTTCTGGACATCGATGCGATCAAGAATGGGCCCGGAGATTTTTCGTCTGTACTTTAGAACCTCATAATCAGTACAGCGACAGCGAGACTGACCATAATAGCCGCAGGAACACGGGTTCATCGCCGCAACCAGCATGAATTGACAAGGAAAGGTGTGAGTGCTTTTTACCCGGGAGACGGTAACCATGCCGTCTTCCATTGGTTGTCTTAAAGCATCCAAGGCTTTTTTCTCAAACTCGGCAATCTCATCCAGAAACAGAACTCCTGTGTGAGCAAGGGAGATCTCTCCCGGAACAATCGGGCTTCCGCCGCCGACAAGCGCATTGGTAGACGCGTTGTGATGTGGAGAACGTAACGGTCGTTCTTTAATTAGACTTGAATTCCTAAGAAATCCTGCCACACTGTAGATTTTGGTGATTTCTAAAGCTTCCTTCTCAGTAAGGGCCGGAAGAATCGTGGGAATGCGTTTGGCAATCATGGATTTGCCGCAGCCAGGGGAGCCAATCATAAGCATATTATGCCCGCCGGCTGCTGCAGCAACGACATACTCGATTAGAACATCCTGACCAAGAATGTCAGAAAAGTCCAAGCTGCTTTGAAGGTTTTCTTCATCTGGTTGATTATCGTCACTTGGAGGAATATAGAAGCTTAATCCGTGTAAATAGCCTACTATCTCATGCAAGCTGGAAAAAGCTAAGAGTTCTATTCCACTGACCAGGGAAGCTTCGCTTAGATTGCCTGCGGGGAGATATAATCGCGTTAGCCCCTTTTCCCTGGCGGCAATTACCATAGGCAACACACCACTCACAGGACGAATGTCGCCGTTTAAGGATAATTCCCCGATAAATCCAATTTGAGAAAGCTCTTCTGTCTTTGGGAACAGCTGCTTGGTTTCGATAAGGACACCGATAGCCATAGATAAATCATAATGTGATCCGCTTTTTTTCATTTCTCCCGGTGCTAAATTAATAACGACCCTTTTCTCAGGATAGGTAAAGCCGGAACTTGTTATGCCCGCTTCAATTCGTTGTCGAGCCTCTTTCACGGCCGTATCACCTAGACCAACGATAGTGGTGGAAGGCAGTCCGTTCATCGTCATGACTTCTACTTGGACTGGGTAAGCATTAACACCGGAAACTGAAAACGAGTTAATGACATTTGCCATGGATAAATCTCCTCCGCCTTGACATTATCTATACAGCCGGGACCTATAATTTCTGAATGAGATAATAGCTCAATCCGGTGATGCGCGCAATTTGCCGTAGGGCTAAACCTTCGCTGGATTTGAGCCTGGTTACCAACTCATCTCGTTTTCCTTTTTCCAAGCGTAATATCTCATGCATATTTTTGACCTTTGCGTATTTCTTAATAATTTCCCTGGCCTCATCATCACTAATCTTTAGGCTGTGTTCTAAATCTAAGCATTGCTCACGGGTTATCCTTTTATGAAACTCAATATATGCCTGAATTGCTTGCTGGTGGTTCTCTGAAAACATTTTTAAACCAAAGTCCGCATTTATAAGGATACTCCCTTGGAGATACGCCCGATAACTGCACCAGGCATAGTGAATAATATCAGTGACTATCTTGGCTTTTACAGGATTTTGATGAATGTACCGTAAAACGGTAAGAAAATAGGCATCTGTATCAACAGCTTCACTTTTAAATCTTTCTTGGAATAAGTGTCCGCAGCGGGAGTACTTCCAGTTAAAATAATAGACGTAACTGGAACTTAATCGCTTAATAGTGACGGCAAGAGGTTCATTATTCTCGCGTAATAATAAATGGACATGGTTGCTCATGAGGCAATATCCGAAAAGGGTGTGCCTGCTTTTCTCTTGGCATGTTTCAAGTGTTTCAACAAATCGTTGACGATCGGCATCATCCTCAAAGAGATCTTGGCGATTAATACCGCGCAGCATGACATGGTATATCCCGGTCTTGCTTTTTATTCTCGCTGCTCTCGGCATTGGCAACCCCCCTCTAAGACAAAAATACACAATATACCATATTATACCATAAATACTATATAATTGGAGTATTTTCGTGTTGATTTATGGATGTACCCTTTAGGCTGGTGTCATGATAGAAATATCCGGAGCAACCGCGGTACCTGTCCCCTCGGTTGTGTCCTCGGTTGTGTCCGTCCCCTCGGTTGCTCTGTCCCCTCGGTTGCTCTCCCCTCGGTTGCTCCCCTCGGTTGCTCGGTTGCCCGCCCCTCGGTTGCCCTAATTCTCAATGCATATTCTTACATAATTCTTCATATATTGACAATAAATTCTGAATCCGACATAATGAAATAAATCATTAATTGAAATTTATAATTTTCATTAATTAACCAATACCGTAAGATGTATTGGTTTTTCTATTAAGAGAGAAATAATTCATGATAGATAGAGTTAGAGGAGAAGCGCCGATGAAATTACTGGAGATAAAGAGACTGAAAAGCGGGTTGTTGATCTTGTTCGTGGTGTTGTTTGCAGCACTGGGGATCCTGCCTGATTTAGACAACCCATCGCGGGTGTATGCGGTGCCAGGCGAAATCAATATTGCGGATGGTACGATCACGATTAACGCGACAGACTACTCCCAAAATGGTGTAACCGTTCCGTACACAGGCGATTATGTCATCACCGGAACCTCCACAACGAACTTTATCCAGGTATCCAGCGGGACTCATAATATGACGATAAGCGATCTGACGGTGGACGTCAGTGCCATATCCAGCTGCTTTGCGTTCTTTATCCAAAGCGGCGCCAATGTTAACCTTACCCTGCAAGGGGAGAATTTACTTAGAAGCGGGTATTACCGTGCGGGGCTTTCGGTCATTTCCGGGGCAGGATTAACGATCACATCGGAAAGCACCGGCAGCCTGAGTTCATATGGCAATATGGCCGGGGCGGGGATCGGCGGCAATTGGGGTGCCGGTACCAGCGGTACGATCATTATTAACGGCGGTACGGTCAATGCCATCGGCAGCGACGGCGCGGGGATCGGCGGCGGCAAAGGCGGATCCAATGGTACGGTCATTATTAATGGCGGTACGGTGAATGCGATTGGTAGCTATAGTGGAGGAGCCGGTATCGGGGGTGGTGAGCCTGACCTTCCACCGTATGTCACGTATGGTGGCTGCGGCAATATTACGATTAACGGGGGGACAGTTACGGCTGAGGGAGGTAACTGCAGCATTGGTCCGGGATTTAATGGTGCTGCGGGTACGATTGTGTTCAACGGCGGTTCGATTAAAGCAAGCTATATCAGCGGTACGCCGGTTAATGCCAGCAATCAGCCGGTGTATAAGACGACGCTTACGTTGTTGGGTAGAGAGATAAACACGCTGACCAGCGACATGGTTATTCAACACGGAGAGGTAGCATACGCTTTTGGTGGCAATGGCATGACTGCAGACAGCCAGGGCAAGCTTTATATGTATCTTCCGCAAAACAATGCGGATACGAATATTCATTTTCAGGCCAACGGGGCGGCGTATGCCTATGTTTTACCGGCAGCCCAAAGCGGCAGCAATAATGCTGCGGCGCTAAGGACAGCGCCTTTAGCGGACAGCATTGCGATTACTGCCCCTGCCAACAAGCTGACCTACAAAGTAGGGGAGAGTCTGAGCGTTACAGGGATGGTAGTAACCGGCTCATATAACGGCTATCAGCAAAGCATACCGGTGTCTGCAGCCAATGTCACGGGATTTAACAGCAGCACTGAAGTGGATAGTCAGACGCTCACAGTGACTCTTGAAGGCCGAACAACCACGTACACGATTACGATTATTCCGGCATTGAGCAGTCTAGCGATTACCACACCGGCAACGAAGCTGACATATAGAGTAGGTGAAAGCCTGGATATTACCGGATTGGTGGTCACGGGAACGTATACCGACGGATCAACTCAGGTAGTCCCTATTACGACGGCTAATGTGTATTGGTTTGACAGTAGCTTCCCGGGAACTCAGACGCTGAAGGTTCAAGTGGAAAACAAGTTTACCACTTATCAAATAACAATCATAGCTCCACGAATGTATATCTACGGGAACGGGTCCACCATTTACGATGATGACGTAACCCCTTCCAGCACGGATGATACGGACTTTGGCAGTGCAGATATTTTGATTGGTTCCGTGACCAAAACGTTTACTATTAGAAACTTCGGTTCGGCGCCTTTGACACTTAGCGGGACACCGAAGGTCGCTGTGACGGGAGCAAATGCCTCGGAATTCACGGTCACCGCACTGCCGGCTGATACCGTAGCGGTTAATAGCAGCACGACGTTTAAGATTACCTTCGACCCGAATACTACCGGTTTGAGGACAGCAGATATTACCATTGCCAATGATGATCCCTTCAGTAATCCGTATAATTTCACGATACAGGGAACGGGTACGGCAGCGCCGGAGATCGCTCTCGAAGGCAATAGTACAACTATTGCGGATGGGGACGTCATACCGTCAAGCAGCGATCACACCGACTTTGGCAGTACAGACCTGATCATCGGTACAGTAACCCGGACATTTACCATTAAGAACACCGGCTCCGCGACACTGGCACTGACCGGTATACCGAAGGTCAGTGTTGAGGGATTTAATGCGGCAGACTTTATAGTGACTGCAGAACCGTCAGCCACCGTGGAGGTAGCGGGAAGTACAACATTTCAGATAACCTTTGACCCCAGCGCAGTCGGGGTGAGAACGGCTACTATTCGTATCGCCAACGACGACAGTGATGAGAACCCGTTTGATTTTACGATTCAGGGGACAGGTACGGTTTCACCGGAGATGGATATCACAGGGAATGGGATCAGCATAGCCGATGGCGACACAAGCCCGTCCATCGAAGACCACACCGACTTTGGCAGCAGCGATATTCAAGGCAGCGTGGTAACACGGACTTTTACCGTCATCAACAGCGGTTCTGCTGACTTGACGCTGAACGGGATTCCTAAAGTTATTGTCGAGGGAACCCATGCCTCAGACTTTGTTGTAACCGTACAACCATCGTCAGCAACCATAACCCCGGCGGATAGTACCACGTTCCAGGTAACCTTTGATCCGAGTGCAGCCGGTTTGCGAACAGCCAGTATCCGGATTGCCAACGATGACAGTGATGAGAATCCCTATACCTTCACTATTCAGGGCACCGGAACGACAGCACCGGAAATAAACATTAAGGGAAACAGCATCAGCATCGCAGATGGGGATAGTGTCCCGAATGCTTTGGATCATACGGAATTTGGCAGTGCCAACCTGACCAGCGGCAGCGTCACCAGGACTTTTACCATTGAAAACAGCGGATCAGGATCGTTGACACTGACAGGGATACCTGCGGTGACGGTGTCGGGAGCTCATGCGGGAGATTTTTCTGTGACGGCACAACCCGCAAACTTGGTCGATCCGTCGGGTACCACCACCTTTGAGGTAACCTTTGATCCCGGTGCGGAAGGACTGAGAACCGCAACGATCAGTATAGCCAATGATGACAGTAATGAAAATCCGTATATCTTTGACATACAGGGAACAGGCACAGTCAAACCGGAGATCGATATCCAAGGTAATGGAATCAGTATCACCGATGGGGACACAAGCCCATCCAGCAGTGACCACACGGATTTCGGCAGCAGCGATGTGGCCAATGGTACGGTCGAAAGAACCTTTACACTAAAAAATACCGGAGACGGGGAATTAACCCTGAGCGGATTGCCTGTGGTCACCCTCAGCGGAGACGATGCGGCTGACTTCAGCGTGATTGCCTTACCGGCCAATTCCATTCCAGCCGGCGGCAGTACAACCTTTAAGATCCTCTTTGATCCGAGCGGCGGTGGAATCCGAAACGCAACAGTCCATATTGAAAGTGATGATCCTGACGAAGCCGCTTATGACTTTGCGATAAAGGGTACAGGAACCTATCCATCGGCTGCACAAAGTTCATCACAGCAATATACTCCCGCTCAGATGGCCGAAATGACCCGCACCGGTCAGACTATTCAGATCGAATGTGGATCGTTCATAGCGAGCATGACACCTGGAGATATCCCGCAGACAAACGGACAGACCATTGCTATTCAGATGAATGCGATAACTGATGTGACTGCGATCAATACATTCTTTCTGTCTTACCCCCAACAAAAGGGCGTGATGCGGGCCTATCAGCTCGTGATCACCGGAGAGGAAAATGATCAAACCAAGCCCATTAGTCAGCTGAACGACGAGATTACCTTGCGCTTTAAGCTTTCTGCGGAAGATATTAATGGCATTAACCCCAGTACCCTCGCGGTTTACAAACGGGGGGACGATGGCAGCGTTACCAAATTGGATGGGGTTTATGACTGGCAAACCGGAACGTTAAGTGCCCGGACCTCGCATCTCTGTCAATTCTTTATCATGGGCAAAGAAGGCACGCCCACAGAGCGGCTGGCCGGAGCCAACCGCTATGCTACGGCAGTGGCCATCAGTCAAAAAGGATGGCGCACATCCGACTGTGTGATTCTGACCAGTGGGGAGAATTTCCCGGATGCGCTGGCCGGTACAGTATTAGCATCCGTTAAAAGCGCACCGGTTCTTCTGACCTCACGTGACTTTCTTAATAAAGAAACCCAAGCGGAAATCACCCGTCTGCAAGCTAAACAGATTGTTATTCTGGGCGGAACCTCGGTCATATCGCAGCAAATTGAAGACAAGCTGGCCAAGGACTATGCGGTGATAAGGATTTCCGGAGTAAACCGCTATGAGACCGCAGTTCATCTTGGCAATCGCATACTCCAAGAAGCAGGAACGACGACGGCGGATACGGTTGTACTCGCTGCCGGGATGAATTATCCGGATGCTTTGTCCGTTGCGGCTTACGCCGGATATCACCACATTCCCATACTGTTTACCGATGGTCAAGCACTTAGTGACGAAACAGTGAGTGCATTAAAAGAATGGCAGACGAAACAAGTTATCCTCATCGGCGGTCAACGCGTGATCTCGGTAAAAGTGGAAGACATCCTCAAAGAGGAAATGAACCTGACGGTAACCCGGTTATCCGGTACGGACAGGTATCTGACGAGTCTGGCGGTCACGCGCTACTTTGAGCAATACGGTCAGGACACAGCCAGTACAGGAACAGCGCGGTATGATGAAGCCAGTCTGGCGACAGGGGAGAATTTCCCCGATGCCCTCGCCGGCGCAGCGCTGGCAGCCAAGCAGAACATGCCGCTCTTGCTGGCCAAGAAACAAGGCATGAGCGCAGAAACCCAAGCCTATCTGAACGCGATGAATCTTATGAAACTCACCCTCTTTGGCGGTGAGGGAGTTATATGAGCCATCATTTACACCCTTAACAGACAGTATAAGTAAAATGTGAACAAATGCCCGTCTATAGTATAATGCAATTTATTATAGACGGGTTTTTTATTAATTCGTATGAAACACACGCTATTTTTCTAGTACATCAATTCTTTTGCAATTCATTTACTGGAAGGCGGCACTGATTTAAGATACATACAGGAGCTTTAAGGGACATAAAGCTCCAAGACAACATAAATAGATATACACGTCAGTAAAAAGGATATCGCAAAAATTCATGTGGCCGTATCTTCCATCCATGGCAGATGTTTTGTATTATGTTTCCATTTCAAGCAATAAAGAGTAAAATAAAAAAGGAGCTTTGAAAAACTCCTTCATATATCATTGAAGAACTTCATGAGATTTTTAAGAGGAAATTTAAAGAGAAAAGCCATTTACTTGATAAGTTTTTGAGTAAGCTTGCCTTCGAGTTAGTATATGAAAGTAGTATGACGCGGCGGGAATCTGCGAGACGTTAGTGAAATGTCGCTATCGGAGATGATTTTACAGGCTATGAAAAAGAAAAAGACCTTTTTTCAAAGGCCTTTCCAGAAGTCGCTATCGTTTATCTGAAGTTGCTTGGGCAAGATTCTATCCCATAAATTCTTGGGGATCTCTTTACCTACAGAATTACTTATTTTTGTTCGAAGGACAACTTAACATTGATGCATGTTAGGACGCTGCGGGAACGATTTTTATAACAGGGGAGATTTTTATGAGGATAGGGTTAGATATTGATGGCACTCTTACAGATTTTGAGAAGTTTATATTAGATAATTCTTCTAAATATATGAAAAATAAACATGATTTAGATATAATAAATATTAATGGATATGACGTTGATGAAGTTTTTGATATAGAAAATGAGTTAATTAAAAGAGGTTGTTACAATGAATTAGCCTCTAGGAAAAATAAAGAAATTTTATCTGATTTCTGGAAGAAATACTATTTAAAATATTGTATATTTACGCCATTTAGAAATGGAGCTAAAGAAACAATAAAAAAATTATATAACGAAGGTCATGAGATATATATTTTTTCTTCAAGAAAAAATACTTGCGATAATAGTCTATTGGGCAAGTTTGTTAGAAATACTACAAAATTACAATTACTTATAAATGGGATTATATTTCATAAGCTATTTTTATTCCCAAATGACGAAGAAAAAATTGCTGCAATAAGGAATAACAATATAAACTTAATGATAGACGACAAACCTAAGTTAATAGAAGAAGTTAGTAAATTTACTAATGTATTTTGTATAAACACTAATTATAATCAAAACTGTAGTATTCGGCCAGAGGTTCATAGAATTAATGATTTTATAGATGGTAATATCTTGCAAATAATAAATAAAACACTTAATAAATAAATGTTTTATATTAAACTCAAATATAGAGAGGATTTGCAAATGAAGGATAGTACTTATTGGAATATTATTATCACAGAAATGGTTTATAAATTTATAAGATTAATTGGAAAGCCATTTGTATTCGCTAAATTTAATCCTATAATTTTAAATGCTAATCTAATACCACCTGGAGGTCCAATCATTTTTACTCCTAATCATAGAGAAACTTTAGATCCAATTATAATTATTTCCGCAACCGAAAAACCAATTCATTGGGCTGCGCTAAAGAGATTTTTCACAGGAGAAGATAGCATATTTAATAATAATAAGAATTACTTCTTATGTAAATTTACAACTTTAATTCTTAAGAGTATAGGTGCTGTTTCTATTGATCGAGACAGATGTAATATTAGTTCAGTTAAAAAATTAAATACCTATCTAAAAATGGGTAGCTCCATTGGAATTTTTCCCGAGGGAACCACTAATAAAAACCCCCGAGAACGAGATATATTGCCGTTTAAATTAGAAATACTGCACTTTGCTAAAAAAAATAACGCATGGATTCAGCCCATTTCAATTGTATGGATGCCAAAAGAGGTGAAGAAAAATAGGGTAATAATAAATTTTAGACCTCCATTTAAAATAGAAAATATGGATATTTCTAAATCCTCCGATAAGTTGATTAATTCAATAATTCTGGGCATAAAAGAAAATGAACAATTTATTAGTGATTTAATCGAAGAAACTAAAAAATATAACTAAAGCATCTTAGTGCGATTACCTCGACAAGGTTGACTATACTATACTGAGAGAAAACATAAGGGGATAACATGTGAAACATCATTGAGATAAGCGACTTTTCATCGCCCAATTTGGATGTCTATGTCACCAATTATCCATTGACAAATTAATGATATGGGATATAGTGGTTATAGAATATAGTGGTTATAGAATATAACGAAAGACAGGAGCGTAACGCGTTATGAAATATAGAATTCTCTCCGCACTGTTGGCCATTTTGCTGGTATTTCCCTTTGGTGTTTTGGCAGAAACAACGCCGAACATCACAACACTTGAATTCAGCAAAATCGAATCGGCCATGCGGTCGTATAACCCTACCGTCATAGCGTTGAGCTCAAGCTATAGTAAAGCCAGTAATGCCATGGATGATACCCAGCTTAAGAATATGCAGACGGTGTTGGGCGGTCAGATCGCCCAGGTGAATGATACCCTCGATGATGCAACCATCGATTATACCGCAACACCGTATACGGTAACTGCTGTACGCAGCCGTTATGTTGTATACGACGCAGCAAATAAGTGCTACCTTTACCAATCCGGCGCCGGCTGGACAGTCATTAACCCGACAACTGTTATCACAGCCCCTCAGCTGACGGGGATCGCGGCGGATGATGCCAGCCGGAATATGGACTACCAGAATTATTTACTGGCGATGAATTATCAATCCCAACTGGCGACGATTTCGTCCAGCATATCCTCGCTGACGACCCAGAAAAATGATTTGTGGAAAACAGCGATCCAGTTGGAACAGAACACGGACCGCGTGATCACTATGGCCGAAAGCGCCTACCTTGGCTATTTCACTATCCTGAAAAATAAGAATAAATATGAAAATAACCTGGCCATGCTCCAGGCGAATCTGAAAGTGATGCGGCTCCAAGAATCCTATGGGATGGTCGCCAAGTCAAAAGTTGCCCCCTTGGAGGTCCAGGTCAAGGAATTAACCGCGACAGTAACCGGTTTAAGCAGTCAGCTGACAGCGTGTAAACAACAAATCAATATCCTGCTGGGGCAGGATATGAATACAGCGATCACACTCACGGAGATTACCCCGGTTGAGGCATCCGTACTGAACGGCATCAATTACGAATCGGATTTGACGAGCGCGGTCGCTCAGAGCTTTGATGTGCGATTGGCCTCAGGAGATTATATACAGTATGAAGATGCGAAACGCAGCTTCACCCTGGCTTTCCAAAATGCGTTTAAGGATATTCAGACGAAACGGGAGGCGCTGTCTTTGCAGCAGGATAAACTCGTTGTGGCCAAAAAGAGTTATGATGTGATGACGTTAAAATATAAATTGGGCATGGTGTCAAAAATGACTTTGGATTCGGAACGTTATGCCTATCTCGCTCAACAGGACGAAGTCAAAGCAGCGGAGCGGGACGTGCTCCAGTCGGTTACGACCTATAACTGGCTGAAAAAAGGATATAAGGCCTAATATTCACTTGATTAGAATGTTTAAAACGGACAGCTCGGATGCTGCCCGTTTTCTATTATTCATTTTGCCTCCTGGAGAGAGACGGTATCCAAATTCGCCATCGATGGCGAATTTGGGATGGGCGGCAATCTTGATAAAATCTTGACATACGCGGATAGGCATGCACCAAAATTTACGCTATAGTTAAAGGAGTTATGGTCAATAGGACGGTGATTAAACGCATGGAACCCAAGATCCTTATCGTCGATGATGAGGCGGCGATCGTCAGTGTTATTGAGAACTATCTCCAAAGTGAAGGTTTTCGCACCAGCATCGCGTTTGAAGGTTATACGGCCCGGAAGATGATCGAGACGGAAAAACCCGACTTGATTATCCTGGACTGGATGCTGCCGGGAATGAGCGGATTGGAGCTGTGCCGGGAGATCCGGCGAGGGGGTTCGCTTCCGGTTATCATGCTGACAGCAAAATCCGAAGAGACGAATCGCGTTCTTGGATTGGAATACGGCGCGGACGATTATATTGTCAAGCCGTTTGGACTGAGGGAACTGGTAGCGCGCATAAAAACGGTACTTCGGCGCGTGTCTCCCCAGCAGCAGACGGCGGGGACCATTGATCACCGCGACCTTAAAATCGATATGAAAGCGCACCGAGTCTGGAAGCGCGATACGGAAGTCGTTTTGACACCCACGGAATATAAGATCCTGTGCCTTCTGGCTTCGCACCCCGGCGTTCCTTACAGCCGCTTACAGCTGCTGAACCAGGCCATGGGTGAAGAATATCTCTACTATGAGCGTTCGGTGGACACCCATATTTTTAATTTGCGCAAGAAAATCGAGGACGTGGTCAGTGAGCCCAGTTACATACAGACGGTCTTTGGAATCGGTTACCGGATGGGGGACGGAAAATGACACTGCGTCGTCAATTTATTTTCGCCTTGGCGGGAATGGTCGTATTTATGGCGGTCATCGCAGGGGCGATTTCGTTATTCTCTTTTAATCAGATGCTGAACCGCTCGGTGAGTTATATTCAACAGGGATTAGAAACCCAGTGGGAGAGCGCGTTGGTCACTTATTATGAAGAAAACGGTTCCTGGGAAGGGATTCAGTCGGAGGTCCAAGCCAGGCTGCACGATCCCCCCCGCTTGAATGACGGGCCTCCCCGGGATAATATGCGGATTTGGGTCTTTGCTGCCGATTATCGTGCCGTAGCCGGTGCGGAACAGGATATCGGCAAAACCATCACCGACATCCCCAACGGTCTGCAAATGAAAGCAGATTTAGTGCCTCTGCAATTCAATAATCAGATTGTCGGGTATTTTCACTTGGAGGATAATCTAACCACGCGCAGTGATTTTCTGTCCAGGACACTGGTCAATTCGATTTCCCGGGCGATGCTGATCAGCATGGCGTTGACGCTGCTGGTGGCCCTTCTGCTGGGGATTGTTCTGACCCGCCGCATGACCGAGCCCTTAAAGCAGCTGACCCAGGCCGTCACCGATGTGGGGCAAGGCTGTTTAACCACGCGGATCGAACCTGATAACAAGGGCGGGGCGGATATCAAGGCATTGAGTGAGGCCTTCAATGAGATGACAGCGCGACTGGCGCAATATGAGGAAATACGGAGCACCATGGTGGCGGATATTGCTCATGAACTGCGCACACCGCTGACTGTGATTTCCGGTAAATTGGAGTCGATTCAGGAAGGCGTGATTCCGGCGTCGCCGGAAACAATTTTGCCCATTCAGGATGAGGTTATCCGTCTGACCCGGCTGGTTCGGGATTTGCAGCAACTGACCTTGGCTGAAGCCGGAAAATTGCCGCTGTGTCTGCATGAGGTAGATCTGGACAAGATGGTCTGGCGGATCGTGGATCACTTCACCATCGCCATCGAAGAAAAGAAGCTTACCGTGGAGATCGCCGGGGAATCGCTTCCGATAGACGGCGATCCCGACCGGTTAACTCAGGTTTTCGTTAATCTGATCGATAATGCGATCCGGCACTGCCAAGCAGGCGGTTCGCTGCATATCAATTTCTATACAGGGGAGAGGAATATATCCCATACTTCCGATTCTCGGAATAACCATCCCGGTGAAAAGGGCTTATTTATCACTATCGCCGATGACGGGGAAGGCATACCGACGGAAGACCTGCCGAAGGTTTTTGACCGATTTTACCGGGTAGATCCTTCAAGGGGCCGAATTTCCGGCGGCACCGGACTCGGTCTGGCAATAGCCCGGGAATTTATCCGGGCGCATGGCGGGGAACTGACGGTTACCAGCCGCGTCGGCGAAGGCAGCTGTTTTACCGTCTGGCTTTGTCTCAAAAATAACATGAATTCTTGACAACTTCTTAAAATCTCCGGCTCGCGGGATTGCTATAATGGCACTGTCATTAGAGGTATGACAGGGTGATGAATCGGCAAAGAAGGAGACCGGAAAATGCAATTCAATATTCGACCATTTAAAAAAGACCCAAATAATCCCATGCCGGAAAGTCAATTCAACAAAAAGAAAAGTCCACTGAGTCTGGGAAATCTGAAAAAGATGAAAAAGAAGACGTGGCTTATCATCGGCATTATCGTGATTACCTTGATTGCGTTGAAAGTATTCGTTTTCAAATCGGATACCCAGACAGCAGCCAACGTTCAGACAACAACAGCGCAAGTAACGAAAGGGACCGTGCAAAAAAACATCACCGCTACCGGGACAACGAAATTTTCCCAAACGATGCCGCTCTCATTTGAAGTCAGCGGTACGCTACAGGAAATCTATGTCACGACCGGTGATGTAGTGAAAAAAGGAGATCCCTTAGCCAGCCTGGATACGACCACCTTAGAACAGCAGCTCAAAGAAGCGCAGCAAAATTATGCTTCGGCCCAAGCCAATTATAACCAGACCCTGGGTGATTTGGGACGCAAACTGAAATCAAGTTTGGTTTCAGCCGAGAAGAGCCTGCTTACGGCTCAGCAGAAAGCGGATCCTGATTATCTGGAAAACCAGGTTTACCTGGCGGAAATGAATTTAAAAGCAGCCAGTCAGAAATTAGCCGAAGCCCAAGGCTCCGGTGAAACGGATACATATCAGCTGCAGGCGGCATTAAGTCAGGCCCAGCTTAATCTGAAGGACGCTCAGAATGCGAAAAACGGCGGAGCAGCCAAGGATTTAGAAGTGGCGCAGGATCAGTATGATGCGGCCAAAGCGGCTTTAAGTGATTTTGAACAAGGTGCCGGGAGCGACTATCTTTCAGCCAAAGAGGCACTGACGAAAAGCGAGACTGAACTGATGACGGCGCAGCAGGATCTGGCTGACGCTATTTTAAAGGCGCCCCAGGACGGGACCATCGTATCCTGCTCGGCAGAACTGTACCAGAATGTCGCCGGTCAAAGTACCGTCATGACGCTGGTGGCCAATCCGAAAGATTTTTCGGTAACAGCGTCGGTGGACCAGACGGAGATAACCGAGCTGAAGGCAGGGCAAAAGGCGAACCTGACCATGGATACCGTTGCAGACACCGTACTGATGGGGACAGTCGAAACCGTCTCTCTTGCCGGGACTAATAATCAGAACGTGGTGACCTATGCCATCACGATAAAAGTGGATGAACCAACGGATCTTTTGCGGGATCAGATGAGTGTCAATGTATCTATTGTCACGAATGAAGCCAAGGATGTATTAACGATACCCAGTGCAGCGGTGATTACCCGGGGCGGGGTAACCGGCGTATTAGTAACGTCCGGCCAGGCCCAGTCAACGGATGCGTCGCAGCCCGCGTCAACAGGGACACAGGATAGCGCTTCTAAGGGAAACGCGAGCACTGGTCAGGGCAGCAGCCCATTGCCGTCAGGATCAGGAACCGATAACAGTACCAGTGGTACACGACCAACAAGGCCTTCCAATACGACGGGGAGCAACACCGGAAATCAATCCGAAGGGACTAGAGAAAATTACCAATTTGTTGAGATAGAGATCGGCTTGGATGACGGAACGAATGTTGAGGTTATCAGCGGGTTGACCGAAGGTCAGAGCGTTATCATCCAAACAGTGATCGCGTCCTCCACGAGCGGTTCGTCTTCGAGAAATACCAATTCCAATAATAACAGCCTGCGCAGCCTGACGGGAGGCGGAACAGGCGGCCCGCCGTCTGGCGGCATGCCTTCCGGAGGTCCGGGACAATAAGATGAAACGGAGAGGCAGGGTCACAGACAGTGATTACACTTAAAGGGATTAAAAAAATCTATCAAACGGGGGAAGTCCGGGTTATTGCTCTCGGGGGCATTGACCTGCATGTATCCCAAGGTGAGTTCGTCTCCATCATGGGCCCGTCCGGTTCCGGTAAGTCCACCACCATGAATGTATTGGGGTGTTTGGATATGCCCACCGCAGGAGAATATTTCCTCGATGGCATCGATGTCTCCCATGCATCGACGCGGGAACTGGCCACGATACGCAATAAAAAGCTGGGGTTTATTTTTCAGGGTTTTAACCTTCTGGCCCGAACCTCTGCTTTGGAGAATGTCGAACTGCCTTTGATTTATGCGGGGGTGGGCAAAGATGAGCGCCAGCTTCGATCGATTGAGGCGTTAAAGTCAGTGGGATTAGGGGACAGGATTCATCACAAACCCCAGGAGCTTTCCGGCGGGCAGCAGCAGCGGGTGGCTATAGCCAGGGCCCTGGTAACAAACCCATCGGTCATTCTAGCTGACGAACCGACGGGTAATTTGGACAGCCGCTCCAGTGAGGAAGTCATGGCTATCTTTCAGGAGCTGCATAAGAAAGGAAATACGATTATCATCGTCACCCATGAACCGGATATTGCCGAATATACCCGCAGAATCGTTCGCTTCAAGGATGGCCGGATCGAAAGGGATGAAGCCGTTATCAATCCGAAGCTGGCTTCAGCCAACCGGAAGGAAATGGCGAAGGAGGACCTCAGATGAACTTGTTTGAAAGTATCCGAATAGCGCTAAGAGCGATACGAGTAAATAAAGTGCGGTCGATGCTGACGATGCTGGGGATCATTATCGGGGTTGGTGCCGTTATCGCCATGGTGGCGATCGGAAACGGGGCTTCCGCCTCCGTGACCTCTCAGATCCAGGGACTAGGCTCCAACCTGCTGACCATTACCGCCGGGCAGTCGAATTCCGGGGGAGTGCGCGGCGGGATGGGCAGTGCCAACACCTTGACCATAAGTGACGCTGAACTGCTGGCAGAGGGGACGTGTATCAAAGCAGTTGCGCCTGTAGCCTCGACCAATTCCCAGGTTGTTTATGGCAGCGGAAATACACAAACAACGATTTATGGCACGACGGACGCCTATCTCGATGTCCGCAGCACGTCTTTAAGTGCCGGAAGGTTTTTTACTGAACAAGAAATGTCGGCGTATAAACGGGTCGTCGTCCTCGGCCCTTCGGTGGTAGAGAATCTGTTGGGGACATTAGACTACAGCATGATCGGCAAGAGTATCAAAATTAATAACATTCCATTCCAGGTGATTGGCATTACCGAGAGTGAAGGATCTTCCGGGTTTTCCAATAACGACGACATGATATTGATGCCCATCACCACAGCGCAGCTTCGGCTGACCGGCAGTAACTCTGTCAGACAGATCTTTGTTCAGGCGGTTTCTGCGGAGAAAATGACGGATGCCCAAAATGAAATCACGACACTGCTGCGGTCAGCCCATAATTTGAGTGCAGACGATGAGGATGATTTCTCCGTAGCCAATCAGGAAGAAGTGCTGGAAACGATGGAATCGGTCACTAAAACCTTATCCATGCTCCTCGGCGGCATCGCGGCAATTTCTCTGGTGGTTGGCGGGATAGGAATCATGAACATCATGCTTGTTTCCGTTACGGAGCGCACCCGGGAAATAGGGATACGGAAAGCAATCGGAGCACAGGAATCGGATATCCTGATTCAATTTCTGATTGAAGCGGTAATCTTAAGCGTCATGGGCGGCATCATCGGAATCATCATGGGGTGGGGAGGTTCGCTGATCATTGCAAAGATTGCCAGTATGACCACCAAGGTCTCTCTTTCTTCCGTGATCATGGCGTTTACCTTCTCCGCCTTGATTGGGATCGTATTTGGTGTCTTTCCGGCGAAAAAGGCCGCCTCACTGAATCCGATCGAGGCTCTCAGATATGAATAAGCACGATGAGAAATGGTCCAATTGTAAACCGGAGAGGAGCAGGTAAATAAATATGAAACAATGGAAAACGCCTAATAAGAAACAAAGCATATTCGACTATGCGATTGTACGCAACGCAGTGGTACTGCTGATGGTCGTCACCATGGTCTTGGCAATCAACGGAAAAGCAAGTGCTGCCACGACAGGTCTGGGCTCAATGGTTTTTCAATCAACCGAGGACGTACTTGTCTTAGTTGGAGAAACGACCAACATCGAGCTCCTGTTATACGATCAAAGCGGTGCGGCATTTACCGGCAGTGTGTCCGCTTACACGGTGGATGCCTATAGCCGTGTCAAATATTATTCTGTTACCGGCAGCAACGGAAGTTATTCTGTTAACAATGTTGTGGTGGATACCCCCGGAACCTATTATCTCTATCTTCATGACAGCAGCAATAACACTGCCTCAGGCGGAATTACTGTTTATAAGCCATCACTGACGATCAGCGGTGAAGCAGCCAAATTTAAAAAATCCGTGATCAGCGGTTATTTATATAATACAAGCGGGATTGCCCTTTCCCGCAAAACAATTACGATTGACGCCAGTGATGCCGGTATTGACAGTACCCTGAGCTGTACCACATCCTATACAGGCTACTATTCGTTTTCCATCACACCGACGAAGGAAGGTACCATTCGCTTTCTCTATGCTGACTATGAGATAGGGACACTGGCGGTGGGGGCATCCTATACCCAGGATGCGCGGATCGGGGGATCGGCTGGCAGTAATCTGGAGCTCGCCATTAGCGTTGCCGAAGAGGGCTGGACGTCCGCCTCCACCGTTATCCTCACCCGGGATGACAGCATGGCTGATGCCCTGACGGCAGTTCCCTTGTCGAGACTCTATGACGCCCCGATTTTAATGAATCCGTCATCTCAGCTGGACAGCCGTATTTCGGCTGAAATATCCGCATTGGGAGCAACAAAAGTGCTTATTATCGGCGGATATGGCGCTATCTCACAGAGAATTGAAACAGCCCTGCAAGGCGCGGGCTATACGGTGGAGCGAATCAGCGGAGAAAACCGTTACGCCACCTCCGCCAAGATCGCGGCTTATTTCAGTAGTGCCGATACGGTCTATCTCGCCTATGGACAGGGTGAACCGGATGCTTTGGCCGCCAGTTCCTTTGCCGCCGCGAGCGGCTGCCCGATCTTATTGACAGACAAGGACAAGATTCCGGCGGTAACCCAAGCACAGCTATCCCGGCTTGATCCTGCCAAAGTTATCCTTCTGGGCGGGGAGAGTGTAATCGGAACCGCTGTGGGAACAACTCTCACCACGAGTTATGTGGTGGAGCGCCTGGGCGGATCTGACCGTTACGCCACCGAATGGGCCATTCTGAGGAACCTTTTTACGGATGAATCACACATCTACTTCTGCTCGGCACTAACTTCGAGCAAAGACATTACTTCCAGCAAACCACGGGGTGATGCTCTTCTGGCCGCGGCGCTTGCCGCCAAAAAAGGAGCGATCATCGTTGCTGTCCCGCAAAATTACCTGCCCACATCCCTGCAGTATTTCCTGACGTACAATCGTGGCTATATTGCCAGTGCCAGCATTGTTGGCAACAGCTCAGCTGTCAGCACCAGTCTGGAGAAGCAAATCAAGAATTTGATGACGTTATAAGGGGTTTCCGCTGTCAATAAGACAAAGGGCCGTTGCCAACTGAAAAATTCGTAGGCAATGGCCCTATTTTTATCGTACAACAAATATAGAATGGAAAGCGTAATGCAGGAATGTACAACGTAATGGGCAAAAATGGCATTTAAAATTAACTATATTCGTTGTATAATAGAATAGGTCTGTACAATTATGATAATTATTTTAAGTTCATTGCTTGAAGACTTTATTTCAAGTTTAATATTTGAATTCATTATTAAAGTTGTTATAAAAGGTCATTATCAGAAGTCATTTTGAAAATGATATTAATTCAAATACATAATTCTTGTTTGTTTATAAATTTAATAAGAAAAATTTTGCGAATATAAGTAAAATCCTTATCTATTTGATTAGATTTATTCTGGATTAAAGTTGAGATTAGATTTTTGGCATTAAATTATTTATTTCTCAAGATGGTATGTACGAAGGAGGATATAAGAAACGATGAAGAAATTAATTGGCACATTAACGATTACCATTGTCCTGTTTGCCTTCGTCTTTTTCACGTTTATTCCGTCTTCTGATGGGGTAGTTAAGCACATCGCGGGCTTATTCGGCTCAACCGATACCCAGACGGAGCAGGCGTCAGCCAATACACCTGAAAACGTTCCTTCGGCGCCGTCTCAAAGTCAGCCGTCTGCAGACTCTCAGGCACCGTCCCAAACTCAAAGTAAATCTTCTGATTCAATAACAAAGAAAACCACGGTGAAACCATCCAATCAGACGGCTTCGCAGCCCTCAGCAACAGCACCAGAATCGACACCCGCCAAACAGCCGACAACGACCCAACCCAAGACACCCACGGCGGATGTGACTTCGGGAAATGAGGAACCGCCAGCAACTTCAGGATCGACGACCCCAACCCCAGCAACACCACCACCGGCAAGTACGAAAGTCTCTCTCAGTTCGGCCCAACAGCGCATGTTGGCGCTGGTTAATGGGGAACGGGAAAAACTGGGCCTCGCGCCGTTGAAGATCAATGCCAAGCTGGTGGAACTGGCCTTACTTAAAGCCAACGATATGGTGAGTAATAATTACTTTTCCCATACGTCACCGACCTATGGGACGCCCTTTGATATGCTCAAAAAGTATGGTGTTACGTATCGCTCTGCCGGAGAGAATCTGGCCGGAAACAGTTCGGTGGACAGCGCCCATACCGCGTTTATGCATTCCGAAGGACACCGCGCCAATATCCTGAACACAACCTATGATGAGATCGGGATCGGCATCGTGTCCAGTCCGAAGTACGGGTATATCTACGTGGAGATATTTATCGGGGTATAGGGATACATATCGCCGGCGCTATAAGGCATGGCGTAAGCCTAGTTTACTAGTACAACGTATTTGAAATAACTACACAAAAGATTATCTCCAACATTTACTTCAAATTAGGTCTGCGTGCCACAGTTCCGGCGACAAGCGGAGCATGGATTGCATTTTTATTTAAAAAAAAAGTAATCAGAACGGCAGAATGAAAGAGGAAGAGATAGCGATGAAGAAATGGATGGTTCGTTTATCAGCCGGCATCACCATTTTTTGTTTGTTGTTGCTGGGGGGATTACCTGCTGATGCTTGGGGAGAAATCACACCGAATCCGGTCAGCGTCCCCGGGGATGCAGAGAATACATATCGTTTGGCCGGAACGGACCGCTATGCAACCGCTGCGGAAATAGCGCTGCATGGCTGGAAGGTATCGGATTATGCGGTACTGGCCAGCGGAGATAACTTTCCGGATGCGCTCTGCGGTTCACCCTTGGCCGGCAAATATGACGCGCCGATCCTGCTGACCTCCAAGGATAAGCTGAATGACAGCACCCGCGCTGTTTTTGCTGCCCTCGGTGTGAAGGAAGTATTTATCGTCGGGGGGCCGGATGTTATCTCCACTGCCGTGGAACAGACCATCGAAGACAGTGGGATCACCGTGACGCGAATTGCGGGCAGCAACCGTTTTGAAACCTCTCTGTTTGTAGCGATGCAGCTGGGGACTTTCGACAAGGCTGTGGTGGCCACCGGAAGTAATTTTCCGGACGCGTTGTCCATTGCTCCTATAGCCGCATTGAAGGGTTATCCGATTCTGCTGACAGGCAAAGATAGCATTGATCCCAATATCCTGGCTTATCTGAAAGACAAGGCGGCTTCTGTGATGGTTGTCGGAGGGACAGGCGTGATCAGCGACACAGTTCTTGACACGCTGCCTGCACCAACGCGCCTGGATGGGGATAATCGCTACGATACCAACTTAGCTGTCATTCAGCATTATGCCGACAGTCTGAATTTTACTCACTGTTATACCGCGACCGGGGAGAATTACCCGGATGCGCTCAGCGGCTCTGCTTTAGCGGCAATGACGTCGGCACCGGTCTTTTTGACCGGTAATCCGGCTCCAGCCCCGCTTTTGACTTTCATTCAGGACCGGGAAGTGACATCGATCACGGCTTTTGGCGGTATCGAGGTCATACCGTCCGATGTATTAAACAGCTTGTCGGCCCAAAGCTATGCTTTGACTAAGCCGGCGAATCCAATGGCGGTTGCCATCAATTCCAAAGATATCAATCTGAGCTGGGCCCCCGTCCCCGATGCCGAATCCTATGCGATTTACCGGGCGGTTTCCGAGACAGGAACCTATGCCCGAATCAAGGTGGTTCTTACCACGAGTTATCTTGATACCGGACTTTTTGCGGAAAAAACCTATTATTACAAGATTCAGGCATCAGGTAGTGCCGGAATGAGTGACTTGTCGGATAGTGTTTTTGCCCAAACGGCATCGGTGGGGATCCCGTCAAATTTAACCGCGTCGGCCTTGAGCAGCAATGAGATCAAGCTGACATGGAATACGGTCAGGGACGCGGATTCCTACTCGATATACCGTGCCGATCAGGCTGACGGACCGTATAGCGTGATTGCGGCATCGGTCGGTTTGGAATATACGAATACGGGTCTGGAAGCAGGAAAGACGTACTTCTATAAGATCCGAGCCTATAATGGCAGCAGCTTCAGCGCCTATTCAGAACCGACGAGCGCCGATACTCTGTCATTGTGACCAAAGTCCTATTTCTCCTAAAATAGCTGAAAAATGGTTTAAGTCATATCAATGGTTGATTATTGTCCATAGCTGTATTATAATAATGGCATCACAACGAAAAAGGCAAATTCGTCGAAAGGCGGAGACGCAAAGCCACGGGTCTAAGATCGAAAGATTATGACAGCCGGGTTGCCGAACTGGGTAGTTATCATGATTAATTTTGTGATGATCAAATACCTGTTTCTGTAATCGGGAAACAGGTATTTTTTATTGGTCGCTGTCCCTGCATGGGACAGAGCGGCTACCCTGACGGCTCACTGCCGCAAGCCTGATTGGCTGAAGCGGCGATTATGCGAAAGGGGAGAGAAAGAAATGCAAGCCAAAATGATTCTCGTTCCGATCCTATGTGTCCTGTTAATGTTGTTTGTGGCGCCGGGTTCTATTTTTGCAGAGACCATTTCCGGGGATCCCGCGGTGACGCAATCCGAGACAACCGAGCCCACAGGGGATACTTCGGTTCTTGTTCCTAATAAAGATACAACCGCAGAAGAGGCCGGCGCCAGACACCCCTAAACACGGAGCGGGTAACGGCAAGGGCAACAATAAGTAATATATTAAAATACGGAATCATTGACACACCAGCTTCTAAGCTCCTATAACATGGGCAGCCGGCTTACCACAGGTAAGCCGGCTGCTTGTCATTTCTTGCCGGTTTGATTTAAAATGTTAATGATTGACCCGATGAAAAAATAAAGGTAACATAGGTAATAAAGTGCCTATAGTAGAGATAAATTTTTTATGTCGGCAGAAATATGCAGGCAATCGGGGGAGAAAAATGGTTCTGAAAGTGGCGTTTAAAGACAAATTGAAATCCAGGAAATTTATTCTGACAATCATTGCGGTTATCATCGTGTTGTTTGTTGGTCTCAGGATTTACGGATCGGTAAAAAGCGCGGCGGAGAAACAGGCCGCTGAGGCAAACCGACAAAGCTATGTTCCGGTAGAAACAATGACCTTGGAAAAACATAATATTTCGGCTTCCATCACTCTCAGCGGAAAGATCGAGGCGGATAAGGAAGCCGCTGTGGTCGTCACAACACCGGCGAAAGTCACTGCCATTTATGTCAAGGCCGGGGATACCGTCAAGAAAGGACAGGTCCTGTTCAGCCTGGATAAAACCGATTTGATGACAAGCTATAACCAGGCGGCGGCGGTCTACCAGATCGCCAAAGCCGGATATGAAACCAATTTAAAGAACTATGAAACAGCCAAGAAAAATTATGAGCATATGCAAGCGTTGTTTGAACTGGGCGCAGTGAGTCAAGCCGAGCTGGACCAGGCTGCACTAATGGCATCCGACGCTACACTGCAGACGTATAAGGGACAGTTTGCCCAAGCTACGGCGTCCTACGAATCGGCGCAGAAAGCGCTGGCGGATATGGATGTTAAAGCACCCATGGACGGAATTCTCAGTGCGCTTGATGTGAAAATCGGGGCAACCGTCACCAGTGCCATGCCCCCGGCAAAGATAGTGGATTATGCACGGGCTATTGTTACCGTCAGCATAACGCAAAATGAGATCAATCAGGTCACCCGGGGCCAGAAGGTCGCGATCGATGTTCCATCCGCTTCACTGAAAGTGACTGGTATCATCGACAGCTTGAGCCCTGCCGCCAATGCCCAGGGGAAATACACATTGAAGACCTATATCGATAATGCGTCGGGTGTGATTAAACCGGGGATGTTCGCCAATGTGTCGTTAAGTATTGCCAGTAAAGATAATGTCTTGGCCGTACCCACCGATGCCGTCATTTTCCACGGCGGCAAAAATGTTGTCTATATCGTCAACGGACAAACCGCAGCGGAGAAAGCAGTGACAACCGGACTGGAGAGCGGCACCGAAACGGAGATCATCAGCGGCTTATCCGAGGGAGACGTTATTATTGTCACCGGGCAAAGCTTTGTCCAGGATGGCTCGGAAATTAAGGTTGTCACCATGGACGGGAAGGATGTTACCTCAACAGAGGAGGGCTCCCAAAAGTGAAATTATCTGAAACATCGGTAAAACGTCCCGTTACCGTTCTGATGCTTGTTTTTATCGTGATTATCCTTGGCTTTGTTTCGTTTACACGCATCCCGCTGGATCTGCTGCCAGAAATGGAATTACCGTATGCCATTGTCAGTACCTCCTATAATGGGGCCGGACCGCAGGAAATTGAGAACATTGTTACCAAGCCCATCGAGCAGGCCGTATCGACGACACAGAATCTGAAGAACATGAGCTCGATTTCCTCGGAGGGAAGCTCCCTGGTTATCCTGGAGTTCAATTACGGTGTCGATATGGACCAGGTCGCCTTGGATATCCGTGAAAAAACCGATTTGATTAAAGATTACTTCCCGGATGGGGTCAGCAACCCCATGGTCCTGAAACTCAATATGAATTCCACACCGGTACTTACGCTTTCGCTTTCGTCAGCCACCATGTCCATGTCCGAACTGCAGACCTTAGCTGAGGATACGGTTCAGCCCAGGCTGGAAAGAGCAGAAGGGGTTGCGTCTGTTTCCGTGAGCGGCGGGGCAAAGGATATTATTGAGATTCGTACCAATCATGAAAAACTGTCGGGTTATGGCATCAGTTTATCCTACCTTCAGGGAATCCTGGCTGCGGAAAATATCAATCTGCCGGGAGGAACGGTTAAGAAGGGCAGTCAGCAACTGACCATAAAAACAAGCGGGGAATTTAAGTCTGTGGCGGAAATTGAACAGCTGCTAATCCCGTTGCCCACCGGTTCAACCATACAGCTCCGGGATATTGCCGATATTGAACTGAAACAGGATCAACAAACAACGATAGCCAAAGCCAACGGCAATCCGGGCATCAATATTTCCATCCAGAAACGTTCGGATGCCAATACGGTACAGGTATCTGAAGCGGCTCAGGCCGAAATCGCTGGGATTCAGGACGAACTGAAAGGGGTCACCATCACCGTTGTTCAGGATAATGCCGCGTATATCAAGGCTTCGCTGTATTCGGTGGCTGAGCATGGCGTCGTCGGGGCATTGCTGGCGGTCCTTGTCCTGTATATCTTTTTGCGGAATGTGCGTTCGACACTCATTATTGCATCGTCCATCCCGATTTCGATTATCGCCACGTTCTGTCTGCTCTATTTCTCCAATATTACCTTGAACTTGATGACCCTAGGTGGACTGATGCTCGGTATCGGGCGTCTGGTGGATGATTCTGTCGTTGTTCTCGAAAATATATACCGGTTCAGGCAGAATGGCTATTCCCGCGTCGATGCCGCAGTGAAGGGATCTTCCGAAGTCATTGTCGCGGTTATGGCGTCGACGCTGACCACCGTCGCGGTATTTTTGCCCATCGTTTTTGTCCAAGGGTTGGTCTCGACGATATTCAGGCAGTTTGCCATGACCATCGCTTTTTCGTTGGGGGCTTCCCTGATCGTGTCCATGACTGTGGTTCCGATGCTGGCTTCCAAGCTGTTAAAAGTGGACAGGAAGAAGGGCCCGCAGGGCAATAGTTTAATGTATGAAGAAACCCGAGATACATCGGAAAGCACATTATCTGAAAAAATGCCTTCGGATGAAAGGATAAACAAAGGTTTATTCCGGACACCGGCTTTCCTGAATAAAGCACATGATCAATTTGATGCGGGGTATGAGGCCTTGCTGCGTTCTTACAAGCGGCTGCTGGAATGGTCTTTGACGCATCGTAAACGGGTTCTGGTCATTACCAGTTTGATTTTCGTGGTATCGCTGGCCTCTGTGGCGGCTGTCGGGGCGGAGTTTTTTCCGACCACGGATGAGGGGATGGTTTCGGTTAGTGTGAAACTGCCGGATGGGGCGAAAGTTCAGGATACCGTCGCGATCATGACCCAGATCGAAGACAAAATTGCGGATATCCCCGAAATTGATACGATCTTTATGGATGCGGGGTCCGGCGGCCAGATGAGCTTCTCCGGCGGGAACGGCAATGTCGGCTCCTTTACCGTCAAACTGCTGCCCCTTGCCGAGAGGAAGCGCGGCGTAACCGAGATATCTGACGAGATAAGGAATCGGCTCGTCGATGTGCCGGGAGCCAAGATCAGTGTCACCGCGGCTCAGTCCATGATGAGCGCCGGTGACCCGATCAGCATTACCATCAAAGGAGATGACCTGGACGAACTGAAACGAATCAGCGATGATTTTTTAACGGCAATCAAAAAAATTCCCGGTACGCGGGAAGTGAAATCCAGTTATGAAGACGGCATCCCCGAAGTGGCAATTCAAGTGGACCGGCAGGCAGCCAGCCAATATGGGCTGAATGCGGGAACGATTGCTGCCGCTGTAAAATCCACCATTTCAGGTGTTACCGCGACACAGTATAAATATCAGGGGACGCAGATCGATGTCAAAATCAAAGGGGATGAAACCTTCAGCCGGAATTTACAGGCCCTTGAGCAGATTCCCATCAGCACCAATCTGGGATATACGGTCACGTTGGGAGAGGTCGCTGATATTACGGTGACCCGCGGCCCCGTACGTATCAACAGAGATAACCAGGTGCGCACACTGACGATTTCCGGGCAGATCAGCGGCAGGGATGTGGGAAGCGTATCCCAGGATATCCAAAACGCCTTGCGAGATTATCATCTGCCCAATAATTATTCCTTCGAGTTAGGCGGGCAGCAAAAAGAAATGACCGACGCCTTCAGCAACCTCTTCTTGGCACTGGGATTAGCGGTGGTATTGGTCTATATGGTCATGGCCTCCCAGTTTGAGTCCCTCATTTATCCGTTTGTGATTATGTTCTCCATGCCGTTAGGTTTCGCCGGGGCCTTCTTGGGTCTTTTCATTACCGGCAAGCCCCTAAGCGTCATGTCGATTATCGGTATCATCATGCTCTCGGGGATCGTCGTCTCCAATGCCATCGTTCTAGTGGACTATGTCAATACCCGGCGCAAGATTTACCATGAAGATGTCCATACGGCGATTATTAAAGCGGGACCGATCCGGTTAAGACCGATTGTCATGACGACCTTAACCACGGTTTTGGCCATGCTGCCGCTTTCCTTAGGTATCGGTGAAGGTTCCGAATTTCAGACACCGATGGCCATTGTTGTTGTCTTTGGACTGATATTTTCCACACTGGTGACCCTCGTTCTGATCCCGGTGATGTACTCCCTGGCGGATGACCTGGCGAATAAAATCAAGGGCAAATAGCTATATCTTAAAGTTCATCTTGATCACGCCGACTTTAACCAGCGCTTTGTAAAAGATACACGCTAGCGGGAAAAGGAATACACCCAAAAGTCCCATGACCTTGAAACCAATCCATATACTGATCAAGGTAGCCAGTGCGCCCAGACCGATACGTTCACCAAGGATCTTCGGTTCGATTGATCGCCGAACCACAATGATGATAATGTAAAGCACGATCAGGCCGGCTGCCAGGAAGTAATTATCCATAAATAATGCGATTAGTGCCCAGGGAACCAAAACAGACCCGGTTCCGAGGATCGGAAGGATATCGACGATGATGATGATAAAGGCCATGATGGCAGCATATTTTACCCCGAGGATCAGCATACCAAAGAAGCTGATAAAGTAAGTAATAAAGCTTAAGATAATTTGTGCTTTGAGAAAACCGAAAGTTGCGTTACGCAAGTCACCTAATATATAGACAACTTTAAGCTTGGATGAGTCCTTAAAGAAAGAATAGAAAAAGCGGTGGATATTGCCTAATTGAGAACAGAAGAGTGCAACGGACACGAAGTAGATGATAGACAAAAAGAACATATTGGGAATCGCCGTCGAGATACTGATCGTCCATGACCCTATCAGCGAAACAAAATTGATCTGAGAAAGGTCATTGACCCAATTCATGACCATTTCGTAGAGCTGCGGAGGCAGTTGCCCGACATAGATCTGAATCTGATCGACGACATTCAAGACCCATACCTGGATACCGGGGCCGTTGGACTGTATCGTATCAAGAACACTTAAGAACTGCCCGTACAATTTATAGACGATTAAAAAACTCAAGAGGGCAACGACAATCATAAAGCCGATATAGGTAATGGTGATCGCTGCTGTTTTCCGTTTGCGTCGCAGTATTTTGTCCAGCCAATTAATAACCGGCTCAAGCAGAAGGGCGGTAAAATAGGCCAGAATAAACGGAACAAAGTGCGGAAATATCTTATAAAGGCCATAGGGGATGAAGATTGTTGCTGCAATGATGACGAGAGCAAGAAATACTTTTTTGGAATAATCAAGCATATTAGCCATTATTTAACCTTCCATATGAAAAAAATAACCAATGTGTCAATTCAACCGCCTGATGACGGGTTATGTCCGACACACCCTGTGGTTCGAAAAAATGGGCTTCTAAAACGACCTACTAGAATATATTATCGGAAAAGCTTTGATTATGCAAACATCTTAGAAAGGGTTATCATTGATTTTGTCGAATTAAATCTTGAATAAATCAACAAGTAGACTAAGCACTTACACCAGGAGGAAAAGGATGAATACGAAAAAGCACCTTCGTTACGTTTTGGCGTTGTTAATCGCAGTTTGTCTGACGCTGGGAGCACCGCTTGCCGTGCTGGGCGCAGAAAACGATATGATTGACGAGGTCCGGGACCTGCTTAAATATAAGTATGTCGACGTCGTTTCCGATGACGTCCTGAGTGCCCCGACGGTGGAAGAAATCCTGAAACGCTTGGGGGAAAGGAACACCGAATATATGACGGCATCCGAATATGATCAATTCATGGATACCCTTAATATGAGTTTCTCGGGTGTCGGTGTGGAGATGGAGCGGGTAACTAAGGGAGTCAAAGTCACCCGGGTCTTGAAAGACTACGGCGCGGATAAGGCCGGGGTCCGGCCGGGAGATATTTTTATCGAAGCCGGCGGTTATGCTTTAGCCGGCAAGACATTGGAATATTGTGCCGGAAAGCTCCGAGGTGCTGCAGGAACTACGGTCAAAGTCAACGTGCTCAGAGGGACCCAAACACTCAGCTTTACCCTCATGCGTATGACGATTGAAATGCCGTTGGTGGAAGGTTCACTTTTGGAGAACCACATCGGCTATATCGCCATCTATTCTTTTGGTGAGGACACTGTTTCTCAATTTAATCAAACGGCCCGCACCATGATGGGAAAAGGAGCGGATTGCTGGATCATCGATCTTCGGAATAACGGCGGCGGTTATACCCAGTCCGCTATCGAACTTCTTGGTTATTTTATCGGCGATAAGACGGCGGTTGTTACGGGAAGCCGCGGTTTGGGCGTTGTGACCAACGCCGAAAAACAAGATTATCTTCTGGAGGGGCCCATCGTGTTCCTGACAAACAAATATACCGGCAGCGCATCGGAAATAGTCAGCGCAGCCGTCAGGGATCACGAAAAGGCGACACTGATCGGGGAAACGACGTATGGTTCCGGTCGGGTGAAAGCGCTCATGCCGTTATCCAATGGCGACTATTTAAAAATGTCCGTATACCGGTTCTTCTCTCCGAACTATTTGCCCATTGACTTCATTGGGGTCAAACCCCACCTGGATCTGACTGGGGTCAATGCCATGAAAACAGCTGTTTTGATGCTCAAGGATTATAATGCCGCTCAGCTGAACAGCGCGACGGATAAATCGGATTATCTTCTGCTTGAAGCCGGACCCTACAGTTATCCGCTTTCCCTGCAAGATATCCGTAAGCAAGAGAACTGGCTGATTGGCAAGAAAATTCTTGACTCAGCTTATGTTACCACCACATTCAAGTCGGGAGGTATTAACGGGTGGGAGCCCTTCCATGAAGACGATTTAACTGACCGGTATGCTATTTATTATCCCGGCTATGTCAAAGCCGGTGATATGAGCAATATTCCGCTGAACAAAGTTTTTACGGTCACGTTTAACCAGTCGATGGATTGGCAGTCCGTTACTTCAGACAGGATTGAGCTGATCAATGTGGCAACCGGAGAAAGAACGGTCTGTACTCCGAAATTCCTGGACAGCACCCGGATGTCCGTGACTCCGGCAACACCGCTGAAGGCTAACACTCGTTACTGGCTGGTCATCCATTCGCTCAAAGACAGTGCAGGTAACGCCAGTACAGGCGGAGTCGCACTGGCTACGACAACAAAGTAAAATAATGCATGATGTAAAGTCATGCGTATAATGTCAGTTTTTTAATCGCATAATAACGTCACAACATAACACGTGATAAAATAACACACGTGTGCCTGCACTGACTACCAAAAGCAAGGGCTTGTGTCCGTTAGTACAAGTAATGTATAAAAATCACCTTTTATGGGAAACACTAGAAATAGTAAATTGCTAAGAGGTGATTTTTTTTGGTAGACCGACGATGTCGCAGAGGTTTAGCGATAGTCCTGACTACCGTGCTATTCCTCAGCGCTTCCACTCAACATGCCTATGCTCTTACGGAAAAACCATCAGAAAGTGTCTTTTCGAAGGTATGGGAAATAAACGAAACCATTATCGAAAAAGCCAGGGAAACAGATTTCTTACGTATATTCGATCGGCTGACATCCAGAATTGAAGATATGATATCTAACGATGATGACAGCATATCCTTTTCGGTTATCACTATGCCCCAGTTAAACAATACTGAAGCCGACTCCGCCGACTCGCAAATAGCTTTGAACGCTGAACCTTTAAATAATGAAGCTTGCGATCAGGAACGTCAATCCGAGCCTTCCCGCGGACAAGGAATTGTGTGCGATGAGGAAGATATCCGGCTCTTAGCTAAAATCATCTATGCAGAAGCCCGGGGAGAAAGCTTTGAAGGTCAGGTTGCTGTCGGAGCGGTCGTCTTAAACCGCGTAGAAAGTTCTCATTTTCCGGACACGATCAAGGATGTCATATATCAACCGGGACAGTTTTCGGCTGTGAATGACAAACAAATCGAGCTCACACCGGATGATCAAGCGTATGAGGCGGCATTGGCAGCCTTAGAGGGTCAGGATCCAACGAACGGCGCTGTATTTTACTATAATCCAATGACCGCCACCGACAATTGGATCAAAACACGGGATGTGGTCAAGCATATTGGCAATCACACATTTTGCGTATAATTGCTGACGCGTAAACTATGACAGGGCTGTTGCCAACGTAATCGTACGTTGGTAACAGTCCATTTTATTGCGCCTTCACACAATTTTTTTGTAAATTCTTGGCTGCTCACTTCTTTAATTAAGTAACCGCTGCCTCATTGCCTACATATTATGTCATAGCATGGATACATGAGCGTATTAATGCATATCAAACATAGGAGGGAAAGCGATGTTCGGACATAACAGAGGATTGGGATTGTTCTCTCAAGGGATGGGAGGAGGAATTCCTGAAGATCCGGGATTAATGCCATCCCGACAGCTGAATCTGGTTGCGTCAGAGGGGTTTTCAGGGAGTGGAATGGCAACCATCGGCGGTGATAACACTTTTTCAGTCATAGCCCACCTGCCGCCTACGCATACGGTAAGCCCTTATGCGCCGGCACTGTACGCGGCCTACTTAGTGGACAACAAAGGCAAGAATGGATTTTATGCAGGCGCTTTAAAACCTGCAGGAAACGGAATGTATCAGGCAAATTTCAGGAGTACTGTTCCGTTAGCGCATTACGACAAAGTCGTTATTTCATTGGAAAGACCCCAGGGAATCATGCAGGCACCGCAGGGTCCAATCGTCATGAAGGTCAAAGAAGGCTTCTTTGGCGGTTTAGGCCCTGTTAAAAAAGTAGGCGGTGATATGTGGGGCAGAGTAAAAGGATTTGTCGGCAGTCGTTTCGGGGGAAAAGCTGAAAGCGGCGAACAAGCGGCCATCCCGCAGACGCAGATCCCGCCTTCGCCACCGGTACAGCCTTATGCGCAACCCTATGCGCGGCCGGCCGCTGGACCTTATCCGGGCGGAGCATATCAGCAGCCTGCTTATGGGGGTCAGGGCTTTTCGCGAAGAGGCTTTCAGCCGGGAGTATATCAGGGAGGTTATGTTCAGCAGCCGTACCCCCGACCGGCCGGCGGCGTGAATCCCGGCGGGTATCCCCAGGGCGGATATCCACAAGGCGGCTATGCACAACAGCCGCAGGGACTGCGTCAAAGGCAAGGCGGTTATACCCCGCAAGCACAGCCTAATTACATGCCCGGAAATTATCAGCAGCCAACGACACCCCAAACTCAGCCGATAGCGGCCCAGGCTGACACGCCGGCAGCAGCACATGATACCATGGGACACCCTGAACAAGAGCAAAATGTAATGAAGCCGCCGTCAATGGAAGTCAATACCGCTGAATAAGTCGCTGATATCATTTAAATACTGAAAAGAGCCTGAAGTGAATTGCTTCAGGCTCTTTTCATAGATGCCGGTTAATTTCCAATAAAACATGTTCCGATTAGTAGTACTAACTTTTCGAATTGATACGATTCAGAATATCTCCCATGTTCAATCCGTCCGGAAGCTTAAACCCCTCGGGAATGTTCATGGTCGGTGAATTGCTGTCACCGCCGATACTGCTTAAGAGCTGTTGGGCCAGCCCTTTTAATCCTTCGGGTATTGGCAGCTGATCGGCGCTTGGCATCCCATAGATCGTAGTCGTTATGGTGAGATTGACAGAAGCCATTATTTTTTCCAATTCCTGCTGAACACTGAAAAAACTGCGGATGGCGGGATATTGCTTGGCCAAGCGCATTTTCAAATCGATCAGGGCAATACTGTCCTTTTCCGATACAACCTTGCCGAACATTTGGGCTGTCAGGATCTGCTGCTCTTTTTCCTGATACGTGGCAAATGCTTTGGCGCACTCGGGATCACTTTGGATTTGTGCTTCAGCTTCTTTCAGTTTGATCACTTCGGGTGTACTGAGCAGGGCTTCACCGAGCTCGCGCGCTTTAAGAATGTAGTCCATGTTTTAGGCACCTCCTTATGTATCAGGTTATGCAGCGGCAAATAATGAAGTGCACCGCATCCGAGGCGCCAAAAATGTTTTTCTTTGGGAGGATTTGGACGAAATATGTAGAAAATTATTGGTAAGGAGGTATTGACTTTGCGTACATATCGTTTGATGATCCGGATTATTCAACTCTCCATTGTGATGACCGCCATTGTCATCGTCATGGGGTATTTTGATATTTTGCATGTTGGACAACTCAGCTTTTCGTTCGAAAATTATTTGCACGTGCAGAACAATGACGGCAATATAACCAATCCGGGAACCGATTCGGATAATACGGCAGAAAAACCATCGACTAATCCCGATGATGGCACGGCTGCCAATAATGATGGAACCAATACCAAAATTGTCTGCCTCGGAGATTCCTTCACCTATGGCTATCCGGGTGAACCCAGTGCTTCATGGCCCCAGCGCGTAGGCGATGTGCTTAAAATTGAGGTCATCAATGCCGGTAAAACGTACCAGAATGCATCCGATCTGTTGAACCGTTTCGATCAGGATGTCACCGCCCAAAAGCCTGGAAAAGTCGTCATTTTTGCCGGCGTCGGGGATGCGATCAGAGGGACATCCTTAGCGGATTACCAGAATAGCATCAAGGCTCTGGTTGAAAAAGCCAAAGCGAATGATATGGTACCGGTATTGGCATTGCCTATACCCTATAAAGATACGGACGTGCTGTATAAGCAATACAGAGAATGGGAAGTTGCCTATGCCCAGGAAAATAAGATCACGGTTCTGGACTTTAAAAACGTACTTTTTGACAGTGAAGACCATATGCTTAGTCAGTACACGGATAATGGCACCTATCCGAATAAAGCCGGTTACCAGGCGATGGGGGATTATGCGGCTACCGTACTGAAATAGCTGTCAATGCGGTAATAGGGATGAGATTAACCCAAAAGCTATAAACCCCACTGTACCGCCGAGAAAGGCCCAAACCGGATGGTTTTCCCGGGAGAGCGGCAGTAACTCGGCAAAGACGAGAAAAATCATCGCACCGGCGGCCAGCGCAATAAAGAAACACAAGGATGTCTGTACCGCTTCCATTGCCAAACGACCGATGATCGCACCGAATGGGGTAAAAAAGGCAATCGCAAACGTGAGGGCCAGGATTTTGAAACGCGGGGTTCCTCCCATCAGCAGGGGCGTCGCCGTGGCCATTCCTTCCGGAAGATTGTGCAGGGCAATGCCAATCGCGATCAGCATACCTAACTGGCCGGTGGATTCATGTCCGGCTGCTATCGCCATGCCCTCGGGAATATCATGAAGAGCGATTCCTGAGGCGATCAGGATACCCGTTCGCTGCAAACGGCTTTGCCGACTGAGTATATTCCCATCATGGCGGCGTTTCAACATCTTGTCGGCTATCAACATAAGAACATTACCGGACAGAAAGCCATAGAGCACCATCTGCGGCTGTTTGAAGCTCAGTGCGAGGGGTAACAGGTCAAAAACGACCACCGCCAGCATCACGCCTCCTGCGCCGGCTAAAAGAACAGACAGAAGGAATTCCGGCGGTTTTCCTAACAATAATACGAGCAGACACCCTGCGGTTGTGGCCAAACCGGCAATGGTACTGATATAGACGAGATAAAGCGGTGACTGAAAATCAAGCAGCATTGGATCAACTCTTTTCCTGCTGTAATGGCAGATCAACTATACCACTTGAATCATATTGTTCTATTGAATAAAATATAACGCGATGAATAAGGCACTCCTCTTGTGGTAATAATTACCACAAGAGGAGTATTTTTATCTATGGCTGTATTGCCATGGGGCCATGGATTATCGCTATAACATAAGGAGAGAATTATGTTCAATATCTATAGAAAAAACCAAAAATACAACGAGCAGAGAATTGTAAAGAAAGACATTATGAACAAAGGCATTGTGAATAAAAGCATTTATCGTCTTATCCTATGCATTAGCCTGTGCGCAGGGATTCTATTTTTAAATCCGGCAGCCACATCAGCCATTAATCCCGACATGAATAAACAGGAACTTATCCGTTTCCACGTCATTGCCAATTCTGACAGTGAGGACGATCAACGTTTAAAATACGCCGTCCGGGATGCCATTCTGAAAGAAGTCGCCCCCCGGCTTGCGAAGTCCGGCTCTCTGGCGGAATCCAGAGAAATGATCTTAGACATGGAAGATGAATTGCTCCGGATTTCGCAACAGGTAATTTGGGAGTGGGGCAAAACAAATACCGTTTCCTTTGACTATGGCGTTTTTACGTTCCCGACCAAGTCGTATGGCAATATTGTTCTGCCCGGCGGTGAGTATGAAGCCGTTGAAATCAAAATCGGAAAGGCGGAGGGGGCCAATTGGTGGTGTGTTCTTTATCCGCCGCTGTGCTTTGTAAATGTTGAGGAATCGACGGAAGTTCCGGTGGACGGGAAAGCGGCCGTGCCGTTAGATTCGACGTCCAAAAATAAAAAACCGACTAAAAAAGTCGGCTTCCTGCTGGGGCGTTTATTCGACTAGATCCCAAGTATATCCTTCAGCTTACGGGCTTGAGTCCGGCTGACAGGCACTTCGCTTTTTTCTTTGTCCTGGACAACCACCGTATACGTTCCGTTAAAGTAAGGGATAAGTTCGCGCATTTTTTTGATATTGACGAGATAGCAGCGATGCGTTCGAAAAAACGTTTTCTGGTCAAGGCGGGATTCCAATTCACGCAGTGTATACCGCGTAAGCAGGAATTCCCCTTCTGTTTTTACATAGACATTATCTTTATCCGTCGAGATATAGATGATTTCTTCGGGTCTGATCAAGATGGTTTTACCGTTATTTTCCGCAGCGATCACCTCAAGCGGTCTTACCTCGGTGGCATCGTCTTTATCGGATTCCACTTTTGAATCCGGTATTACGGTCGGAGATGGGGAAGGGATCGGAGGGAGAGGAGGTTTAGAAACTTTAGGAGCTTGGGAAACAGGCTTCAGCCGTTTTCGGACGGTATTGAGGGCTTCATCCAATCGTTTGGGGTGCACAGGTTTAAGCAGAT
The DNA here is from genome assembly GCF_024972775.1 of Dehalobacter sp. DCM. Taxonomy (NCBI): domain Bacteria; kingdom Bacillati; phylum Bacillota; class Clostridia; order Eubacteriales; family Desulfitobacteriaceae; genus Dehalobacter; species Dehalobacter sp. DCM. The sequence goes on along the minus strand of NZ_CP092282.1, from coordinate 4,104,879 downwards.
AGTCGTAGGCATGCACACTGAAAGCGTCAAAGGCAAATTCTTCATGCGCTGTTGTGAATATAACTGCCGGTGGGTCGGGGCTGTTGGATAGCTTCCGGGCAAGCTCTATACCATTTAATCCGGGCATGTTGATATCGAGGAAGATGACGGAATAATCAACATTCTCAATCAGTTCCATCGCTTCCAGTGCATTCTCGGCTTCACCAACGATCAGTACATCCTCGATAGGCTTCAGAAGATAACGTAATTCTTTACGCGCCGGGGATTCGTCGTCAACGATCAACGCTTTGATTTTCATATTATTCGCCCCCCATTATTCTAATTGAATTGGACAAAGCATATTCTATTTTAAGAATATTTTCTTTTCCCGAAATTGCTTCGGGTGATTGTTATCAGATCGTAAAATATTTGAAAGGAGATATAACTATGCGGAAAGTAAAGCTGTTGCTTACTTTTACCCTGGCAATCGTGTCCATTTTTTTCTTGGTTGGCTGTAATATTCTTGATGGCCTTGTCAAAGATAACGGAGGTGAAACGCCGTTAAGTCAAATTTTGAACCGGAATACATCATCGGATGATACGGTCGCTGTTATCACCAATCCTGAGCAGGGAGAACAGACAGTGAAGTTGTATTTTGCCGATAAAAATGGCGAATTATTGATAGAGGAAAGCAGGACGATCCCTAAGACGTTGAGCTTGGCCAGGGAAACCGTCAATCAATGGCTGTTAGGTCCCAGTGGGGCGACGGATTCCTATCCGGTAGTCAATCCGCAGACAACACTAAAAGATATCGCGATCAAGAACGGTATTGCCATCGTTGATCTCAGTAAGGAATTCTTACAGCCATACAGTAATGTTGCTGCCGAAACGGCTCTCTATGGTCTAGTCAACACACTGACTCAGTTCGCCACGGTTGAAATCGTCACCATTCGTGTCGAGGGCCAGGAAATTAAAACGTATCGCAGCTTGAGTACGGATAATTTGCGTTACCGTGCTGACATCGTTGGGTATTCCGCTGGTTCCTCCGTGGACAAGACCAATAAACCGATCGAGGCAGCGGATGAGAGTTCAGTTGATAACGCGGATTCACATAATGACAGCAGCACGGCCGATAGTGCGACAGCATCGCCAAGCGCGATTAATCTCTTTGGCAGCTGATTTTTTTGCCAAACCGCATCATAAAGTAACGGTTAATTACGACTATTATAATTGATATTTCACCTATGGTTAATTATATTACAGGTTCACATCCAGAAAAAGATAAAAATAACGGAAATTTACTTAAAATTAGTCATAAAAATGCTAAATTTGCTAGTAACTATTTCCGGATTATGGTAATATAGATGGGAACTGGTATTAATAACAAATGATGTTTTAACCAGCAAATGTGTATCGATTTTGAGGTGGGGTGTTTGATGTTGGAAAGTAAAGAGTTAGCGGGTCATTTTGATACTTTAATGCAAAGGCTGTGCGTTTCGACCCACAAGCAAAAGAATGACTTTGCAGAAAAGCTGGGGATTTCCCGACAACAATTTGACGTATTATCGATTATCTATGAAAAAGGGCAGATCACCATGGGTGAACTTTGCCGAGAGATTTCGTCCGCATGCAGTACGGCAACCGATTTAGCGGATAAACTGGAAAAGGCGGGATATGTGGAACGAATCCGCGAAAAGCGGGATCGCCGGATCGTCAGGCTGAATATTCTGCCGGCAGGGGAGAAGTTGATCCGTTCAGTCATCGATGCGCGGACGAATCATATCGTCAGTATATTGTCTTCCTATGATCACGAAGATCGGGTGCGGTTGATCAGTATCATGGAAACGCTCACAGATAAACTGGATCGGCTTTCAAAAAAAGAGGAAAGCGTCAAAGAAGAATGCATCAAAGAGGAATGTGTCGAAGTTTGATTCCTACAGGAAGTTTGATTATGACAGAATGTATTACAGCGAAGATGTCAATTTAATTGGCATCTTTTTCTTGTTGGTTGGGCTTGGCGTTAGCTAAGACTTTCCGGAACCCTTTCGTGTTTATTTAATTTGCGTTATACTTAATCATAGATTTTTAGCAACATAATCCAACGCGTATTTGTAAGACCTAAAACTTACTTCGCAATCAACCGGAGGGCAAAATGAAAGTCATTAATATTGAAGAAATCCATGCTGCAGTGGAAAAACTATGTATTGAAGCAAATTGCATTCTTAATCAGGATGTGATTGATGCCATACGGGCCGGACTTAGGACAGAAGAATCGCCTCAAGGCAGAGAAGTGCTTCGGCTGCTGCTGGAAAACGCTGAAATTGCTGCGTCAGACAGGGTGCCGATTTGCCAGGATACCGGAATGGCGGTGCTCTTTGTTGAGGTCGGTCAGGATGTCCGCGTTGTTGGCGGTGATTTGACAGAAGCCCTGAATGAAGGGGTGCGCAGAGGTTACGAAAAAGGCTATTTACGCAAGTCCGTAGTCAAGGATCCGTTCGACAGAGTGAATACCGGCGATAACACCCCTGCTGTGATCCATTATGACATCGTACCGGGGTCAAACCTGAGTATAACCATAGCTCCGAAAGGCTTTGGCAGCGAAAATATGGGTGCCCTGAAGATGTTTAAACCCTCCGATGGACTGCCGGCCGTGCTGGATTTTATTGTAGACACGGTGGACAAAGCAGGCCCTAATCCCTGCCCGCCCATCGTTGTTGGGGTAGGGATCGGCGGCACCATGGAGAAAGCGGCCTATTTAGCCAAAAAGGCGCTTCTTCGGCCAATCGGGGAAGCGAATCCGGATCACACATATGCCCAGCTGGAGAATGAACTGCTTACCCGCATCAATGATCTGGGGATTGGGCCCCAAGGATTCGGGGGACGGACAACGGCACTCGCCGTGAACATGGAGGTCTTTCCGACCCACATCGCCGGATTGCCGGCTGCGGTGAATATCAACTGCCACGTGACCCGGCACAGTCAAGTCATTTTGGAAGGGAGGGAGCCCTCCAATGCGTAATGTTATCAGAATAACCGCCCCTCTCGAGGCCACGGCGGCAGCAAGCCTGCGCTGCGGCGATAACGTTCTGATCAGCGGCGTTGTTTATACGGGAAGAGACGCAGCACATAAACGCATGATTGAAGCGCTGGAAAAAGGGGAAGATTTGCCGTTTGACCCCACGGGACAGGTCTTGTATTTTGTCGGACCTGCACCGGCGAAGCCCGGCAAGGTGATCGGCTCAGCCGGTCCGACCACCAGCGGGCGAATGGACGCCTATTCACCCCGGCTTCTGGCTAGAGGCCTTAAAGGGATGATCGGCAAAGGTCTGCGTTCGGAAGAAGTCAAAACAGCGATCAAAGCTAACGGCGCTGTCTATTTTGGCGCGATCGGCGGAGCGGGAGCCTTGTTAGCTTCCTGTATCAAAGAAGCGGAAGTCATCGCCTATCCGGAATTGGGCACGGAGGCTGTACGCCGGCTTGTCGTTGAAGATTTACCTGCTGTTGTGCTGATCGATAGTCATGGTCAGGATCTCTATGAGATCGGCAAGAAAGAATACCGGAGATGATATTTTGTTCTATCCCTTTGAATTGGAAAAATACTTAGAAGAGCTGCTTCCGCAGCGAGATGAACTCTTAAGCCAAATGGAGCAGACAGCTTTAGCGGAAACGATCCCGGTGGTAACTCCGGCAGTGGGGCATTTTCTGCAGCTTTTGGTCAAAACAGCCGGCGCCAAGACCATACTGGAGATCGGCACAGCCATTGGCTACTCAACGATCTATCTGGCCAGAGGAGCTATGGAAACCGGCGGAAAAGTACATACTCTGGATATGAATAAGCATCGTCTGGAGAGAGCCAAGGAATATATCCATGCGGCGGGGCTTGATTCTGTCGTGACATTCAGTTGCGAAAATGCGCTGACATTCCTTCCCAAACTAACGGATCCCATGGATTTCGTCTTTCTGGACGCCGCCAAGGGGGAATATCCGGAATATCTTGATCTGATCACGCCGCACCTTGTGTCGGGCGGACTTCTTGTGGTGGATAATGTCCTATTCAGAGGCTGGGTGGTGCCGGATTCCGTTTTCCACCGGAAATACGATCGGATGGTCGGGAAAATGCGTGATTTTCTAAAGAAGCTTAGCGGGTTGCCTGATTTTGAAATCAGTATCCTTCCCTTCGGCGATGGCATTGCGCTGGCGCGTAAAACATCCGAGCATAAGGAAGCATAAAGGGGAGAAAATGACCGTATCAAAGTTAGCTGCGTGGTTTATTTCCATAATAAGTGCCGCTGTGTTAATGGTGGTGTTATTGCTTACTGTTATCGAGCAATCTGCCATGGATTTGGATTTCTATCAGTCCGAATACGCGAAACTAGACACGGCCAAGGAAATTGGCATGTCCGAACAGGAACTGCAGCAGACGACGGTAGAATTGCTGGCCTATATTCAGGGAGAACGTGCCGATTTAAATATCCGGGCAGTTATTAACGGTCAGGAACGACCGGTTTTTAACCAAAAGGAAATGACCCATATGGTGGATGTACAGCGGTTGTATACCGTGAGCCAGACTGTTCGTAATCTGGGTATGGCCGGCTTGCTGCTTTTGCTGATCCTATTGCGCCTGCTGACGAGGAAAGAATACTGGCGTTTTTGGGCACGCGGATATCTGCTGGGGGCAGCACTGTTTATTTGTGTATTCGGAATCATCGGCTTTGTGATTTCCCGTGACTTTTTGGCATTTTGGAATCAATTTCATGCCGTGATTTTCACGAATGATCTATGGCTATTGGATCCCGCCACCGATATTCTGATCCAAATGGTTCCGGAGCAGTTTTTTTATGATCTCGTTGTACGTATCCTGACCCTGTTTGCCGGCGCGATTATCGCGTTCATTATCCCGGCGGCAGGAATAATGACCCGGCGTAGTGTGAAATAATGAGGTATAGACACTAAAGAATTTTATCTACAATCTTCATGGAGTAGAAAGGAAGTTTGATATTATGACGCGATTTGACGGAAGACAGGCGGATGAAATCCGCAGCGTAAAAATAACGAGAGGCTATACAGAAGTTCCGGAGGGTTCTGTGCTGATCGAGGTGGGAAAAACCAGGGTGCTTTGCACGGCGACTGTGGAGGAGAAAGTTCCCCCGTTTAAGAAGGGCACTAACAGCGGGTGGGTTACGGCTGAATATTCTATGCTTCCCAGAGCAACGTCCATCCGTAATCCGCGTGAAGCCGCCAAAGGAAAACTCGGCGGCCGGACGATGGAAATCCAACGGTTGATTGGCAGGGCACTGCGCTCGATCGTGGATATGAATAAGCTGGGAGAAAGAACGATCTGGCTGGACTGCGATGTACTTCAGGCCGATGGCGGAACGCGGACCGCATCGATCACCGGGGCGTATGTGGCGCTTGCGGATGCAGTAAACTACCTGATAAAAAATCAATTCGTGAGACAAAATCCGCTGATCGACAGCATCGCGGCCATCTCTGTCGGGAAAGTCAATGGCGAGGCGGTGGTGGATCTGGCATATGAAGAGGATTCCAAGGCGGAAGTCGACATGAATATTGTCATGACAGGATCCGGAAAGTTCGTGGAACTTCAGGGGACAGCAGAAGGACAGCCATTTGACCGAAATGATCTTAACGAGTTTTTAAAACTAGGTGAATTAGGAATAACGAAGTTGTTGGAATTGCAGAAACAGGCACTGGCAGAAGATATTATTGATCCCATGCGCTGATTTAACGGGCACTAGTATACCGTTTTTTAATACGTTAGCAATTATTCATATTTGGGGCTGGTCGCCTGCACAATACCGCTTTCGGCTCTTGTGCCCTCCATGAATTTGCATTAAGGAAGTTAAAATTCTTTTGCCCTCCTTGGCGAATTTTAACTTAGGTCCAGCCATGGACCGTTGCGCTACGCAATCCATGCTCCGCTTGACGCCGGCATTGTGTAGGCGACTTTACTCAGGAGTAATTTGAATAACTTATTCGAGAATGGTCTACTAGATTAAACATGGGTTTAAATATGCAATTCGCTTTATGCAATTTAAAGAGCTGTACGGAGGCAAGAAGGCATGGATATCCTGCTGGCAACAACGAATAAAGGTAAGATCAGAGAACTCGGAGATCTACTAAAAAACACAGATATGAAAATCTTGTCCTTGAGTGATTTGCCGGAATATACAGAGGTTGAGGAGACCGGCAGCACCTTTGCAGAAAACGCGTTTATCAAGGCAAGAGCCGTCTGTGCACTGTCGCGAACGGTCACTTTAGCGGATGATTCCGGTCTGGAAGTTGATGCGCTTAACGGAGCGCCGGGTGTCTATTCTGCCCGCTATGCCGGAGAACCCAAGAACGATCAGCGCAATATCGATAAGCTGCTGAACGATTTGGAAGGAGTCCCCGAAGAAAAACGGACGGCACGTTTTCGCTGCTGCCTGGCGATTGTTTGCCCTGACGGTCGGGAATATTTGACCGAAGGATCGGTTGACGGAAGGATTCTATTTGAGGAAAAGGGTAACGATGGCTTTGGCTATGATCCGATATTTTATCTTCCGGATTTGGGCAAAACGATGGCAGAGCTCAGCCTGGATCAAAAAAATGCGCTGAGCCACCGAGCGCAAGCGTTCGCTAAAGCTGTTCCCATTTTGGAAGGTTTAAGGCTGTAAGCGTGAATCTTGAATTTTGAATCTTGAATTTGTTTGACAGTGTTTCAGTAAGTGATTTTTATGAAATAATCATTTAGATTTTATTATAATGCTTCTTGACTAGTTTTTTTTCATGGGATATACTAGACAATGTCACAAAAAGCGACGGGGTATAGCGCAGTTTGGTAGCGCGCCTGCCTTGGGAGCAGGAGGCCGGGGGTTCAAATCCCTCTGCCCCGACCAAAAAAGTTATTACTGAGCAGAGGGATTTGAACGGGAGGGAATAAGAAATGCGCCCTATGGAAGCATTTCCCCGACCTGGCGTGATAGCCGCGAAGCGGCGGAGCAAATCCCTCTGCCCCGACCAAAAAAGTTATTACTGAGCAGAGGGATTTAAACAGAACCCTCTGCGTGATTAAATGACGTTTTTGCAGCGATGCGCCTGTAGCTCAGCCGGATAGAGCATCTGCCTTCTAAGCAGGTTGTCGGGAGTTCGAATCTCTCCAGGCGCGCCATAAAAAAACAATTGATTTTATCCATCGAATTTGCTAAAATATTAAATCTGAAACAAAGTAATTAAACATGGTGGATGTGGTGAAGCGGTTAACACACCGGATTGTGGCTCCGGCACGCGTGGGTTCAAATCCCATCATTCACCCCATATGTAAACAAGAAGCTTCATCGTAAGATGAAGCTTTTATAATTAAGAATGATGGGATTTGAACCGGCGGAAAAAGAAAATGCGACCCATGGGAGCATTTTCCCGCCGCGGCGTGATAGCGGAGCCGAAGGCGAAGCGGAGCAAATCCCATCATTCACCCCATATGTAGATTAAGTGTGCGCTGCCTATGTCTACGGCGAATATCCATATGACAGGTCGCTCACCCTATATGGAAGTAATGATACAGTGCTCGATCATTCAAAGATAACTTATAAAGAAAATGTGTACGAGATCAAAGGCGGAAATCATGCGCAGTTTGGAAATTACGGTCTGCAAAAGGGCGATGGCATAGCCCAAATAACTGCGGATGAGCAGCAGAGTGAGGCCGTCAGAATCATCGATGCGTTCATTAAGGAAATCGTTTTTCGCCAGCTATGATTGTTTTTCATCCCCAGCGCTATCGAAAAATAGCGGAACAATTACATATTCCGGTTGAAAAGCGACAGATCAGGAAGTGAAACAACGCTTAATTGACCGTATCCGTGGTATGCGTGAATTGTTGTCCATTCCGGAAGCCATCACCCTGGGCGGATCAGATTATGAAGCAATATATTCGGATAGATAAATTGTTTCAAAGGGTAAATTTATAATAAGTGAAAAAGAATATTTTCACAAAAAGTTATTGACCTGATGATAAATATAGGATATACTATCAATAACATCTAGTATATACAAGGTTATACAAGTAGATACATGATGAATTTGCATTTACATATCAGGCGTCTATTACAGACTGGAGGGAATTAAAAATGAAAAGAAATATGAAGAATTGGATGTACAACTTACTTCGTTCGCAGGATACCAAAGCAATGCCGATCATTTCTTTCCCGGGTGCCGAGCTCAAGTCGATGAACGTATTGGATGTTGCCAGCAATGGGAAGAATCAATATGAAAGCATTAAAGTGCTGTCCGAGAAATATCCGTCTATCGCCAATGTGACTTGCATGGATCTGTCGGTAGAAGCCGAGGCCTTTGGGGCGGAAATCCGTTTTACGGAGATTGAAGTACCTACTGTTATAAACGGAGTTATCGATAACGTTCAAGATGTTGCCAAACTAAGTATTCCTAAAGTTGGCGATGGCCGGACAGGAGAATACATCAAAGCAGCTGAACTTGCAGCCGCTCAGATAAAAGATCGGCCGACCTTTGCCGGGATGATTGGACCATATTCCTTAGCCGGACGCTTATATGACATGACGGAGATTATGACGGCAATCATGGAAGATCCGGATGAAATTCATGAGTTGCTGCAGAAATGCACCAAGTTCCTGATCGAATACGCGCTGGCTTTCAAAGTCGCAGGTGCTAACGGGATTATTATTGCTGAGCCGGCCGCCGGTTTGCTTTCGCCCGGACTGTGCCAAGAGTTTTCGTCCAACTATGTCAAAGAGATCGTCGACGCGATCCAGGATGATTATTTCATGGTTATTCTCCATAACTGCGGTAATGCAGAAAAATTGGTAGCGTCAATGGTATCGACCGGAGCCATGGGATTGCATTTCGGCAATGCCGTCGACATGATGAAAATAATGCCGCAAGTACCCTGGGGGAGACTTGCCATGGGAAATATCGATCCAGTGAAGGTGATGCGATTCGGCAGTACGGATGATGTTAAAAAAGCGACAGAAGAGCTACTGTGGAAAGCAGCTATCTATAAGAATTTTGTCCTGTCAACAGGCTGTGACGTGCCCTTAGGCAGCCCGCAAGACAATATTCAAGCTTTCTATGATGCCCTCGAGACATTTAATCGTTCCATTATGATTGAAGTGACAGCTTAATTATTGGCAAAAGATAAAGCCGTTACACATGATGAACCGCTCCCCGTCAAGTAGACAATTAAAAAAATAAAACTCTGCTGCCAGTAGGTATAACCTGCTGGCAGTTTTATGCTGCTTGTAAATAACTTTCGTGTTTCTCCAAAGGTGTTAATACACCAAGATTCCTCTGTAATCGTTTGTTGTTATAGTAATCGATATATTCCTCAATCATTTCTACTACAGAGTCTCTGCTGGTAAATCTTTTTCCGTAATAGCGTTCTCGTTTAATAATCCCCCAAAAGCCTTCCATTGGGCCATTATCAATACATTTGGCTATTCTTGACATACTTTGGGTCATTCCAGCTGCTTCAAGCTTCGCATGAAATGCTCTGTTCGTATATTGGAATCCCCTGTCACTATGAAAGATTGGATGTGCGTCCGGATTAGCTTCAATGGCAGCATCAAATGTATCGAATACCAGCGCGTTATTATTAGAATCACGTATAATATATGAAACTATTCGTCTATCGTATAAATCTAATATTGCACTAAGATATAGTTTGTGCTTTATTATTCCAACGTAATACTTGAATTCTGTTACATCTGTAAGCCATTTTTCATTTGGAGCTCCAGAGGTGAATTCTCTATTTAGTATGTTTTCTGCTATATACTGTGGATTGGCTGCCTGTCGTGTACACCCATTGTTTGAATACTTAATGGTGGATTTTATATCTAACTTACGACAAATGCGTAAAACTCGCTTGTCATTCGCTTTTATATTATGATACCGCTCAAGATCATCCTTGATTCTTCTATACCCTTTATCTGGGCTTTCCTCATGAATTCTTTCAATCTCATCAGCGATACGAAGATTTTCTGCTTCGCTTTCAGGTATTTCTCTATGCAGCCACTTATAATATGCTGCTCGTGATACCTTTCCAAACTTACATAGGGTGCTGATCGGATAATTATGTTCTTGGTTTTCTTCTTTTATAGCCTGATATATAAATTCATGGCGAACCAGGCTTAGTCCCGCCTCCTCTCTATCCCCTCGAGTTTTTTTAAGAAAGATGCCTCCATTTCGGCCTGTTCTTTTTCTGCTCTTAAAATCTTATTTTCAGCTCTCAGCTTTTCTAATTCACTCATCTTATCCTGAGACTTTCGCTTCCCCCGATTGTCTCTTAATGCTTCAACCCCATAGACTTCATATTTAACAGTATAGTTACGCACCTGCTGATAGGATACTTGATGTTTTTCAGATGTTTCTGCGTAATTATGATCATGTGCAATGCAATACCGCACGATTTCAACGCGTTCATCGAAAGTGGTTTTTCTTCCTTTGGTCATGATGGTACTTCCTCCTGTTCCAGAAGACCTTAGTTCTTCATGACCATTATACTGTTTTATCCAGCGTTGTAACTTACCTTTTGATCGAATTCCATACTTTTTACAAATATCAGTTTGAGAGCCCAAACCAGCTAAATAATCTTCAACAGCTTGTATCTTAAGTACTTTTGTGTATTTTTTAGTTCCTTTCATTAAGAAAACATCGGCTCCCATGGACTCATAATTAAAAATCCATTGTTGAACAGATGCTAAACTTACATTAAGATCACGGGCAATCTGATTTTGGCTAGTTTTTCCATCTAGATACCGTAATACAGCAGTTAACTTCTCGTTGCCAGATATCTTTCTCTTTGACATAAAATATACTCCCCTCTAAGCAACAAGTTTTTATTATTTCACTTGTCTACCTAGAAGGGAGCATATCATGAGTTATAGAATCCATGTGTAACGGCTTTTGTTATACCTAAAATATTACCGCACTAACTGTTCGATATGAGACCAGATCAGACCATATGGCTCAGGGAGCGGTCGTAGCATTAGCCGTGGCAGATAAATTGCTGGATCCACCCGCGTTATTGGCACTGACTTTATAATAGTAGGTGGTATTTGCCGTTAAACCGGTATCCGCGTAAGGTCCGGCAGGGACTGGCGGAGCAATGGGCGTATATGTCCCTTCGGAAGAGGATGAACGGTAAATGGTGTAGGAAGTTGCGCCGGCAACCGGTGTCCAGGTCAGACTGATTTGACTCGAACTATCGGCTGTCGCTTGTAAATCAGTGGGAGCAGCAGGGGCCGAAGGCAATGTGGTGGCGGAAACGGGATTCGTGAATGGCCCGTTACCAAAGGCATTTGTCGCCAGTACCTTGTAATAATAGGTTGTGCTTGGGGTCAGTGAACTGTCGGTATACACTGTACCGGAGAGGGTCGTAACCGCTGTATAGCTGCCCGGCTCAGAACTTGATCTGTATACGGTATAGGTGCTTGCGCCGGTCGCAGCGGACCAGGATAAGCTGATCTGTGTAGCGCTCGAGGCTGAAGCCTCTAGATTCGTGGGGGCTGTCGGAGCTGTATTCGTTGTAAGTGTCGTTGCGTCAGCTGCAGCGGAGTAGCCGCTGCTGCCGGCAGTGTTTGTGGCAATCAATTTATAGTAGTATTTTGTGGTGGGAGTCAGTCCGGTATTGGTGTAGGTCGTTGCAGCAACGGTTGTTATCGCGGTGTACGTTCCATTTAACGAATCTGAACGATAGACGGTATACGTCGCGGCACCCGTTGAGGCAGTCCAGTCGAGCTGGATTTGAGTTGTACTGATTGCTGAGGCGGTGAGATCCGTTGGCGCATTTGGCTTGGTGGATGCGATGGTCGTCGCGCTGGCGGTATTGGAATAGCCGCTGCTGCCGGCACTGTTCGTCGCTTTCAATTTATAGTAATACGTAGTATTGGCGGTAAGTCCTGTATCGGTGTAGGCGGTTGCTGTCGTTGTGGTAACCAGGTTATACGTGCCATTGATTGACGTGGCGCGATAAACGGAATAAGACGTTGCACCACTGACGGCGGACCACGATAATCCGATCTGGGTGGAAACGGTGGATGAGGCTGTGGCTGTCAGGTTAGACGGGGCGGAAGGGGTAGCCGCTAACGTGGTGGCGCTGGCAACAGTGGAATAGCTGCTATACCCGGCGCTGTTGACAGCCTGAATCTTATAATAATAGGGCGTATTCGCTGAAAGGCTGCTATTGGTATATGTGGTCAGTGTTTCTGACGCCACCAGCGTATAGGAACCGGTGCTGGATGTTGCGCGGTATATTAAATACGAAGTCGTGTTGCTTGACGGAGACCAGAATAAGGTTATCTGGCTGGAGCTGACCGGAACAGCTTTAAGATTGGTGGGAGCGTTCGGTACCGTGATTGTGGTCTTGGCACTGGCAGTGGATGAATATATACTGGCGCCGGTGCTGTTGACAGCTTTCACGCGATAGTAATACGTCGTATTTGCAGATAGACCGCTGTTTACATACGCCGTAGACGCGGCGGTAGCAATCTGCGTGTAAGCCCCGTTATACGATGTCGAGCGATAGACCGCATAAGATGAAGCACCGCTGGAAGAAGGCCAGGATAAAGCAATTTGATTGGTACTGATCGCTTTGGCAGTAAGGTTGGCTGGGCTTGAAGGTGCTGAAATAAATGAGCTCATGATTGCATTTTGGACGGAAGCGGATACAGCACCAGTACTGCCTAGGGTCACGATCTTGCTGATTTTGCTCTTGTTATCACTTAAGTAAGAGGCGGTCGATGTGCTGAGCTGACTGCCCACAAGGAGGATCGGGGATTGGGTCTTGGCAGCCAGAGCAGAACCGGCCAGGGCATCCGGGAAAGTCTGCCCCGTCGCCACATACGTGGAAGAAAAATTTAGTTCGCCGGAAAACTCTTTGACAACCTTCAGGTTGGTCTCATAGCGATTTGTTCCGCTAAGGCGCTTGGCTGAAGGTAATTGGCTAAAGACATTGGTACCGATGACCGTCGTGTCCCCGATGACATACGTGCTGTAAGTGCTGTTTAAAGCCGATTTAATTGCATCCGGCAAATCATATCTGGAAACGAGAAGGATCGGGATAGCTTTCTTGGCGGCGATAGGGGCTATCGATAACGCATCCGGGAAATTCTCGCCTGTGGCGATAACGGCCTGATTATAGCCCCCCAGATTCAGGGCAATTTTGGCGGAAGTATCATAGCGGTTGACTCCTGCTATCCGAGATACCGATATCCCCATATTTCGGATTTCCTGCTCGACACCCGTAGTTATTGCAGAGGTCCCGCCGATAAGAAAAACATAAGAGACGCGCAGACGGGAGAGCTCGGAGCGTGTCTTTGAGTTTAAATAATTTCGGTTCGTAAGCAAAATCGGCGCGTTGTATTTGGCGGCTAACGGTGAACTGCACAACGCATCAGGATAATTTTCACCGCTGGTAACGACAGCGTAGGTGGAGGAAGTCCAGCCATGTTGAGAAATGAGCGCGGAGGTATCATAACGGTCGCCTCCGGACAGACGTGTCGGTGTTGGTCCTGACACCGTGCTGCTGCCTGCTGTTGCATAGACAATAGAGGAAGATACACCCGAAGAAGCACCTCCCACAGTATAGATTTTATAATAATAGGTACTCCCGGAAGACAAACCACTGTCGGTAAAGTTGCTATACGCAGTAGTACCTATTTCCGTATAATTCCCTGAATATGTACTCGAACGGTAAATCGCATAGGAAGAGGCATCGCTGACAGCATACCATGACAGGTAAATTTGTCCCAGACTGGCTGAAACTGCGGAGACGTTGGTAAAACCGGCAAATGTCGTTGCATAGACAGCCGATGAGTAATTACTGGAGTCGGATGTATTTGACGCGATGATTTTATAGTAATAGGTCTGACTTGGTGTTAATCCTGTGTCTTTATAGTACAGCGAAGACGTGGACACTACCGCGGAATAACTGCCGGAATATGATGTGGCCCGATAGATGGAGTAGGTATCCGCTCCGGTTACGGTATTCCAGGTCAGAATGATCTCAGTCGGGCTCAGGACTGAAGCGGTTACGTTTGCAGGAGCCGAGAGTGATACCGCAGCCTCAGAAGCGAGGGGAGCTACAAAGGTATACATAAGTAAACATAAGCTGACCAGCAGTGATTTTAATTTGATTGTTGACGTCGTCATGAGTGCAACCTCCTAATAGATACGTCTATTTTATTCTCTAAAAGTATTATAACGTATAAATGGATAAACTGGCACAATTTTCCTAAAAATGAAAAGTTTTTTTGTGAAATTTATCTTTAAACATATACTTATTGTATTAGCCTAAGTTTTAACGGATAATAATATTGGTATTAATGAAGAACGATGGAAATGGAGGTATAACGGCTTGATCGAAGGACATGTTCAGACCGTGGATAGAGCTCTGGATATACTGGAGGTATTGGCAAGCTCCGAAAAATCCCTTGGGGTTACAGAGATTGGTAACCGGGTTGGTCTTCATAAAAGTACCGTTCATCGTATCCTTCAGACACTCTGCCTTCGGGGGTATGTTGAAAAGGAGAAGGACACAGAACACTATCATCTCGGAATAAAGGTAGTAGATTTGGGTATCGTCTATATTCAAAAGCTGGAAATACGTCGTGTGGCCGAAAGCTATTTGCTTAGCCTAGCGAAATCCTTTGATGAAGTGGTGCACTTAGTTCTTCACGATAATGGCGAGGTTGTGTTTATTGACCATAAGGAAAGTTCCCAACTTATTGGAATGCATTCCAAAGAGGGGAGCAGAGGGTATATGCACAGTACAGCCGTTGGCAAGGCCATTCTTTCGGCATTGCCGGAGGAAGAAGTACGTTACCTTCTAAAACTCAAAGGGATGCCACGATTTACCCAGGCTACGCTGACCGACCCCGATTTATTGATCGCCCAGCTTGGCGAAATTAGAAAGACCGGCATTGCCATAGCTGCTGAAGAGAATGATTTTGGGGTTATTAATATTGGAACAGCCATTTTTGATTATACTGGCAGACCGATAGGCGCAATCAGTGTTTCCGGTCCAATCAACCGGATGAAAGAGAAAGGGTTGGAACGGATCGGATTGGAAATTAAACGCGCGGGGCAAAGTATATCTTCCCGTTTAGGGTATAACAAACCAGCCAGTCCTTATGCGTAAATCGTTAGTGTTTAATGCCGATGAATATCCGAAGTCGGTGAATAAAGTTGTGAAATAAAGTATTTGAATTCGTCGCGTAAAGGTACTTGACTCGAAAAAGAAATAAGTACATAATATAATATACCCCGAACATGAAATATTCTGAATTTTCGATCTGCGGGTTTGCAACCAGGAGAAACAGATATAATTTAAAAATTCAGAATACATTTTTTAGTCAATAAATAAAACGATGTTTCATATAATGATACAAATTAAATTTTTTTAAAATAATAATGGAACAAAGTTTTAAAGAATAAAACAAAACCTGCAAAAATACAGTAATAATAAAATTGCGTTCTAAATAATGAAACTAAGGAGTGGTTTTTATGATGAGGATATCATCTATAGCGTATAATCAGGATAAGGACTGTGATTGCACAGGATGTACATTCAGGGACGAAAAGCAGATTTCTACCTATATATTGTCATTTCAAATCGCTGATTTGTTATTAAAGAGGCTTAAGGGCAATTGGCAGATTTCCCGGGATCATCTTGTTTTAACCTGCGAGGAATTAGAAAACCCTCTCTCCATTGATTATAGCGCAGGCATTATCAATTATGGATCGCTCTCGACGACCTTTTACCATCGGTATAATCCAGCCAAAGGTATATCTGTATTGGTCGAAGATATTTGCAATGACTTAATGATCCGTTCTGAGGAAGCTGTGCATGCGAATGACTACTTATTCAGTCTTTTTGTTAAGCTGATTGAAATATTCCATGCTCGCTGTAATTTGCGGATCGAAATAGGCAGTACCGAAGGTGAATGGGTGCTGCGACTAAGTGAAGGCACGGCGGGATGGATCAAACTTAATGGAATTGCAGAGAATCGTTTTGGAGAAAAAATTGATACGACGCAATGGCAAAATATGCGCATCGAAAAAGCGGCCCTCTATCTTTTTGGGTTCAATTCCTTCTGTAAAAACTTCCAATGCCCGATGAAATAGCTGCAACGAGTAAGGCAGGCGATGCAATGTTATATTCTATTGAGAAATAAGATGGCCGTTTCATGAAATAGATGCAACGGTCATTTTTTAATTTCTATTATTTCCCGGGTATTGATTCTGGAAAACGCAGAGATACTATTTTATGTTGTGAAAGCATTGACAAAACAGAATTTCTCGTTAGAATATATAAAGTGAAGCATGACTGTTCCGACGATGGGGTATCGCCAAGCGGTAAGGCATCGGACTCTGACTCCGACATCGGTGGTTCGAATCCATCTACCCCAGCCATCAAATTAATAAGTTTTTTGCTTTATTGCGGAAGTGGCGGAACTGGCAGACGCACTGGATTTAGGTTCCAGCGGGTAATTCCGTGCAGGTTCAAGTCCTGTCTTCCGCACCACATTTGACTGAAAATCCGCTGTCTATGCGGGTTTGCTTTTTTCGTATATCAGAAAGTATAAGTGACTTTCTGTTCCAGGAAGTTCGATTTACGTTCTGAATTACATAAGTGCAGCTATGGCTGCCGCCTTCGTCTAAGGACTTGGCGCCAGCCAAGTTTTACTTATTTTTACCAATGGAAAGAGACGGTATCCCAAATTCGCCATCGGTGGCGAATTTGGGATGTTTTTATGAATATAAAATTTCTTCTCTTTACGGGACCGTAGGTGCCTATTATAATGAGGATAACGTTTTTGTTTTTAAGATTAACAGTTCTTTCACTGTGATTTAAATAAGAACTTATGATTCTTTAATATAGAATAAAGAAATCTTGTTTATAATAAGATAGACAAAAAGAGACATACATACCGTTACATAACGGAGGGGAAATGAAGTGTCAGGTATCCTGATTTTTTCATCGCAATACGGCGAGGGACATTTTCAAGCCGGGGAAGCGCTTACGGAAACACTGCGCATGAATTCTGCTTCTATCGAAGCTAAACATCTTGATTTTGGTTCCTTCTTCTTCATTAAAGATTATGTTCTTAGAAAAGCCTATTCGACAATGATTAAAAAAACACCAAAGCTATGGCGTGTGATTTTCGAAAAGACATCCAGTATCACCGCGGAAGATTGCCGTAAAATAGCCAAGGGAATGGAAAAGAAGAAAGTATTGGATCAAATTTGGCGATATGAGCCGGAAGTCATTGTCAGTACGCATTTCATTCCTGCAGCGATCATGGGTGAACTGAAATTAAAGGGCTTGATCAATGTACCGCTGGTCACCGTCGTTACGGATTATCTTGTTCACGGCTTATGGATCCACTCCGGAACGGATAAATATATCGTGGGTGACAAAAATGTCGGTAAACGTTTGATGGATGCCGGTGTTGCAACGGAAAAAATCATGCCCACAGGGATTCCTATCCGACCTAGCTTCAGCCAATCGGTATCCAAAACGGCGGCAAGACAGAAACTGGCGCTCAAAGCCGATGGCAAAACAATACTGGTCATGGGACTTAATGGCAAACCTGTCAGCAGTGTTGAAGAAATCAGGGACATCCTCTATACCCTATCTGCGGAAATATCCGCCCAGTTCTTAGTGGTGTGTGGATCGAATAAAGAGTTATACAGTGAATTAAAGAAAAATATCGTCGAAGATAAATTGGGAGTCAAGCTTTTCGGCCATGTGGAAAACGTCCAGGAGTTAATGGCGGCGTCGGATCTATTGATTACTAAAGGCGGCGCATTAACGATTTCAGAGGCGATCGCCATGGGCTTGCCGATGCTGATGTATAAGCCCATACCCGGTCATGAAAAAGGCAATGCATTATTCATTGAAGCCGGGGGAGCTGGGAAAATGGTTGAAACCACTGATGAATTGATTGCTTCTGTAGTAGAATGGGTTAACCATCCGGAGCAGCTGGTACAAATGAGTCTGGCGGCGCGAAGGGTCTTGCCGGCAAATCCGACGGAAAATGCGGTTAATTTTATTCTGCAGCAAAGGAAGACGCAAAAAGCAAAGGGTATCCATGCAGAAGCGATTAGCTAAAAACATTTGTTTTTCTTGATTCTTTATCCAAGTTCTGATAATATTATTAAGTCAAATATCGGGTTTACTGAAAAAGGGGAGACAGATGTTTCCCCTTTCTAGCCGTATTAATCAGAATCATGGGTTGGATTTATTTGCAAATTATTGATTAGGTCAAGTTTGGCATTCAGCAAAATAGGTTAGAATATCTTGGAACGCAAATGCTGATAATAATAAATATAATATAAGAGTTTACGTAAATTCCAAGGAGGAGCGACATGTCAGTTACAGTTGAAAAGAAGAGTAAAAATGCGTATGAATTGGAAATCACGATTGGCGTTGAAGAAGTTTCAGCCGCCTTCGACCGGACAATAAGAAGGGCCGGGCAGGGAATGAACATACCTGGTTTTCGCAAAGGAAAAGCCCCCAAGCATATAATAGAAAGGTATGTTGATAAGGAACAAATCAAAAACGATGTTCTTGAGAAATTATCCTATCCTGCTATGTTTGAAGCCTATCAGGAAAATTCGATCACACCGGTCTCTCGTCCGTCTTTGCAGATCGTTCAGTTTGAGGAAGATAAGGACTTGATCTTTAAGGTTACTGTTGAAACGAAGCCCGACGTTGAGTTGGGACAATATACCGGTCTTGAAGTCAAAAAACAACCGGTTGAAATTACCGAAGAGCAAGTGGCCGAAGAACTGGAACGCCGTCAGAATAGACATGCGACACTGATGCCGGTCGAAGACGGTGAAGTTATCGACAAGGATATTGCCATTATTGATTTCGAAGGATTTTTAGGCGATGTACCTTTTGAAGGCGGTAAAGGCGAGAATCATGAATTAACCATTGGTTCCGGTACATTTATCCCCGGTTTTGAAGAACAATTAATTGGTGCGAAGAATGGCCAGGAACTAGAAATCAACGTTAAGTTTCCGGAGGAATATCACAGTCAAGAACTGGCCGGAAAAGATGCCATGTTTAAAGTCAAAATCAACGGGATCAAGCGTAAATTGATTGCGACCCTTGACGATGAGTTTGCCAAGGATATCAGTGAATTTGAAACTCTTGATGAATTAAAGCAGGATATTAAGGAAAAAATGGCACTGGCGGCTCAAGGTAAACGCGATAATGAATACAAGGCAGAAATCATTAAAGCGGTTGTTGAAAAAGCGGTGTGTGAACTTCCGGAAGGCATGGTTCAGGAACGTATTGACGGGCTTTTACAAGACCTTCAACAAAACCTTTCTTATCAAGGGATATCATTAGAACAGTATATGCAATATCTCAACAGCAACAAGGAAGCAATGAGAGCAAACTTTGATCTACAGGCTAGAGATGGCTTGAAAACAGAGCTTGTTATTGAAGCAATCAGCAAAAAAGAAGGTATTGACGTCAGTGATGAAGAGGTAGAAGCTGAAATTGTAAAACTTGCCGAGCAGTACGGACGCACGCCGGAAGAACTGAAAGCGGCGCTGGAGGCACGCGGTGAACTGAATTATTTCAAAGCCGGATTGATCTCCGAAAAGACTGTCGATTTCTTAATTAAAAACAACGGCGATGGGCAGGAGACTGCCGAGTAAGCGTAGAATATTAGAGGAAAACATTATACCCGGAGACGGTATTACTAACACCGATACAGAGAATACCGACATGGAGGAAAATGAAAGAACTTAATTTAAAACGCAGAGGAATTCTCAGGTAAAGGGGTGAGCATGAATGGCTAAATTTAATGATGAGAAGAACCAGCTGAAGTGTTCATTTTGCGGTAAAACTCAGGAGCAGGTCAAAAAATTGGTTGCAGGTCCGGGTGTCTACATCTGTGACGAATGCATCGAACTCTGTAATGAAATCATCGAAGAGGAACTCCAGGATGATTCGGGATCAGAAATTGGAGAAATCCCCAAACCGAAAGAAATCAGAAGTATCCTTGATCAATATGTTGTTGGTCAGGATGAAGCAAAGAAAGCATTGTCGGTAGCCGTTTACAATCATTATAAACGGATTAGCATTGGCATGAAAGTCGATGATGTTGAACTTCAAAAGTCAAACATCGTTATGCTGGGACCTACCGGTTCGGGAAAAACGCTCTTAGCGTCGACCTTAGCCAAGGTGCTCAATGTACCTTTCGCCATCGCGGATGCGACCTCACTCACTGAAGCCGGTTATGTCGGCGAAGATGTAGAAAATATCCTCTTAAAGCTGATTCAAGCAGCAGATTATGATATCGAGCGGGCGGAGAGAGGGATTATCTATATTGACGAGATCGATAAGATTGCTCGAAAATCGGAGAACCCCTCAATCACCAGAGATGTTTCCGGTGAAGGGGTGCAGCAAGCTCTCTTGAAAATATTGGAGGGAACAGTTGCCAGTGTGCCGCCTCAGGGGGGACGCAAACATCCACATCAAGAATTTATACAGCTTGATACCACCAATATTTTGTTTATTGTCGGCGGCGCATTTGATGGCATCGACAAAATCATTCAGAATCGCATCGGTAAGAAAGTGATGGGTTTTGGAGCGGACGTTCAGAAGAAAACGGAGAAAAACGTTGGGGAAACCCTCAGGCAGATTCTGCCTGTTGACCTTCTGAAATTTGGGCTTATTCCAGAATTTGTTGGAAGACTCCCAGTCATCGTCACGCTGGATGCGCTGGATCAGGATGCCTTGGTCAACATCCTCACCCAGCCGAAAAATGCGTTGGTGAAACAGTATGAAAAGCTTCTGGAGATGGATGGCGTTGCTTTGGAGTTCAAGGACGATGCGCTCAGAGCCATAGCGGAAGAAGCCATTCGTCGAAATACGGGTGCCAGGGGACTTCGGGCAATCATGGAGGAAGTCATGCTCAATGTGATGTATGACATTCCCACGCGCTCCGATGTCAGCAAATGTATTGTCACTAAGGATACGATTCTCCAACGAATCGAGCCGGAATTGGTGACCGTTAATAACAAAAAAGAAGAATCAGCATAAGCTATCAGGATATTGAATCCCAAAATGAAAGGCGCCAATTTGGCGCCTTAACTATTTTTCACTCACTGTGATTTGGGTTTCTTTCTCATATTTAAAATAGATCAAATAGGAAAGTTCAAGATAGAGACGTTCTTCCCAGTTATCCAGATCAAAATGGGTCAGAGCTATAATTCTTTCCAGCCTGTTCAAAAAGGAACTTCGGGCAATATAGAGTTTTTTCGCCGCTGCTACGGCATTATACCTGTTCTTAACAAACACATACAGGGTGTTAAAATAGGGTGTATTTTCTTTCTCATCATAGTTCTTGAGGGTCACCAGTGGCCTGCAACAGATTTGATCAGGGATAAAGTCCCCTTGGCCGTAGCGCAGCAGGTAGTCAAAAGAATAATCATCAAATTTAAAATACCAGTAAGTCGGATCCTTGATCCCGCCCAACTTGATCGCAATTGCAGTCTGGGCAAGGGCGGATTTGAGATGTTCAAAATTAGTAAACTTTCTGCTAATTCCGGCGATCAGCAAGCTTTCCCTCAAAAAGCAGGCAAGTTCCTGAAAAAATTCTTTACGCATGAGTTTATTGTAAAGCGTGATATTAACTAAGAGTAAGAGATAAGAATCCTTGATGATACAGCAGATTCCTGGCCAATGAAGCTCGAATTGTTGAGCCATATACTCGCTTTGGATTTGAGCGTCTTTGGTGAAATTTGTCTTTAATTGAATCAAATAATACTCATCACCGACTTGGTGACTGCTCATTGTGAATAGCTTGATTAATCTATTCAGGTCGATATTTTTTCCTTCAATAATTTGGGCTAACAGCTCATTGATCAGATTCTGGGATAGCCGGTCCTTTTTAAATGAACCGTATCGGGAATAAAGAAGTTCAATATATTCGGAAATATGATTGAGGATAGAGCGGTAATACGCGTTTTTCTCCTCGTTGGATGTGCAGGGAAGAGCTAGCCTTCCCACATAAGTATTGTTGAAGTAAATATTTTTGTGGAGCATGTGCTCAATACACGTATACTGAAAGACATTTTTTATCTTTTCTAGTTCTTTGAAGTCCGACATGGCATTAAATTGATTGACACTATCCAAAGGCAGACAGAAATTTTGATCGACATATTTTGTTTCAAAGCCATTTTCCCGAGCTAATTTTCTCGAATAGCCCACATAATTGAAATGATTATCGATCAGAGCGAGCGGATCATCCAGGATATCGTCGCAGGAATCGATCAGCACAGTGAACCCTGCAAATTGATTAATGGCATGGTTCATTTTCTTTTCCCAGGTATTGAACTTCTCAAAGATGTCCAATAAGGCGTTAAAGACTTTGGCGTTAGTCGTTGCGTTATTGATAACAATATAATTGTTTTTTTTATTGCAGATCACAGAATCAATGGAATGAAGGCAGATGAAAACCACATCTGGAAATGTTTGTACAATTTGTATATCATCGCTTTCGCTGATCAGCACAATATGGCCGGAAATCGTTTTGGCATTTTCAAAAAAGATAGGACGATCAACCTTTATATCCGGCGTATGTTCATGATAAACAAAGTCGAATTCCTTGGATAATTGGTATTTCAGCAATGCGCCGTCCAATAACAAAACAAAGGCCTCCTATACATTGAGTCATACAATACATATTGTAGTGATTTAAGCTTAAAAAACAAGCATTCTAACGGATTATCAGAAAATTATTTTATTTCTATAATGAAAGAAAATTTAAAAATAGGAGTGAAAGAATGAAAAAGGCATGGTTAATGGTGGTCATTGCGATTTTAACCGGACTTGTTTTCACGATGGGATTATTTAAAATCCCGCCAATTATGGTTCTGCTCATGCAGGATTATAAAGTGGGCATTGCAGTCATCGGTTTGGTTATGACGGCGTTCGCGCTTTCTAGTACAATTATTGCCCTTCCTGGCGGTGCAATTATTCAAAAAGTGGGGGTGAAGAATGCCGGTTTGCTTTCCGTAGCTTTTGCTCTGGTTGGAAATATTCTCGGGGTGATCTCCGGTAGCTTCACCATGCTGGTCATCAGCCGTTTGATTGAAGGTCTCGGTTACGGGTTGATTAGTATTGTCATACCCGCCATAATCGCGATGTGGTTTCCAGCTGAGAAGCGTGGGTTCCCGATGGGAATTTTTACCCTTTGGGTCTCCATTGGGATGTTAATCATCCTAAATTTAACCAATATTATTGTTCCGGGCTATGGCTGGCGTGGCTCCTTCTGGCTGATCACTGCTTTGCTTGTGCTTATGGGGATTATCTTTGCGCTGGTTATTCGGGTTCCGAAAGAAGGCGAGGGCGCGAATGAACCGAAATCGTTGCAGCCTTTGGAAAAGTTTTCTGTCTGGGAAGGCTTTAAATCGCCTGGGGCCTGGCTGCTGGGGCTTATCTTCTTTGCCTATTCATGGCCTTCCGTCGGATATTCCGGTTTTTACCCGACTTATCTGACAACATTTCTGGGTTTGGATTTGGTGACAGCCAATAAGGTCACAAGCTTTGGCACATGGGGGATGATCGTCGGTGGTGTTCTTGTTGGTTTGGTCTTGAATCGGATTAAAAACAAAAACCATAGCACCTTCCTGATCACGATCATGGCTCTTTCCACCGTTTTCTTCTTCTTCCTGTTTCGGTTCTCATCCGTGTCCGCAATTGTGCCTTTCATCCTGATCTTCGGTATCGTCAATCAATTTGTGCCGCCGGCCCTATTCACAATGGCTCCTGGAACAGCGACCCGGCCGGAAACGGTCGCGGCGACAATGGGAATCATTAACTTGGGAGCAAATCTCGGGGGTATCGTCGGTAATACGTTTACCGGCCCGATGGTGCAATCTTTCGGCGGCGATTGGAGCAAACTCAGTTTGTTTATGCTGGTAATTGCACTGGTTGGCGTCGCTGCGTCTATTGTCTTGAAGCTGGTGACAGCAAAAAGAGCAAAAGCAATACATGAAAGTCTTTGATTAAAAAGCTTGGCGGTGTTTATGCTGCTCAATGACGTTTTCAGAGAAGGCAAATTCGGTCAGAAAATATAAACGCGAATACACGATCCCGAACTTAAGTGCCAATATAAAAGTATATATCACGGATTCCAATAGAAATTTAATATATTAATTTATTGAAAGAGGAGGACTTAAAGAAAATGGCAAAAATCAATGAAGTCAAGTCAATGGTAAAAGCAGGAAAAACGAAACTGGTACCAGGACTGGTACAGGAAGCTTTGGATGAAGGCAGCGCGGCGAAAGACATTCTCCAAGGCATGGTTGATTCCATGAGCGTTGTCGGCGACAAATTCTCCACCGGCGAAATCTTTGTTCCGGAAATGCTGATGGCTGCTAAAGCCATGGCTAAAGGCGTTGACGTTTTAAAACCGTTAATGGCTGGGGACAGTTCCAACTCTTTAGGCACCTGCATTATCGGAACCGTTGCAGGCGACCTGCATGATATCGGCAAGAACCTGGTTTCCATGATGATCGAAAGCGCCGGCTTCACCATGGTCGATCTGGGTGTTGACGTTCCGGCAAAAAGATGGATCGAAGCGATCAAAGAAAACCAGAATGTGACCTTAGTCGCCTGTTCCGGTCTTCTGACCACGACGATGCCAGCCCTGAAAGAAGCGGTCCAGACCATCAAAGGCAGCAGCCTGACCGGTTTCAAAGTGATCGTCGGTGGCGCGCCGGTGACCCAGGAATACGCCGTTGAAATCGGTGCCGATGGATTTGCTCCCGATGCCGGCAGTGCTGCTGTCAAAGCGGTTGAGCTGGTTAAATCTTTGTAGAAAATAACAAAACTATAAAATTATATTTCGAGGAGGATATGATTATGGCAAGACTGGCGTTTAGTCCAACGGAGTTTGAAGTTGTTGGGATGTATCCAGGTATAGAAAGATTTGCGGTTGTTGGAAAGCAAATCACCATACCGGAAAGCCCGAAATTCAACCGCCCCATATCAGTAAAGGAGAACTGGAGGCTATTGTTTGAGGGGAAGAAACCCTATTGGATTCCCTCAACAGGGTGGGTTTTCTGCGATCAGTGTCAGTTCAGACCGAGAATTAATCCGGATAATGTGGCCAATCACCAAATTTTTGACGGCGGTCCGAGTGTTGATTATGACACCTTCCCCAAAGTCATGCATAGCAGCTGGTTCGATCTGGACTGGGAGTGGGAATATGATATTTCCGGTGCGACCGTAAGACCGGGAAATCCAAAAATTAAAGATATCAACCGATGGGAGGATTACGTTTCTCTGCCAAACCTAGACGACTTAGATTGGGAGCTCTATAAAGAAGAAAACCAAAGTTATCTTAAAATAGATAAATTAACTGAATTGGGGATTCAGATGAGCCTTTGGGAACGGCTGATGTGTCTGATGGATGTCGATAACGCGGCCATGGCCCTTATTGATGACGACCAGAAAGAAGGCGTTCATCGATTCTTTGATAAGCTCTGCAATTTTTATGATGACTATATTGGAAGAATGGCTGACCGTTTCGATTTTGACTGTGTATATGTGCATGATGATTGGGCGCATCAGAACGGGCCCTTCTTTTCGGCAGATACTGCGAGGGAAATGCTGTTGCCATATTTGAAGCGTCTCGTGGAGTCTGCACATAAGCGCGGCCTGTATTATGAACATCATAGTTGCGGCAAAGCGGAGTTGCTTGTTCCCGTCTTTATTGAAGCGGGTGTTGATATCTGGTGCGGTCAACCGGCGATTAATAACCAGGATATGCTGGCTCAAAAGTATAAAGATCAGCCAATTGTTATCGGCGTAGGGAATCCTCCAATTCCTCTCGACGCTACGGATAACGAACTTCAAAGGATTGCCAAGGATTGGGTGGAACGCTACAAGGATTGCCGCGTCGGTTCGATGTTTGGCTTTGACCCCAATTATGGCCACCTGGCGTTCCAGAAATTCGTCAATTACGTATACGAGTACAGCCGGATCGCCTATCAGGATGTAGAGGAATGAAAGCCTTGAGAGTGAACGGCCAGTGGGTGTATCATTAATCTGATGTTTCAACTGTGCGAATGAGCTTGGCTATTGTTAATACAAAGCAGGCAATCATCGCTGTCACAGTATTAGCAATCGAGCCAGCGAGGCTGGAGCCGCTTAATTGATCGAGGGAGTCATGTGCTAATGCATAGCGGTCTTCTATGCGGCGAATTATGTTTTTCCCTTCAGTTACTGCCAAATGCGGCGGCAGTAGTTGCCAGTCCATCTGATCAATCAGGTGGACGTAGAAACTGGTCAGCAAGACCAGTTCTTCTTGGCGGTCCAGATGACTTAATGTCTTAAGAAATATCGGTTTATCGAGAGTATTGTTATCGCTCAAAGATCGACATCCCTGGGAAATTTCGCTTCCCGGGGATGCTGCGTATTTTTGCCAAATGGTTTCTGCGGTCACTCCGAAACGACAAAGACGTTTCAGCATGCTGAACTGGCTTTCGGGACACAGGTTAGTTTCGAGACGAAGTGCTTCTTTCACAGCCTCCTTGACCGTCCGTCCGATCAGTTCGCCTAGCTTGCTGTGCTTACCGGCGTAAATCAGTCGTGAAGGTGATTTGCTGTTACAGATAATAACGGCGCCATCCGTACCGGACCCGGTGGCCAGTCCACGGGAGTAACAGCTCCCGGCAAGGAGTTCCTGCAGCGCGGCGGTTTTTGCTTCCGTACAGGTCATTAAGGCTCGGGTCATGGTTTCTGCTGGTAAATTGGCGTCAATATACAAGAGAATATTGATTGTCCCGTGTTTAATTTCAACGGTTTCCCCCTGTCGTTCATGAAAGAACGCAGGATCACCCACCCGGCCGCCGTTCATGACGACACCGCCGGTGACGATGGCGGTCACGGTTAGATCCTCATATGTTTCACTGCGGATGGCTGCGTTTTCCATTGAGGCTGCCGTCAGAAGCCCCGCTGAGGCATTGGGGTCCAGCCCCAATTCGTTGGCCAGAAGTCTCATGTGTTCTTCATAGTTATCGCAGGTTATGTCTTGTTTCATTCCCATTCCGGAATTGATGTTATGGTTGAAGACATATTTCAAATCGTCACGATATCCGCCGTTGAGATGGGAGGTACTGAGTGCTTTACGCTCATCATTAAAGAAAATAACAATACTGTCTCTATACCGTTCGGCGGTATCCCCTGTCTCAAAAGTCCAGAGACGCAAAATTATCCCCTCCGATCATATCAAGAAGCATTCGAATACTTCCAATTTTTACCGCTCCGTGGTGGACCATGTAAGCGATAAGCTCGTCGGCTTGCCCTCCGGTGAAGTCCCGGTTGTGTTCGCGTTTTTCCGCCTCGGATTGTTCCACAATTAAGACCGTCTTGTTCTCTTGGAGAAGAGCATCGGATACCTGTCGCAAATTAGCCAGATTACCGTAACCAAAAGCAACCGGCAGTACAATAATCACGTCGGCGCGATGAATAAAGTCGTAATTCAAGGCCAGGGCTTCGTCAGATATGGGTGCAAAAGGCGCTTCTTCCGAAACGTCCAAGCCAAGGTCTTTGGCTTTCTTCCAGTCGGAATCTCCGATGTTTAAGACGCCGCAGCTCGTAGGGTATCCGGCCTGAAATAACTGCTCCATCAGAAAGACACCGCTGCCTCCACCGCAGACCAGGTGAACATGTGTGTTTTTTGCGTCTTGGTTCCGCTGCTTTTTTTTGCTTAAGGGAATGATATTAAAGCGGCCGGTAATTTCATTGGTCGTCAGGGCCACCTCAATGTGGTAGCTGTCCCGAATATTCTGGACCGTCAGGACCTCGGCCGGGTCGCCGTAAGCAACAATCGACCCTTTATCCAATAAGATGATTTTATGACTGAATTGCGCCGCTAAATTAAGGTCGTGCAGTACAGCGATAATGGTCAGGCCTTTTGTTTTATTCAAACTATCCAATAGCTCCAGTAACTCATACTGATGTTGGATATCCAGGTGCGATGTGGGTTCATCCAGAAGCAACACCCGGGGTTCCTGGGTCAGTGCCCGAGCCACAATGACCCGTTGACGTTCACCCCCGCTGAGTTCGTTAACCGAGCGATCCCGCAAATGCCAGACATTGGTTAATTCCATCGCCCAGCGGGCAATTTCCAGATCTTTTGGTGAATCAGACTCGAACCGTTTTTGGTGCGGCATCCTGCCCATGAGAACGGTTTCCATAACGGAGAAAGCAAAATCCCCGCCGGTATCCTGAGGAACAACGGCGATAGTCCGCGCTAAATTTTTCTTGCTGATCTTAAAAATGTCCTGGTTTTCCAGCAGGATAACCCCTTGTTGGGGGGAATACTCAGCGGTAATATTCTTCAGCAGGGTCGATTTACCGGAGCCGTTAGGGCCAATAATGGTAACAAAGCTCCCCTTGCTGATTTCCAAGCTGAGTGTATCCAGGATATTTTTATCACCATAAGAAAATGTCAGATTGCTTGCTTTAATCGATGAATCCATTATATGCCTTCTTTCTTTTTCTTCAGCAGATATAGGAAGAAAGGACCGCCAAACAAAGCGGTAATGACGCCGACGGGAATTTCCTGTGATCCCATCAATGTTCGGGCGATTGTATCAGTGACAATCATAAAAATGCCGCCGGTCAAAAAGGAAAGCGGAAGCAGAATGCGGTGATCCGGACCAACAAAAATCCGGACAACATGCGGGATAATTAATCCAACAAATCCGATAGCCCCACACACAGCCACAGCACCGGCGGTAGCCAGAGAGGTTGCAATCAGCAGAATAAGCTGCATTTTCCCCAAATTAATACCCAGGTGCTGTGCGGTGCTGTCTCCAAAAACCATGGCATTCATTTCTTTAGCCAGAGCGAACAGAATGATCACACCAATAAATATAAATGGCGCTGCCAGCAGGATATTCTCCCAGTCTTTATTCGCAAAATTTCCCATGAGCCACATATAGATCTTATCAATATCTTCAGCATTTAAGACCATGAGGAACGATATGACAGACAGCAGGAAAGAGCTCATGGCAACGCCCGCTAGCAATAAAGTGGAGACAACGACTTTCTTACCTGCCCGCGCCAGGGAATAAACGATCCATGTAGTCAGAAAAGCACCAAGAAAACTAAAGGCCGGAATTTTGAAAGTACCAATGATTCCGCTGGCTCCGGTAACAATAGCTACGGTTGCACCCAAAGCGGCGCCGGAGGATACCCCCATCACATAGGGGTCAGCCATTGGATTCCGAAAGAAACCCTGTAACGTCGCCCCGACGACGCTGAGCGCCCCTCCAACCAGGATAGCTAATACGATCCGGGGGAAACGCAGAGACCAGATGATGTTGATATGGATGCGGGAATAATCTTCAGCCTGAAACCAATGATTAAACAGCGGTAAACGGCTCATGATAATCCCAGCGCTTTCTTTGAAAGCAATATTGGCCGCACCCAAGGTAGTGGCAAAGATACCAACGATAATTAATAAGAGTGTAAAGCCAATTATAAGATATTTCCAGTTTTTCCTGTTTCTTAAATTTTCCATTAACTTAACTCCGAATAGTATTTGTAATCCACTTGTATAATTAACCCGCATCGTATCATTAATCGAGTAACCTATGGTATTTTTGAGCAGAACATCTTTATGTAAATCTTACAGTAAATCTTCTCGAATCACAGATGATCACTGGTTTATTTTAAGACTAAACGTTTCATGTGTAAAGAAAAACAGCGAGTGGAGGGTTGTCCCAAATTCGTCACCAGTGACGAATTTGGGACAACCCTCCACAAGTTATTGTTACACTTCACGTAAATGCTAATACATCATTCTTGAATTAACATTACACCTCAAATCAGGTCTGCGTGCCACAGTTCCGGCGACAAGCGGAGCACGAATTGCCATTATATTTTATTTACTGAAAGCATCCGGATGAAGCACTTTAGCCATCTCTTCTACTCCAGATATGACCCTCGGGCCGGCACGGCTGATCAGATTGTCATCAACAGCAATGACTTTATCGTTCTGAACAGCGCTTAAAGCATCATAGCCGGTTCTCTTTTTAACATCGGCAGGAGCGTGGCTGTGGGTATTGATGATGTAGTAATCGGGGTCTGCTTCAAACAGTTTCTCCGAACTAAAATTGTAATATCTCTCTGTGTTATCGGCTGCAATATTAACGCCGCCGGCGACTTCGATGATATTGTTAACGAAACTGGTGGAACCGGCCGACATGAGCGGATCATCCCAAATCTCAATAAATACGGTGGGTTTGGGCTGATCTTTGATTGCTTCTTCAACCTTGTCCAGTCGGGTTTGCATATCCTTGACGATAGCTGCGGCTTCTTTTTGTTTACCGGTAAGCTCACCGGCAAGATCAATGTTGCTCATCACTTGCTCGACAGTATCCGCATCCAAAACGACGACTGTTATACCGAGGTCCTCCAGCTTTTTAATCGTGTCTTCCTGAACGCCGGCTGAAATAAAGACCATATTTGGCTCGAGAGAAGCGATCTTCTCAACATTCGGTGTAGAAAAACCGCCCATTTTCTCCTTGGTCTGTGCTTGTTCCGGGTAATCACAATAATCGGAAACGCCTACGATTTGGCTGTCAAGGCCAATGGCAAAAAGAATTTCCGTAATAGCAGGGGCAACCGATACAATTTTTTGCGGGTAAGCGTCAAATTTGATTTCCCTGCCGAGGGTGTCTGTAAATGTTTTCCCTTCAGGTCCCTTGCTTTGAGCGGAGCAACCGGCCAGCAAGGATAACGAAAAAGTCAAAATAAGGGTAACAATGAGCAGCAGTGAAAGAGACTTCTTTTTCATAATCATTTCTCCTTTTAAATATATAGATAGGGTTTAGTCAAAGCAGATCGGATCAAACCATGAGCTATTAAGAATAATTATCTTAGATACAAGAAAGATTTGTATTTCTGATATAAAAAAGTCTCTTAGTTAGAGCTAAGAGACTTTCCCATCTTAAGTCGGCTTATTAACTGAATGAAGTGTTTATCCCTAACAGCTTCTTTAATCCAAGGCAGGTCTCCTGGCTAACGGGTCGCTCTCCTCCCAGCCTTCCCAGATAATATCCAGTGGCAGTTGGGATTCGTCGCCGTGTACAGTGGTGGGGCCGCGCCGATTTACGGTCTTCCCTATTCTCCTCAATGAGGCACCTAAGATCTGTGATTAAATTTTACAACCCTACCGTTTACAATTACCACACAGAGCGTTTTTTGTCAATACACTGTGTGTGACGTCTAACTATAAGCTCAATTATTGCTCGGATTCCGGTGTTCTGTCTTTCGGCAGCCGACCTGCCTTGCGTATGCTTTCACGCAGGAGATACTCGATGTGGGCGTTGACGCTCCTGAATTCATCAGCGGCCCATTCTTCAAGAATTTCAAATAATTTGGGATCGATACGCAGTGGGTAATTTTTTTTGACTGCCATGTCGTACTCCTGTGCAGTATCTCTTAATACAGAGTTCCGGTATTCAGTACGGGCTGGGCGGATCGGTCCGATACGATGGCGACAAGCAGATTGTTGATCATCGCCATTTTGCGCTCATCGTCCAACTCAATGGTTCCGCTACTTTCAAGTTGTTGAATTGCCATCTGAGCCATACCGACAGCGCCTTCGACAATCTTCTGACGCGCAGCCAGAATCGCGTTAGCTTGTTGCCGTTGCAGCATGGCACTGGCGATTTCTGTGGCATAAGCCAGATGGGTCAAGCGTGCTTCGATGACTTCCACCCCGGCAATGGTCAAACGTTCTTGAAGCTCTTTGGTGATCTCAGCAGCGACTTCTTCGGTATTGCCCCGAAGTGAGACATCATCTTCGGCGTAGTTATCATAGGGATACTTGGTGGCCACATGACGCAGCGCCGTTTCGCTTTGAATTTCTACAAATTGTTCGTAATTATCGACGTCAAAAACAGCTTTGGCAGAGTCAATGACTTTGATAACCACAACGGCGGCGATCTCGATTGGATTTCCTTCGACATCATTGACCTTCAGACGCTCACTGTTAAAGTTGCGGACTTTAAGTGAAATTTTCTTACTGGCTACAAATGGGACGGTCATCCAAATCCCCGGTTGACGAATACTTCCGATATAACTGCCGAAAAAGGTCAGAACTTTGGCCTGGTTGGGCTGGACAACTGTCATACTGCTCTGGATAATGACCCACAAAATGACACCGATGATTGCCAATACAAGGGACGATACATTACCGGTTTTTACAGTGTTAACAATATTATAGACAGTGGCTGCAAGGATGGCGAATGAAATAATTAATGCGATAAACCCGTTAAATTTCCAAGCATTCTTTTCCTTCATTGTGATCTTCCTTCCTTAAAAAGAAATAGTTAGTTATTACAGGATACAATTTTGATATTGATATGATATCACGTTGATATATATTCTGTCAAGAAAAGCAAAGGTAATTGTGATAATCGCTGTTTAGAATTAGTACCGCTGGTAAATACTACTTCTGGCAAATACTACTTAAATATTCTTGATCTGATAGACGCGCTCTCACGAATTATGATTAATCAGGGGGTACCAGAATGGATGGACTTACGCCAATGCTGATAATCGTCCAGCTGATGTTCAGCGTTGTTATCGGCATGTATTTCTTTATGTTGCTCAAACAGCAGTTTTCGTCCCGCGTATCCGTAGAAAAGGAATCCGAAAAGCAAAAGGAAAAGCTTCAAGCGATGAGACAGATATCTCTGACCGTCCCGCTTTCTGAAAAGACCCGGCCGGAAATTTTTGCGGAGATTATCGGCCAAAAAGAAGGAGTGAAAGCATTAAGAGCCGCTATATGCGGGCCAAATCCCCAGCATGTTTTATTATACGGGCCGCCGGGAGTGGGAAAAACTGCCGCTGCACGGCTTGTGTTAAACGAGGCATTGAATAATCCTCATTCTCCGTTTAAAAACGATGCAAAATTTATCGAACTGGATGGAACCACAGCCCGCTTTGATGAGCGAGGTATTGCCGACCCCCTCATAGGCTCAGTGCATGATCCGATTTATCAGGGAGCCGGGGCTATGGGAATGGCCGGTATTCCTCAGCCCAAGATGGGTGCAGTGACCAAAGCCCATGGCGGTATTTTATTTATTGATGAAATCGGCGAACTGCATTCCATTCAGATCAATAAACTTCTCAAAGTGATGGAGGACCGCAAAGTCATCTTGGAAAGCTCCTATTATAGTTCCGAGGATACCAATATACCCGAGCATATCCACGATATTTTTCAAAATGGCCTGCCGGCAGATTTCAGGCTAATCGGGGCGACGACCCGCAGACCGGAGGATATTCCGCCGGCGGTAAGATCGCGCTGTATGGAAATATTTTTTCGGGCGCTGCAGCCTGACGAAATAGCTGTTATCGCGAGAAATGCGGCAGAAAAGATCGATTTGGAAATTACCGACGGTGCCATTGAGGTAATCAAAAAATATGCAACTAACGGCAGGGAAGCGGTCAATATGGTACAGTTAGCCGCGGGTGTGGTTCAGAATGAGGGACAGGCCAATATCAGCGGCGAAGTCATTGAATGGGTCGTAACCACCGGCCAATACGCGCCAAGACCTGAGAAAAAGATACCGCCCTGTTCCCAGATCGGGTTGGTCAATGGTCTTGCCGTATATGGAGCCAATATGGGGCTGCTCTTGGAAATTGAAGTCACGGCTTATCCCGTCAAAAATAGAAAAGGCGAACTCTACGTTACTGGGATTGTTGAAGAAGAAGAATCGGGCTCGGGTGGCAAGAAAACACGGCGTAAGAGCATGGCCCGTTCATCCCTGGAAAATGTGCTGACGGTACTCCGAAGGGAGCATATGATCGAACCGCGGCAATTTGATATTCATGTCAATTTTCCGGGGGGTATTCCCATGGACGGCCCTTCAGCAGGTATTGCCATGGCGACGGCAATTTATTCGGCAATCAGAAAATGCCCTGTGGATCATACGGTGGCGATGACAGGCGAATTATCGATTAGAGGGAGAGTAAAACCGGTGGGTGGTATTGCCGCCAAGATTGAGGCTGCGATACAATCCGGATGCAAAAGAATATACATTCCTAAGGAAAACTGGCAGGAGCGATTTACTCATTGGGAAAAGGATATCCAAAT
Organism: Dehalobacter sp. DCM; assembly: GCF_024972775.1. Lineage (NCBI taxonomy): Bacteria > Bacillati > Bacillota > Clostridia > Eubacteriales > Desulfitobacteriaceae > Dehalobacter > Dehalobacter sp. DCM. The sequence goes on along the minus strand of NZ_CP092282.1, from coordinate 4,070,719 downwards.
CGTATCAGTGGAAACATTGGATGAAGTATTAAGCGCTGTTATGGTGATGCACCAATATCCCAATACAGTTGAAGTCAATGTATCTGAAAAGGAGGTGTCACTGCATAGGGTATTAAAAAGAATTAAGATGCCTGAGGGCAATTTGCATGAACAAGGTAAAACGTGTTAAAATATGACACTGACTTTTTTATAGGGGAGATAATACTATGCATGAACACGAAATACCGATCCTTCCTTTAAGAGGAATCCTTGTCTTTCCCTACATGGTCATACATCTCGATGTTGGCAGGGAAAGATCGATGGCTGCCGTAGAGGAAGCGATGCTCCAGGATCGTCAGATCCTTCTGCTATCACAAAAGGAAATGGATATAGACAGCCCGACGACCGATGATTTATATACGATTGGAACAATCGTTGATATTAAACAACTGTTAAGACTGCCCGGCGGCACACTCAGAGTGTTAGTCGAGGGCATTTGCCGTGCACGGCTTATCGAATTTCTAGCTGAGGAACCTTACTTTAAAGCCCGGGTAGAAAGGATTCAGCCTAATCAACGGATGACGTTGGAATTGGAGAATATGACAAGAAGCCTGATTCACCAATTCGAAGAGTATGCACGCTTAAGCAAAAAGGTATCGCCAGAGGCCATCGGAACCGTACTGTCCGTAAAAGAGCCTGATCGCATGACCGACCTGGTTGCTTCTCACCTTGATTTAAAAATAGAGGATAAGCAGACCATTCTTGGGACGATCGACTTAAATGAGCGCATGGAGAAAATAACCGAACTGATCATGCGCGAAATCGAGATCCTCGAACTTGAAAGAAGGATCGGTCTCCGAGTACGCAAACAGATGGAGAAAGCCCAGAAGGAGTATTATCTGCGTGAACAGATTAAAGCGATTCAAAAAGAGCTGGGCGAAAAGGATGAAAAACAAGCTGAAATAGAAGAATACAAGGAAAAAATCAATAAGGCAGACTTAAGCGAAGAAGCAAAAGAAAAAGCCTTAAAAGAATTGGACCGCTTGGATAAAATGCCCGCATCTTCAGCCGAGGGAACGGTTGTTAGGACTTACCTCGATTGGGTATTGGCACTTCCTTGGAATAAGATGAGCAAGGATAAAACCGATATGCATCGGGCACAAAAGGTATTGGAAGAAGATCATTATGGATTGGAAAAAGTCAAGGAACGGATTCTCGAATTTCTTTCCATCCGTAAACTGACGCCGAATATGCGCAGCCCCATCCTCTGCTTTATCGGACCTCCGGGAGTAGGCAAAACATCGCTGGCTAAATCCATTGCCCGATCGATGGATCGAAAGTTCGTCAGGATGTCACTCGGTGGTGTCCGTGATGAAGCGGAGATCAGAGGACATCGCCGGACGTATATTGGGGCATTGCCCGGTCGGGTTATTCAGAGTATACGCAAAGCAGAAACGAGGAACCCTGTTTTCCTGTTTGACGAAATCGACAAGATGTCATCGGATTTTCGGGGAGACCCCGCGTCGGCAATGCTGGAAGTTCTGGATCCCGAACAGAACCATACCTATATGGACCATTACATGGAGATTCCGTTTGATCTCACCAAAGTCCTTTTCATTATGACAGCCAATTACATTGAGAATATTCCGAGGCCGCTCCTTGACCGTATGGAAATCATTCATTTAAGCGGATATACTGAGGACGAGAAAGCGAATATCGCCATGAGGCACCTTGTTCCCAAGCAGATGAAAGCCCATGGACTAAAAGAAACGGTCGTTAAACTTGACCGTGAAAGTGTTCTGAAAATCATTCGCGGATATACTCGGGAATCCGGGGTGCGGAACCTGGAGCGTGAGATTGCTAATGTTTTACGCAAAGTAGCCGTTAAGGTTGTCAAAAAGGAATGGCAGTCGCAGACGCTGACTCCCGAAGATATTGAAGCTCTTCTAGGGAATCCGCGCTATTCTTATCATACGCTGACATTTGATCCGGAAGTCGGAGCCGCGGTTGGTTTGGCCTATACGGAAGTCGGCGGGGATGTGCTGACCATCGAAGCGACACCGCTACCTGGAAAGGGACGGCTGACGCTTACCGGTAAATTAGGCGATGTGATGAAGGAGTCTGCTCAGGCTGGGTTGACCTTTGTTCGCTCCCAAGCTGAGGCCTTGGGTATTGATAAAGATTTTTACGATCAAATCGATTTGCATATCCATGTGCCCGAGGGTGCTGTGCCGAAGGACGGCCCCTCAGCAGGGATTACTATGGCGACAGCGATGGCGTCAGCCCTTTCGATACGGGCGGTTCGCCAGGATGTTGCAATGACAGGTGAAATTACCTTGCGTGGGAATGTTCTTCCGATCGGCGGTGTGAAGGAGAAGGTTTTGGCCGCGCACCGTGCCGGAGTCAGGACAGTTATCCTCCCCGAGAAGAATCAGAAGGACGTGGAGGAGATTCCCGAAGAAATCCGTAAGGATATGGAGTTTCGATTTGTAAAACGCATGGAAGAAGTTCTGGAAATTGCTTTGTTGCCGGTTAGCGGGTCAGAACGTGTCCTGCCCCAGCTTCCCCTCTACAATGCGGATTTTTCTCAGCCAAGCCGGCCGGTGTAATTTAACGACAAAGTTTAGGAACAGTCGATCGACTGGTGATGTTATACAGATGAGCGGCGGTGCTGCAAATAGACGAAAAAGTCGTTTTGCGGCACTGCCTCTTTCTATACGTATGGGAAGGAAGTGGTAGTATTATCCAACTATCTCAGCATATACTAATATGGTATCTTAAGTCTATTTTCAGTTAGTTGTCCTAAAATATATTTGGTTTCTTGGTTTGGAATCCCCGTCATTATAGAGTAAAATAGTACCTGTGCCAAGAACGTATCGGTAGGTGAGAACGTTTTGATTTTTCGAAAAACTGAATTTGTTATATCCGCAGTGAAGCCGCTGCAATATCCGGAGGGTACCCGACCAGAACTTGCGGTTGCCGGACGGTCCAATGTGGGGAAATCTTCACTCATTAATAAGCTGGTTAACCGCAAAGCATTGGCGAAGGTAGGCGGGAAACCCGGCAAAACACAAACGATCAACTTTTTTAACATCAACGACGAATGGTATCTGGTCGATTTGCCGGGATACGGCTATGCAAAAGTATCGATGGAGACACGGGCACAATGGGGAAAGATGATGCAGACCTACTTTCGAACACGTGAAAGTCTGCGCGGAGTCATCCAACTGGTTGATATTCGTCATCAGCCGACGGAGGATGATAAGACAATGATGGAAATGCTTCGGGTTAATGCGATACCCGTATTGGTAATAGCCACAAAAGCGGATAAAATCTCCAGGGGACAGCGACCAAAACATTTAAAGGTTATTGCCGATGCCTTAAATATTCCGGATTGGCGGGCAATCATCCCTTTTTCGACAGAGGATGGAACCGGTAGTGAAGAGTTGAACCAAGCGATTGATGACATTATTTATGAAAAAGAAGCAGGGGAGTAAGACAAAGACATGGTGGATATTATTTTATTGATTATTAGTTTAGGTATCATACTGCTTGGCGCGGAAGTATTTACTAACGGTATTGAATGGCTTGGCAGAAAGCTCAATTTGGGCGAAGGTGCTGTCGGAAGCATTTTTGCCGCGGTTGGAACGGCTTTGCCGGAGACGCTGATTCCGATAATTGCTATCCTTACTGCCACAGGCGCGGGAGGCCATGAGATTGGTATTGGTGCCATTCTGGGCGCGCCGTTTATGTTAGGAACCCTGGCTTTTTGTATTACTGGGATTGCCGCGTTTATATTCAGACGAAATAATCGTCCGATGTATATCCACCCGGAGGTCATTGAACGGGATTTGAAATTCTTTTTGGCTGTATATGCTCTTGCCATTGTCGCCTCATTTTTACCGACACATTCGTTAAAAATGATTGTTGTGATCATTCTTCTAGCCGCGTACGCCATCTATGTTTACCAGACAATTAAAAGCAGTCATGGTGAAGCTAACCTGGAAGAAGAAATACCCTGCTGTTATTTTCATAAGAGAGGTGAACCGGGGTTATTCATTGTGCTGGTTCAGGTTGTCGCCGCACTCCTTATCATTGTCGGCGGAGCTGAATTATTTATTCGCTCAGTTCAGGCAGTCTCGGCGGCGCTGGGTATCCCTGTATTTATCCTGGCTATTATCATCACGCCGATTGCTACGGAGCTGCCGGAAAAATTCAACAGTGTGCTTTGGGTCCGTCGTGGTAAAGATACATTGGCTATGGGAAATATCACCGGTGCGATGGTGTTTCAAAGCTCAGTGATACCCGCCATTGGTATTTCACTGACTTCTTGGGTGCTGGAACCCCTGGCATTGGCCAGCGCGATACTTGCTCTGTTATCAGCCGGCCTTCAGTATGTGGTTATTCGCAGGACCAAAACATTGTATCCCGGGATCCTTCTCCTGGGCGGGGTATTCTACACAATATTCCTGTTCTTTGCTATTAAAGGGATAACACCATAGATTGAGAGAATTTTGCCGGTTATAAAACCACGCTTTAGAATATTTTGTAAATATTTCCTGATTCTATGAATAAACTGACCTTCGGTTCTAATATATTTTATAAAGATATTGCGAAACCGGGGTGATTTTATGGGAACAAGCATCCTTAAGGGAGTAACCATTGGATTGTTGGTCACTGTTCTGACGCTGGTGACCGTTCTTGTTTGCAATCTGATCGGTGTTGAGAATAGTATCATTGCATATGTTGTGGACTTTGGACTCTTACTGAGTTGTCTGGCAGCAGGCTTTAGAGCCAGTCAAGTGTCAGAAAGGATCCTTGCAGCTGGTTTAGCATCCGGAGGATATGCCATTGTCGGAATCGGGTTGTTGGCGCTATACTTTCCAATCGATAGCCTTGGGGCCCTGAAGACGATTTCCGAAGGAATCGGCTTGGGACTCCTGGCGGGTATATTGGGAGCCGGTGTGCTGAATCCGAAACCCCAGGACTATGAACGGCCGGGGGTTTATCCCGCAAGTCGTCCAGAGAGTCATATCTATTCCAAAAGAGAATCGGTGCAACCCAATCATGCTGATTCCGAGTTAGTTCGGGCAAAGATCTATGATCTATGTAATAAGAAATCAGAACTAACGGAAGAAGAAGAGGCATTCGATTGGTGGGAGATTAATCGCAAATCCCAATTAAGAGGAAAGTAAAAATTTAGAAATCAAGGTTATCCTTAATCTCGGACCGATAAAAAGAAGATTTTTGACGGTTCCTTCCGCCGAAGAAATGGTACAAAAACTAAAATAGCAGGTTATCCTGCTCCACTTATCCAAAGCCCGGTTATTCCGGGCTTTTTTTGGTATAGCAATCCGATTGTTGGAGAAGCTAATCCTGGTAATCAATTATAATTTTCGATCAGAAACAGGATAGCTGCATCAAGGTGGTTCTGAACCGTAACGATGGCACATCAGTACCGTTATGATACTCAACGGGAGGTTTGGTTATATGATCAACAAGCTGCTTGGCAGTATTTCCAAATTAACGGAGTCTTCCGTAGAGGTCGCACCGGATATCTGCCTGCTGCAATTTACCGTGGTCAACGTCTGTCTTGTTGGTTCTTCAGACTCCTGGATGCTTGTTGATACCGCACTCCATCATTCTGCTGATTTTATCATTAACACTGCTGCGGAATATTTTGGAAAGGATAATCCGCCGCAATTGATTTTATTAACCCATGGACACTTTGATCATATTGGTTCTGTTCTTGATTTGGCGGAGACCTGGGATGTTCCCGTATTTGCTCATGAACGGGAAATTCCGTACCTCACTGGGAAAAAGGATTATCCCCTACCTGATCCTTCTGCAGATGAGGGACTTATTGCCAAATTGTCACCGTCCTTTCCCCACCGCAGTATTAACCTGGATTATCGGGCTGTAGCCCTGCCGCGTGACGGGCGAATTCCCGGTTTTCCTGAGTGGCGTTGGATCCATACGCCCGGTCATACGGAAGGTCATGTATCTTTTTTCAGAAAAAAGGATAAAACGCTTCTTGTGGGCGATGCCTTTACGACGACCAAACAGGAATCCGCGCTGTCTGTTCTGACGCAAGCAGAGCAAGTCAAAGGACCACCGGCATATTTCACTTCAGACTGGGAGACTGCTGAAAAATCTGTGGCTAAGCTTAGGGCACTGGAGCCTGAGCTGGCAATACCCAGTCACGGACTACCTTTGAAAGGGAAAGAACTAACGGCTCATCTCGATCGGCTTGTTCGTCATTTTAAGACCATCGCAGTTCCGGACAAAGAAAAAGACCGGCAAAGGGAAGAATAACAGGAGGGCACTGACGTGAGAAAAAGAGAAATGGCCATCCTGTTTTTTTTGCTTGTTTTCCTTTTTGTTATCCGTCTCTACCATATTAATACCCCTCCGTTGGAAATGGCAGATAGTTGGCGGCAAGCTGACACAGAATCCATGGCCCGTAATTTCCTGCAATATGATCCTCATCTTTTTCATCCTAATTTAAATTATGATGGCCCGTTTCCCAACATCCCTGCCTTGGAAATACAAATAACGCCCTATCTTATTGCTATCCTTTATCGTATCTTCGGGCAGCATTACTTTTTGGCACGTTTAGTTCCAATCATTTTCTTTCTGGTATCCGCCGCCTTCCTTTATTTATTTGCGCGCCTTCATATGGATAAACGAGGAGCGGCTTTTTCCGCGCTGATTTATGGGATCTTGCCGGTCAATGTGTATTATTCACGCGCCGTCATGCCGGAATCTGCCGCGCTTATGTTTTGGATTGGCGGTATTTACTTGTTCGATCTGGGATTACGCCAGTCAAAAAAGAAGGTTCTTGCCTTGAGTGCTATACTCATGGCTCTGGCCATCATGACCAAACCCCCCGTTATATTTGCAGCACTGCCTATGATGTACCTTTGTTTTCACTACGATGGCAGGCAATGGCTGAAGAACGGGATACTATGGCTCTATGCCTTTGTTACGTTGGGAATTGCGGCAGGATACTATTACCACAGTGCCGGAGTGGCTGATTATCTATTCACTGTTGGTATTAGCAGAGATCTGGTTTTCAAGCATGCCTTGACTGCTTTTTACAGTACGGAAGCTTTGAAGTTTTTCGCAGGAACACTCCCGGTGACGCTGGGGTTTACCGGAATAATCCTGACATTGGCCGGTCTTTTCACGCTATCGTCCAATCAGAAAATTTTTATGGTTTGGTTTTTGGCGATGGTTCTCGAAGTTGTGCTAATCGTCAGTCCCATCAGGTTGAGCTATTATCTTATTTTTCTAACCGTTCCCTGTTCGCTCCTCATCGGAAATTTTATTGCTCAGATCAGCTCTGCAAACCCAAAAACGAGTACAACGTTCTTAAAATCTTTGTCCAATTCCCTGACACATTTTTTACACCCCAAATCAGTCTGGGTGCCACACGTTCCGGCGTCAAGCGAAGCAAGGAAAGCGAAGCGCGGCTGCTGTGACGGCCATTGTACTAGTACATCATTCTTAAATTCTCTTTACACCTCAAATCAGGTCTGCGTGCCACAGTTCCGGCGACAAGCGGAGCATGGATTGCGCAGCGCGGCTCTTTGCGCCAAGGATGGCGCAAGAGCCGAAAGCGGAATGTGGCATGCAGACCAGCCCAGATTATTACATCCATCTGTCATGGTATTTAGAGAACGTTGTACTAGACATAGTCCGGGAGTCGGAAGGGGTAAGGCTAAGGGGAGTATGCTTATCGCGTGTACACTTCTCTTCATCCTAATGGCTGAGAGTTATCATGCGGTCAAACCAATGTATACAGTGAATACCGCCATGGCGGAGCAGGTTGCTGTCGTCAGGCAAATAACCCAACCCAATGACCTTCTGGTTGTAGGGTCTATTGATCCTTGTCTTTTAAGCCTGGCTGATCGCAGAGGCTGGCGTTATCATATCCGAATCTATTCCGAGGTACCTCAAGATCCAATTAATGAATTGAATTATTATATCCAGCGCGGTGCAAAATATTTTGTACCGGTTTTGGGGAAAATATATGGTGATGAGAATAACCAATTACTGACGTTTATTCAAAAGAAATATCCCAAAATAGAAAACGTCCCAGGGTACCCCATGTATATCCTCCAATGAGGGTGTTTGTATGTTGCCATAATCAATGATTCAATGCCTCAAAGCAAGGAGGAAAAAGAATGGACAATAATTCCAATTCAAATGAGTTTAAAGTGATGATCGGATTACCGGCCTATAATGAAGCCGGCGGCATTTTAAATCTTCTGAAAAGCATTACAGCCTTTCGGAGTATCAGCCAATACGAGATCCAGGTCGTTGTTGTCGATGACGGCAGCAAGGATTCTACGGCACAAATCGTTGAGACCTATTCTCGGGAGCATGACCATGTGACGCTTGTCCGACATTCTGGAAACAAAGGACTTGGAGAAGCAGTCAAAACGATCATGCACTATGCCATAACGCACTTAAAAGATAATGACGTTCTTGTTACCATGGACGCGGATAATACGCATAATCCGCTCTTGATCGAAAGCATGGTTACCACATTGGATAAGCGTGATCTCGATCTTGTTGTTGCTTCCCGTTTTACCCCCGGTGGATACGAACTCGGATTAAAAACCCTCCGAAAATTATTCAGTCGCGGTGCGATGATTTTCTTTAAGGTATTTTTTCCTATCCGGAACATGAACGATTATTCTTCCGGTTATCGCGCCTATCGGGTAAAAACAATCAAACAAGCGCAGACGCGCTGGCGCGATTTGATTACAACCAATGGTTTCGACTGTATGGCTGAAATCGCTGCCAAATTTAGCAGGATGGAGATAAAAGCAGCTGAGGTCCCGCTGGTCCTCAATTATCAACAAAAAGAAGGCAGCAGTAAAATGAACGTTTCAAAGACCGTTAAAGGGTATTTTTCCCTGCTGGGAAGGGTAAGATAACGGTAGCGATAATCATTCCATGAGCAAAAGCTAGATGAATAGGAGCATACAAGAAAATGATCTATCTATTAGCCCTTATTTCAATTGCGTTGGGATCCGTCGGACAATTTGGTCTGAAATTAGCTTCGGAAGAGCTGGAAACAGGCAGCGGCATTTGGAATCTGATCTTAACGGCGATCAATACCAAAATGGTCTTATCGATTTCCTGCTTTGTTATCAGTATGGTCCTCTGGATTTTTGTCTTAAGAAAGTTGGAATTGAGTATCGCTTATCCGATGGTCAGCATGGGTTATATTTTTGTTATGCTATTATCATTCTTTTTTCTCCAAGAGCAGATCGATATCCAAAAGCTTATTGGTACCGGACTTATTGTCAGCGGTGTTGTGGTCCTAAATGTTCTGTAACCGATAATTATTTTGACTTTTTCTTCTGTCCTCATTATAATAAAAAATTAGAATTGGCTGACAAGGCACTAGTGCATTAATCTTTCGTCCTTTGGGCTGAAAGATTTTTTTGAGTTTGGTTCGAAAGGAGCCTTTTTATGAATGAGGAACAGCAAATGGCCAAAATATACGATCCTGGCCAGGTAGAAGACAAGTGGTATGAATACTGGGAAAAGAATGGTTTCTTTACACCCGAGGTCAGTGGAGAACAGGAACCTTTCAGTATTGTTATGCCGCCGCCAAATGTAACAGGATCGCTGCATTTGGGTCATGCGATGGATAACACCCTGCAGGATATCCTGACACGGTTTAAACGGATGCAGGGATTTAATACGCTGTGGATCCCCGGCACGGACCATGCCGGCATCGCCACCCAGGCGAAGGTCGAAGAGCAGTTAGCTAAGGAAGGGACAAACCGACACGAACTTGGACGTGAAAAATTTTTGGAAAGAGTCTGGGCATGGAAAGAGCAGTATGGCGGAACGATTACCCGTCAGCTGCGTAAGCTCGGGGCTTCCTGCGACTGGTCACGTGAAAGGTTTACAATGAATGCAGGCTGTTCCAAGGCTGTTCGCGAAGTGTTTGTCAACTTATATCAAAAAGGATTGATTTACCGCGGCAACTATATTGTCAATTGGTGCTCCAAGTGCCATACGACCATATCCGATATTGAAGTTGAACATAATGAACGGGAAGGTCATTTGTGGCATATCCGTTATCCGGCTGCCGATGGCGGTGACGGTGTTGTTGTAGCTACAACCCGTCCGGAAACGATGCTCGGTGACGTGGCCGTTGCTGTTCATCCTGAGGATGAGCGCTACCGTCATTTAGCCGGAAAGACCGTGATCCTGCCGCTGATGAACCGAGAAATTCCTGTTATAACCGATGAGTACGTCGAGAAAGAATTCGGGACAGGAGCGGTAAAAATAACCCCGGCGCATGACCCGAATGATTTTGAAATGGGGCTCCGCCATCATCTCGAACAAATCACTGTTTTAAGCAGTGATGCCAAAATCAATGAGAACGGCGGCAAATATCAGGGCATGGACCGGTACGAAGCCCGCCGGGAAATTGTCAAAGACTTGGAAGCGCTCGGGCTGCTTGAGAAAATTGAGCCTCATACCCACGCTGTCGGCGAATGCTATCGTTGTTCGACGGTTGTTGAACCCCGCGTCAGTCAGCAGTGGTTTGTCAAAATGAAACCCTTGGCTGAACCTGCCATTCAGGTCGTTCACGATGGCGATCTGCAATTTGTGCCGGAACGGTTTGCCCGGATCTATACTGGCTGGCTGGAAAACATCCGAGATTGGTGTATCTCCAGACAACTCTGGTGGGGCCACCGCATCCCGGTTTGGTATTGCCAGAATTGCGGGGCAGAAATCTGTGTCAAAGAGGATCCTGAGGTTTGTCCCCAATGCGGCAGCCATCATCTTGAACAGGATCCGGATGTATTGGACACCTGGTTCTCTTCAGCTCTTTGGCCATTTTCAACTATGGGCTGGCCGGAAAAGACAGCCGAGCTGCAAACGTATTATCCGACCAGTGTACTGGTGACCGGAAGGGATATTATTTTCTTCTGGGTTGCTCGGATGATATTTATGGGACTGGAATTCCAAAAGGATGTACCTTTTCACAAGGTGATGATCCATGGTCTGATTCTCGATGCGCAGGGGCGCAAGATGAGTAAATCGCTGGGCAATGGGATTGACCCGATCGAGGTCATCAACGAGTACGGAGCCGATACGCTGCGCTTTATGCTGATTACAGGGAACACACCGGGAAATGATCTGCGCTTTCACTTCGAGAAATTGGAATCCACACGTAACTTCCTGAATAAGATTTGGAACGCCTCTCGTTTTGTTCTGATGAACTTGGAAGATTACGACTCCGGTAACTACTTGGATCTGCCCACTGCCCTCACTTTAGCTGACCGATGGATTCTCTCGCGCTATGAAGATACCGTACTCAATGTAACAGCCGCATTGGATCGCTATGATCTTGGTGAGGCCGGTAGATTGCTTTATGAATTTATTTGGAGCGATTACTGCGATTGGTATATCGAACTGACAAAGAAACGGCTGTATGCAAAAGAAAATGAAGATGATCGTCGGACTGCGCAGCGTATCCTGCTGGAGGTCCTGGAGGGGACGATGCGGCTTGCGCATCCGCTTATCCCGTTCCTCACGGAGGAGATCTGGCAGCATTTGCCCGGACACGGGACGACTATTATGCTCAGTGCGTGGCCGGAAGCCAAAGGCTATAAAAATGTCCGGATTGAAAACGAGATGATCCTATTGATGGATGTTATTCGCGCTGTTCGAAACATCCGAGCGGATATGGGTGTCGCGCCCGGACGCAAAGCGGATATCCTGCTGGTAGCACCTGAGCAAGAAACAATGGATATCCTGACAAGCGGCATTGAAGATATCAAGCAGCTGGCCGGTGCAGAAAAAATAACGATTGTTCAACAGATGGACAAAAAGCCGGCGCAGTCCGCGAGCGCAGTCCTGACCGGTATTTCCGTTTATGTTCCATTAAAAGGACTCTTGGATCTCGACAAGGAGATCTCTAAAATACGTAAAGAAATTGAAAATACGTTAAAAGAACAAAAACGGCTGGAAGATAAACTGGCAAATCCCGGCTTTGTGGGCAAAGCGCCGCAAGATGTTGTTAATAAGGAAAAAGAGAAACTGGATGACGTTATGGTCCGGCTGCGTTCTCTTAAGCTGAGACTCTCCGATTTGAGCGAAGAGCTTGAATAGGGTGATGGATAGTGTGAGTGAAATGAATGAGTACGAACAGACGCTGGAATATATCAAGAAATTAACAAAATTCGGGATCAATCTGGGGTTGGAACGTATCCAAGCATTGCTGAAAAGACTGGATCACCCGGAGAAAAAAATCAACGTCATTCATATCGGCGGAACAAACGGAAAAGGATCCACAACGGCTATGCTTCAGTCAATTTTGAAACAAGCCGGTTACACGGTTGGGATGTTTACCTCGCCGCATCTGCATGATTTCCGTGAAAGAATTACGATTAACGGAGAGATGATTTCGCCGGAAGATGTCGTCACAGGAATCGCTACGATAAAACCTTATCTGGAGGATATGGTTCAGGCCGGAATCGAGCATCCGACAGAATTTGAGGTCTGTACGGCGTTAGCCTTTTACTATTTTGCTCTCAAACAGCCGGATCTGGTTCTGCTTGAAGTGGGCTTGGGCGGCGAAATTGACTCGACGAATGTCGTTCACCCGATTATCTCGGTCCTTACGAGTATCGGTATGGATCATATGGATTACCTTGGCGATACACTGGAAAAAATCACGGAAGTAAAGGCCGGCATCATTAAAGAATGCGTCCCTGTGGTGACTTCTTCGGATCGGCCGGAGGTGCTTGACGTTATTAAGAAACGTGCTGCCCGCAAGAATGCACGATTGACGGTTATCGGAGAAACAGTGAACTGGCAGCCCGAAGCAGGAGGCAGACGTTTCAGCTATCAGGGTATCCATCGATCCTATCATGAACTGGAGATCGCACTGCTTGGAGAGCACCAATTTATCAATGCGGCAGCAGCGCTGGCTGTCTGTGATGTATTGACAGACACTTACACCTATGACATTCCTGAGAGCGCTGTTCGCGAAGGACTGAAAACAGTCACATGGCCGGGCCGCTTGGAATTGATCCTTCGGGATCCAAGGGTGCTGATTGACGGTGCCCATAATGTCGACGGGATGATGTCCTTGGCAAAGGCCTTAAAAGGTTATGCCGATGGGCCTTTAAAACGGAACAGACTGATACTTTGTATGGGAATGTTAGCGGATAAAGAGGTGGAAAAGGCTGTGGCAATCATTGGACCGATGGCCGATGAAATCATCGTCACGAAGCCGGATTCCCCGAGGGCCGGCGACTGGAAAAATGTCGCCCGGCTTGCGGAAAAATATCTTCCTGCTGAGAAAGTCCGGGTGATCGAAGATACTACAGCGGCAGTCCAGGAAGGACTAAGGCTTACCGGTGAGGATGACCTTCTGTGCGTAACCGGGTCCCTGTATATGATCTCAGGAGTACGGCAGTACCTGATCAACGCCTATAATGCAAATCACGCGTAAATTAAGTAAAACTTGGCTGGCGCCAAGTCCTTAGACGAAGGTGGCAGCTATAGCTGCACTTATGTAATTCAGAACGTGAATCAAACTTTCTGGAACAGAAAGTTACTTAGAGTTTTTCTGATATACGAATATAACCTAGTACATCACTTTTTGAATTTATTTTATACCTCAAATCAGGTCTGCGTGCCACAGTTCCGGCGACAAGCGGAGCATGGATTGCGTAGCGCAACGGTCCATGGATGGACCTAAGTTAAAATTCGCCAAGGAGGGCATAAGAATTTTAACTTCCTTAATGCAAATTCATGGAGGGCACAAGAGCCGAAAGTGGTATTGTGCAGGCGGCCCAGCCCCATATACGAATATTTGCTAACCATCATACTTGCTTAAGGGATGGTTGAGAGTCCCAAATGACGCGATTGCGGCCTGTGTTTTTCGCCTGATACAAACACGCATCGGCTTTTTCCAAAAGAAAGTGCGGTTGTTGGTCTTTTTTCGGCAATAGACTATAGCCGCCTAAACTGACTGTTAAAAAGGCTTTGGCGTCTAACGGCCCATAGGTGAGCTGTGTATTATAAACTTGAACCCGGAGGCACTCTGCAATATGAAGGCCTTCGGTCTTGTTTGTCTGCGGCAAAAGCACAACGAACTCCTCCCCACCGTAACGGGCCAGGAATTCATGAGGTTGAGATAAGCAGGATTGCATCGTCTTGGCGATAATGGCTAAAGCCTCATCACCTTTGGCATGACCGCAATAATCGTTGAACTTCTTGAATTTGTCGACATCGATCATGATCAGAGACAGGAAATGATTATTTTGTACCGCCGAATGGAACTCGTAATCGAGCTTTTCCTGAAAGTACCGCCGATTGGGAATTTCAGTAAGACCGTCAATGCGGGCCATTTTTTCTAATAATCGTTGCTGGTGAATCAGCTTTAACGTATTTTTTACCCTGGCTTGGATGATTGACGGTCGAAACGGCTTTGTAATATAATCCACCGCGCCGAGGGTAAGTCCTTTTTCTTCTTCTGCTTCCGAGTCGCATCCGGTAATAAAAATAACGGGAATATCACGGGTTGAATTATCGGCTTTTAAAATACGGATAAGATCGTAACCATCCATGTCTGGCATCAAGACGTCTAATAGAATAAGATCAGGTTTAGATTCACTAAGAACATGTAAGGCTTCTTTGCCGCTCTTGGCTTTTAAAAAAATGTAATCACTTAAAATTTCTTTCATAAAAGCAAGATTGAATTCCTGGTCGTCTATTGCCAAAATCGTAAACATAGACACTTTCCCTTCCATTCTACCTGATATATCTATAATTGACAGTAAATGACACGGATATTATACCATAGCGCTTGTTATCTGCGTATATTATTTTAAACTTTTTCATAGTATTGGGATAGGATAAGCATGAAGGGGTATTCCGATGAAAAAAAATATAAGACAAGGCGTTTTGATTTCCCTGATATTGGTCATACTAATAGCAGGCGGGATCAGTTGCTTTACATGGAATATCGGCAGGTTATTTGTCAGCTTGGTTGCTGCGGAGCCGTCGGCTTCAGTTAAAGACCAAGAGGTCATTGAAAGCAATGTTCTTCACCTTCCCGAAGTAAAACTTTGGATTTGCCAAATAGGCGTGTATAAGGAAAAGACCAATGCTGAGAAAATACAGCAGTTATTAAAAAGTCAGGGTTTAATGGCTGTCATTTTTACTGCAAATGATTCGTATACGACGGCCATAGGTGCCTTCTTATCGAGAGAGAACGCCTTGCAGTACAGCGGAACAATCACACAGACGGTGCAGAATTGGGTTAAAGCAGCTGAGTACCCGCAGCGGCATTACAAAATCACCGGAAAAGACATAACAACGGCTTCGTTAATTTTAGAAACGGCCAATACCGTATTAACACAACCTGAGGAAGACTGGGATATTCCACAAATGCAGAAAGAAATCCAGTCAGTGTCCGACGATAAATGTCCCACCGACTTTCAAGATCTAAAAAAGAGCGTGGAAATGCTTTTCAGTGCCGGAACAGATACACAGTCACAACAGCTGTTGCAAGTATACGCAGATTACATGATTGTCACAGCGAAATATAGTTAAACTATTCAAACTATTTGCTATAATATTAACGAGGACTATCTGATGCATTTGAATAAAAGCCGTTGGCGTCTTATTTTTACAACTTAATCGGTAATATCTTGCACTTGGACCGATTTACTTGTATTTACTCTTAGTAGTGATATAATTAACTTTAGCTATTGCGAAATGGGGGATCACATTGAAAACATTAAAAATTCCTGAAGCAACGATAATACGACTTTCTGTATACTCCCGATTCTTGTCGGAGATAGACCGAAAAGGGATCATTACTATTTCTTCCGGTGACATTGCCGAAGGAGTTGGTGTCAGTCCGGCTCAAGTACGTAAGGATTTAGCTTATTTCGGCGAATTCGGGATTCGCGGGGTTGGTTATAACGTCAAGGATCTTCACCGGCATATCCTAAGAATTATGGGACTCAGTTCCGAATGGAGCGTTTGCCTCGTTGGTTTGGGGAATCTTGGGCTGGCCTTAAGTACGTATAAAGGGTTTAAAGATCGCGGATTTTCGATTGTTGCTATATTTGAAAATGATCCGAAAAAAATCGGCATGAAGATCAATGATATTGAAGTATTACCGATTGACCGGATCGAAGAAGTCATCGCGCAGAATCAGATCCAAATCGGCGCGATTACGGTACCGGCTTCAGTAGCGCAAGATGTAGCAGATAAATTGGTTCAAGGCGGCATTAAAGCCATACTTAACTTTGCCCCCGTTGTTTTGAATGTGCCACCGACAGTTGAACTCAGAAATGTTGACTTGTCCGTGAATTTAGAAGTACTGACATTTAACCTTGGCGGCAGAATGGCTTAAGGTACCCCGCATAGAATGATGTGTTCGTATATACTGTACCCGGAAGGCCATGCCAGTTTCAATATTTTGGCCGTGTAGGGTACAGTATTTTCATTTTAACAGGATATTTATACTTTATTTCTTCCGAGTTTATCGGTACAATATACTAGTATAGATATAAAAAAATAAGCCTGTATTATAATATACCGGCTGATTGAGGAGGGGAAGAGCATGTCCGGTAAAAAGATTACAGTATATGATACGACGCTGCGGGATGGAGCCCAAGGTGAAGGGGTGCATTTCTCTGCGAAGGATAAGTTGTATTATCTGCAAAAGATGGTTGAGGCCGGGATTGATTATGTTGAAGCAGGCTGGCCGGGTGCTAATCCCAAAGATGATGAATTTTATCGTGCGGTATCCGAATGGGCTGGGCCCAATGGTGATCCCGGCTGGCGCAGCCGTACGAAATTGGT
This sequence comes from Dehalobacter sp. DCM, assembly GCF_024972775.1. Taxonomy (NCBI): domain Bacteria; kingdom Bacillati; phylum Bacillota; class Clostridia; order Eubacteriales; family Desulfitobacteriaceae; genus Dehalobacter; species Dehalobacter sp. DCM. The sequence goes on along the minus strand of NZ_CP092282.1, from coordinate 4,053,868 downwards.
CGCGTTTGGTAGTACATGCCGGGTCGGCGAATCGCCGGAAAAGAGTGATTCCCTGGCAGGACTCCTCGCGTCGGGTGCAGATACATTGACTATATTTGGGAAAACATGGAAGTTGCATGTGGAATCTGTTCTTAGGACAAATGCCCAAGAGAATCTGAGACTCATTCGGGATTCGGTTGCTTATTTGGTCAGTGCGGGAAAAGATGTTTTTTTCGATGCGGAGCATTTTTTTGACGGCTGGCTGGACGACGCTGATTTTGCTCTTCAGTGCGTCGAAGCGGCTCTGCTTGGAGGCGCCAAGGGAGTTGTGCTCTGTGATACCAATGGCGGGACATATACCGAAGAGATTGTTGGCGGGGTAGATGCAGTCAGACAACATTGTTCACCGGGAGTCTTGGGTATTCATGTCCATAACGACGGCGGGCTAGCTATAGCAAATACACTTGCAGCAGTCAGAGCTGGTGCAAATCAAATCCAGGGCACCTGGAATGGATTTGGAGAGCGCTGCGGGAATGCTAATCTCAGTACACTTATCCCATGGCTGCAGCTGAAACTTAATTATCAGTTGATCGAACCGGAAGCACTGCATAATATTACGCATTTAAGCCGTTATGTGGCAGAGCTTGCCAACTATCCATTTGATGAAAAACAACCGTATGTCGGCAGGAGTGCTTTTGCCCATAAAGCGGGTATGCACGTCGATGCCGTCATGAAGGATAATAAAACGTTTGAACATATCGACCCGGCCTTAGTCGGTAATGAGCGGCGCATACTGATTTCCGATCAGTCGGGAAAAGCCAATCTTTGTTTGAAAATGCGTCGGTTCCGCCCCCAAATTGAAAAAGACGATCCATTAGTTGAATTGGCGATGGAGAGGATAAAAAAAGCTGAAAACGAAGGGTTCCAATATGAGACGGCAGAAGGCAGTCTGGATCTGCTTTTGATGGAGATCCTCGGCCAATATGAAGCACCGTTTAATTTAGAAGACTATCATGTATGGAGTGATCCGCTGCGGGGAGAACTTGACTCCGTGGCTGTTGTCAAAGTGCGTGTCGGAGATAAATCAGTGCACATCGCCGCTGAGGGCGACGGCCCGGTTCATGCTCTGGACCAAGCCTTAAGAAGTACGCTGAGTACGTTCTTCCCGGTCATTGAAGAGAGTTTACTGACAGACTATAAAGTGCGGGTGCTGGACGGATCACAGGGAACGGGTTCTATTGTCAGAGTGGTTGTCGAAACAAAGCATGGTTCAAAAACGTGGGGGACGGTGGGTGTCTCATCCAATATCCTTCGCGCGAGTGCAATGGCACTCTTGGATGCATTGTATTTGATCATTCTCAGCTCCCAGGGAAAGGCGTTTTAAAGCACATTAGGTATAATATGGTATTTACTTGCCAATAATTGGCGAAAATGATAAGATAAAAGGGCAGCAAGTTAGCCGGGGCATTATATGACCCGGCTTTCATAATACGCCACTCGCATGTTTTCGTGGCTACTCTCTCTAAGCCTCGCTAAAATGCCAAAACCCAGCTGCTTTCTGCTAGCCGTCGCTCCTAGCCGTCCATGGCTCCGCGACAGCATAAAGGCTTTACTTACGCCTTTATGCATCCGTGGACAGAAACCTTGGTATTTCTTGACGCTGCGTTTTTCGCTCGCTTAACACCACTGGCACATCACCTCGCTGCGTATTATGAAAAAATCAACGGTATCTGGGGTTAGAGGAAATATTTCGAATTAGCATGAATTTGCTTATTGTCTTCATGGATAATCTTGATTCGGTCTGTAAATATTAGCAGATATTGCGCTTTTTCTGACTCTCATACGGACACAGGAGACCTTTCAGCAGCTCCATAAAATGATGAGTTATTCATGCTGTCGTTGATGGTCTAAGGGGCAGGGGAGCAGAGAGGCAAGAGTCCGAAGAGCAAAGATGGAAAGACAGAGACGGAACGATAGGAAGACGGAATGATGGAAAGACAGAATAAGTGGGAAGATGGAAATTCAGCGTGTGTCATACGGAGAAAAAGAACGAAGTAAGTGACAATGCCTCAGCAAGCTGTAGGGTAAGCGGGCTGGCCAAGGAAATATAGAGGATGTGACAAGTATGTTAGTTTTAGCGTCGGCCTCACCGCGGAGGCGGGAGTTACTGAGCGAATGGGGATATGATTTCAAAATTATTGCTGCGCCGGTTGATGAATATATGCCTGAAGGAATAAATCCGGAAACCGGTGTGCAGGATCTGGCCAGGCGTAAGGCTTTATCCGGTTTGATAGCTTGGCAGGCACAAGGCGGGACGGCAGAAGATACCGTTTTAGGTGCGGATACTATCGTTGTATTAGAAGATAATATACTCGGCAAGCCGGTGGATGAAACCGAGGCATTTAGAATGCTGCAGGCATTAGGCGGGAAGACGCATCGGGTAATGACGGCTATTGCTTTAGCCAGGGCAAAGGACGATGCAAGACAAACCGAGGTTGAAACGGATGTTGCCATGACAGAGGTGACATTCAGAGCTCTTACCGATAATGAAATTAATGCGTATATCGCTACCGGGGAATCTATGGATAAAGCAGCGGCTTATGGTATTCAGGGCGGTGCAGGCAAATTCGTCATTCAAGTCAGCGGCTCATTGACGAATGTTATCGGCTTGCCTAAAGAAATATTAGCTAACCAACTGGCGAAGAGAGGAATTTTTCCTCAAAAATAAATTTTGGTACGTATCATATGATCCCAGTATGAGATATGCTCAGTCTCAGCTCTAGCCGAAGATACAAGGTTGATGTGGTACCGTGTGAGGTATGAATCCATGAATTACCGACGTCTTAAGGATTTGCCCGAAGATTTATTGCCCCGGGAGCGGCTTTATCAGCTCGGTTCTGAGAGTTTGTCCAATAAAGAGATATTGGCAATTCTTCTGCGTACTGGTTCAAAAGGGGAAAATGTACTGGAACTGGCGGAAAGGATATTGACGGATGCCGGTGGGTTGGCTGGAATATCCAGATTGACAGTCCATGAATTAAAGCAGGTCCATGGTATCGGGCCGGCGAAAGCGGCTCAAGTCAAAGCGGCATTGGAAATAGGTAAACGCTGTGTCTGTGCGGACCCCGTATCCCGGCCCACGGTTAATACGCCTTCCGACGCCGCCGATTTAGTTATGGAAGAGATGCGAAAACTTGACCGTGAACATTTTAGGATAATGCATTTAAATACACGGAATCATGTTCTTGGGATTTGCCCAGTATCTGTCGGTTCACTCAATTCATCAATCGTTCATCCCAGGGAGTGCTTTAAAGATGCGATTCGCCGAAATGCGAATACGATTATCCTTTTACACAATCATCCCAGCGGAGATCCTACCCCGAGTTATGAAGATGTGGAAATCACTAAACGATTGGCAGAAGGGGGAAAGATTTTGGGGATAGACGTGCTGGATCATATCGTCATTGGCGATAGAAAGTATGTCAGCTTGAAGGAACAAGGTGTTCTTTAAACGATCGACGGGATAGGGCATTTAATGAAATCAAAATATATAAAAATAATCCGAGAAAAACCAAAAAGTCATCGATTTGACACGAAAAAATGATATAATAACATGATATAGCACAAATATTTTCCATAAAGTCATTTTTGTGGATGAAAATCCGTATGAGTGAGAAACTAAGAAAATAATGGAATAATTGAACATTGTTTTAAAATCAGCGGCAAATTTCTAAAAGATGAATCTAGAAGGGAGACTTATTAAGCATGTTATTTTCCAAAGACTTAGGAATTGACTTGGGAACAGCGAATACACTTGTTTTTATGAGAGGGAAAGGGATTATTGTTAGAGAACCATCCGTGGTTGCTATGGATATAGAGAAGAATGAACCTTTGGCTGTCGGAGACCGGGCTAAAGAGATGATTGGCAGAACACCGGGGAATATTGTGGCTATCCGGCCCTTAAAAGATGGTGTTATCTCTGATTTTAATGTCACGCAGAAAATGCTTAAATATTTTATTAATCGGGCATTAGGACAGAAATTTTTGTTTGCCCGCCCACGCGTTGTCATTTGTGTTCCTTCAGGAGTAACAGCGGTTGAAAAAAGAGCAGTCAAAGAAGCTGCCCTTGCGGCAGGGGCAAAAGATCCAATCATTATGGAGGAACCGATGGCAGCAGCTATTGGTGCAGGATTGCCGGTAAGCGATCCTACCGGCAATATGATCGTCGATATTGGCGGAGGAACCACGGAAGTGGCTGTTATCTCCATGGGAGGAATCGTTACGGCGGGTTCGATCCGTGTGGCTGGCGATGAAATGGATGATGCCATCATTGCCTATATTAAGAAAACATACAATCTTTCAGTGGGCTATCAGTCTGCTGAAAATATTAAAATGGAAATAGGCGCTGCGTATATGCCTGAAAAAGGTTTAACTTACATGATTAAAGGACGCGACCTTTTAACTGGCTTACCGAAAAATGTGGAAATCACATCCGAAGAGATAGTTGACGCGTTAAGCGAGCCTGTCAGCGCGATTGTGGATGCCGTAAAGAATTGTCTGGAAAAAACGCCGCCGGAGCTGGCTGCGGATATTATGGACAGAGGAATTATGATGGCTGGCGGCGGTTCACTCTTAAGAAATCTGGACCGACTGATCGCCGATCAGACAGGAATCCCTGTCAATTTAGCCGAAGATCCGCTTTCCTGTGTTGCCTTGGGAACCGGAATGGTGCTCGAGAATGAGGAAATTTTGAAACAGATAGCCTCTTTGCAAAAGAACTAACAGCTGGAGGATAAATCGGTGGGGAAAAAATTAAATCCCATGGGTATTGCCGTTATCGTTTTTGCTATCCTGCTGATTACCTTGACATCGATTCATTTTAGTGGCCTGGGCAGTCAGCTGCCAAATCCGGTTGGGAATGCCCTGCAAAGGGTTCTAGCGCCAATTGAGAGCGCTGTCTGGAATATCGGGGATGGGATCAGAGGTAACTTCCGCGCTATTTTCAGCTTTAGGACAGTTAAAGCTGAAAATGAAGCGCTGCGGAAACAAGTAGATGCTTTAACGGCAGATAATCTCCAACTGAAACAGCAGGTTTTGGCTTCGCTTCGCTATCAGGAGCTTTATGCCGGTATTTTTAAAAGCCCCGTCATTTCGAATTATAGCAAAGTTGGCGCGTCAGTTGTCAATCGTAACCCTTCGGCCTGGTATCAAACGGTCACAGTTAATAAGGGCAGTGATCAGGGCATTAAAGTTGATGATCCGGTGGTCGCCAATTTGGGTCTGGTCGGAAAAGTGATTTCTGTCACAGCCAAAACCTCGGACATCTTATTGATTCTGGATGGAGAAGGACAAGTCGGTGCATTTGTCCGAACCAGTGAAGGCAAAGCGATATTTGGTATCGTCAGAGGTACTTATAAAAACACAACCCGCTTAAACGCCTCCGGTGAGCTGCAGATGAACTTCCGCCCGGATGATGAGGTCAATCCGGGTGATATGGTCTATACATCCGGTTACGGTGAAATATATCCGAAAGGGATACCCATCGGCATCGTTACTGCGATTAAGATCGACACGAAGGGGTTGCTAAAAGTTGCCGCGATCGTACCCATCGTTGATTTTGATTCCCTCGAAGAAGTGTTGATTGTAAGAAACCAGGAGGGCAGTCAATGAGACGCTATATAGTCATGATGATGATCTCTATAGCCTGTCTGGTCCTGCCGGGAACAACGTTTCAGTATTTCTCCTGGGGCGGCATCAAACCCGATATTACCATGCTCTGGGTCATCTATATTGCGTTGCACCATCGTCCGGCCCAGGGTGTCGTCTATGGCTTCTTCATCGGCTTAATCGTTGATTTTTATTTGGGCCGGTATATCGGGCTCTACGCGATTATTTTAGCTGTGGTGGCTTTCTTGATCAGCCTGCTGCAGCAGCGTTGGTATAAAGAAAATATCCCCTTGACAATGGTTCTTGTATTTATCGTTACTTTGCTGGGGCAGGCTATGATGGTTCTTATTGCTACCACGGCAGGATTAAATTGGTTCTTTGGTGATGCTGTTAAAGAAATTTTCGGTATTTCTTTCTATAATGCGTTGCTTGTGCCGGTGACCTATCCGTTTATCCACAAGTCCTTTAGTGAAGGTATCCTGCAACCTAAAAGGAAGATAGAACAGCAATAACAAAAACAGGAGTTGAAATCGATGGAAGAAAGGAAGCGCCAACCGTACCGGAAGAGACTCGCCGGATTCAGTGCTGTCGTCGTCCTTCTTTTTTTAATATTGGGTTTTCGGTTATGGTATTTGCAGATTGCAAAAGGAGATTATTACTCCGAACTCGCTGCAGGTAACGTCATGAAGACGGTAACGACCTCTGCTGTCCGTGGGGAGATTGTCGATAAAAACGGTGTCGTTTTAGCGCGTAGTATCCCAAAATTTGCGCTGACCTTGGACTGGACGGATCTGCAAAAAACAAACGGGGACTGGAAGAATGTCGTGAAGACACTTGCGGGCTATATCAAGCCTTATTGGCCGTATCCCAACCAGTCGGCCGATTTGATAACGGAAGATATTTTGGTCATGATCCGAAATCAGCAATGGGAAAGTTACCAAACCGTCGTTATTTTGGAAGATGCGCCAAGCCAGCTGCAGGCTGTCATTGCGGAGCACAGCAATGAGCTCCCGGGTGTCAGTATTGAGGCGATAGCGGAGAGAGTATATCCCCAAAAAACCTTGCTCGGCCAAGTTCTTGGTTATGTCCGGGAAATCAGTGAAGATGAAATCATCCAGTTTAATGAGCAGGCTGAGGCGAATGGGGATACCTATGAATATACCCAAGGCGATCTTGTAGGGAAAATGGGCGTGGAGAAAAGTTACGATACGTGGCTGCGCGGGAATCACGGTGTGGAACTCGTCAATGTCGACAGCAAAGCGCGCCCTGTTGACAAAGAGATTGTCAAGGAAGCTGAGCCGGGTAAAACCCTGCAGCTGACAATTGACAGCAAGCTGCAGCGGGTTATGGAAGACGAACTGGACAAAGTTATCAAATCGATCCAAAAGAAACACCCTGACGCCCAAGCCGGGGCAGCGGTGATCCTCAATGTCAAGACCGGGCAAGTGCTGGCAATGGCATCCCACCCCTATATGGATCCTAATGATTTAACGGGGATTATTTCCGAAGAGACTGCAACACGGTATTTCAGCAGTGAGGATGCCGCGTCGTTCAACCGCGCGATCATGGGATTATATCCGCCGGGGTCGACCTTTAAAATGATTACAGCGATGGCGGCATTGGAAGCAGGCGTTGTTTCGCCCAACGACTATTTTGCCGATTCCATGTCCTCATTGGGTCCTCTTGAGGTACAAAAACAGGGGATTGCGGAATGGGGCGGCAATAACTTCGGCAGGGTCAACCTTTATAGCGGACTGGCACACTCCTCCAACATCTACTTTCAAATCATCGGCAGAAGAGTATTTGATAAGGATCCCGAATTGATTAAGAAAATTGCCAATGAATTTGGCCTCGGCGTTGCTTCCGGTATTGATATTCCTAGCGAAGGTACGGGAATAGCCCCATCACCTTCCTGGAAAAAGGAGTATTTCAAACCATACTATGATCGGAAGCACACGGAGAATCTTCAAGAAATCGAAGACAAGTATACTGAACTCCTGGCCAAGGCGAAGGATCAGGATGAAAAGGACGCATTATTACTGCAGAAAGACAATGAAATCACCTTAGAGGACCAAGACTACCAGGGTAAGATCGATTTCTATGTTAACTGGCGGTTATTCGACAGTTTCAACAACTCTATCGGGCAGGGTTATAATTCGTATTCCCTGATTCAGTTGGCAAATTATGTCGCTACGATTGTTAACGGCGGAAACCATTACAGACCCTATGTCGTAGATAAAATTATCGACCCGGTTAGCGGTGAGATATTGCAGCAAAATAAACCGCAGCTGCTGAACAAAGTTTCCGTATCTCAGCAAAACTTGAATGAAATCAAGAAGGCCATGGCGGCCGTCACGAGTGGAGAAGGCACTGCAGCCTGGTTATTCAGGGATGTCCCCGAATTTACAGGCGGAGGCAAGACCGGTACGGCGCAGATCGGCTCAAAAGGAACGTCCGGCGGCGATAATTATAACGGAATGTTTGTTGCGTTTGCTCCTTACGATAATCCGGAAATTGCTTTTGCCGGGGTCGTCGAATACGGCGGACACGGCAGTGAAACAGCAGGTTATGTCGCCAAAGCTGCGTTTAAACAATATTTTGGCTGGAAATAGGAATATATATAAGAATAACCGAGGAATTTGAACCTCGGTTTTCTTTTTTCGCTAAAGGAAATAGTTAGTGGATTGTAGAATCATATTTACCATAAATTCTTTACATAAATTACATTTGAAAAGAGCACCACAATGATGTTTCGAATTATCGTAGCGGTGCAGATAGGTGTGGTAAATGAGGGCAAGGAAAATGTATACTCGTCTGATGTAAATTATTGCTATTATTGTAAAATTCATACGATTACACATGAAAGGCAGGAACAATTATGGGTGAAACGATTGTTGTTACTTCAGGGAAAGGTGGCGTGGGAAAAACGACAACGACGGCAAATATTGGCACAGCTCTCGCTTTTGCCGGATATAGGGTCGTTTTGGTCGACACGGATATCGGGCTTCGTAACCTAGATGTGGTTATGGGGTTGGAAAATAGAATCGTATATGATCTTGTTGACGTCACCAGTGGCAGCTGCCGATTGATGCAAGCGCTTATTAAAGATAAGCGTTTCAGCAGCCTTTATCTCCTTCCGGCAGCACAGACCAAGGATAAAACAGCCGTTAGTCCTGCTGAGATGGAGGAACTCTGCGAAGAGCTTAGGGAAGAGTTTGATTTTACGCTGATCGACTGTCCAGCGGGAATAGAGCAAGGCTTTAAAAATGCTATTGCCGGTGCGGACAAAGCAATTGTTGTGACAACACCGGAAGTCAGTGCAGTCCGTGATGCTGATCGGATCATCGGATTATTGGAAAGTGCCGGGCTTAGAAATCCAAGTTTAATCGTCAATCGGATTAGACAGCGAATGGTGAAACAGGGCGATATGATGGATATTGAGGATATTGTTGATATTCTTGCTATCGATCTGCTAGGCGTTGTACCTGAGGACGAAAAGATCATTATTTCCACGAACCGAGGTGAACCGGCAGTGATGGATGGCGTTTCTCTTGCCGGAGAGGCTTATCGCAGAATTGCCCAGCGGATAAAGGGAGAAGAGGTACCTTTGATGAATCTCGACGTACCGATGACATTTATGGAAAAACTAAAAAAAATAGTCGGCATAAGCTAGGACCGGGGGGGTAATGAATTTGTGGGAATTGTTAAATCGTATTTGGGGCAAAAATAATTCAAGCAGCCGAATTCATGCCAAAGAACGGCTGCGTTTAGTCCTGGTTCATGACCGTGCGACCGTATCTCCTTATTTGATGAATCGCGTTAAAGAAGATCTTCTCAAAACAATAACGAATTATATGGTCATTGATGATACAAAGGCAGAGATTCTTCTTAATCAAGACGATCACGATGTTTGGCTTGTTGCGAAAATCCCAGTTAGAAAAATCAGGCGCGATTATATGGAGCGGGCACAATCGATTTCGTAATTATTGAGCTGACCGGAGAAAATGAGAAAAAATGCGCATATTCGGTATTCCTTGAGTTATTGTGATATAATAATTTTTGGAATAGCACGGATTGCGCTTTTTCTATACTATTACATGTCTTGGCTTGGAGATTGATTTGATGTCGAAGTATAAAAAGTCAGATAGACAATTATTCAGAGGACTCGATTATGGACTGATAGCAGCTGTTGTATTGCTTTTAGGATTGAGCCTCTTAATCCTAAGTACAGCTTCAATCAACGTTATTGCAGATGACCCGTTTCATTATGTTAAAACGCAAATTGTATGGATCGTGACTGGGATTGTGATTGTTGTGGTCTTGGCGGTATTTGACTACGATATGTATAAGAAACTGTCCCCGTGGATTTATGGATTCATGATCATCTTGTTGGTTGCTGTATTTTTCTTTGGAACCGAGGCCAAAGGGGCACAACGCTGGATACCGATTACGTCGACACAAAGTATTCAGCCGTCGGAGTTTGCCAAAGTATTATTAATAGTGACGTTTGCATCCTTTCTCAATACCCGGGAAGGAAAACTGAATAATGTCAAGGATTTTATCCTCCCCCTCTTGTTTGTTCTACCTCCGACCTTTCTTATTTTCCTTCAGCCGGATTTGGGAACAGCAATGGTATTCGGTGCTATCTTTATTGGTATGATGTTTGTCGCGGGCGCCCACCCGATAAAGTTTGCGGCGATTATCTTTGGGGTTATCGCCATTGTGATTCTGGCTGTATATTTTCATTTAGCAACAGACCTGCCGGGACCGCTGAAATATCTCGAGGGTTTGCCTCTTCCGCTGCAGGACTATCAGATCAACCGGTTTATCTCTTTCATCGATCCAGCCAGAGATACGTCGGGGAATGGTCACCAGGTCCTCCAATCCATCTGGGCTATCGGTTCAGGCGGCTTCTGGGGGAAAGGTTATCAGCAGGGTACTCAGGGACAATATAATATTCTTCCGGAACACCATACCGATTTTGTTTTTTCGGTGGTTGGTGAAGAGTTTGGTTTTTTTGGAACATTGATTTTGTTATTTATATTTTGCATGTTATTGCTGCGGATGATAACCATTGCTATGAAATCCCGGGACCGCTATGGCACCTTGATTACGGCAGGCATCGTTTCCATGATCGTTTTTCATGTCTTTATTAATATCGGGATGACGACGGGTATCATGCCGGTGACAGGGATCCCGCTTCCCTTCATAACGTCCGGCGGAAGTTCTATGTGGGCCAATATGATGGCTGTGGGCTTGGTGATTAGCGTGAATTTACGCGGGGACCGACGAATGTTTTGACCTTAAAGAACGTTGACCATGCATAACGTTTACCCTAGAAAACTTTGACCTTAAAGAGCCGTGAGGTTCTTTTTTTTTATGTATCGCATATTTTCTATAAGGGTTGTCTTATTTTAATAAACCTATTAAAGGCGGTGGGCTGGATGGATCCGTTTGAGCGTTGGGATGATTGGGAATTCGAAAAGGCTGCCCGGGAGATTGGACAAAATGGCCATGACAGAGACTATGTCCGGAATAAAAATATGAACCGGTATGCCTATGAAAGAAAGCCCTACGGGACTTTTATAGAAAAAATTAATGGTAGCCAAAAAAGAGTACTGCTTTCTGCCTTTCTATTTTTAGCAATTGTGTTCAGTTCTCAAGGAAGCGATAGTGTTTCCAAAGGGGTCTATTCGGTTTATAAGAGTGGTATGGAAAGCGGAAATTTATATACCGCTTTAAATTCTATGGCGAAAGAAGCTATTGGCATCCAAGATACGGAAAGTTTGCCGGTCAACGCGACAAAACAGGAGATCTTCTATCCGCCGGTTGCCGGAGCAGTCAAAGTTGCTTTTGCGGGAACAGGTCTTGATGGTAAGTCCAGTCGGGGCATCGAGGTCGAAAGTAGCATCGGGACTGCCGTACTATGCCCTCAGGAAGGGGTTGTTCTGGAAGTAACGGAAAGCAGCACATATGGACAAGCGGTACACATTAATTTTGGCAATGGCTGGGAGGGTTTCTTGGGGAACTTTGGTGAGATCAAGGTCGTACAAGGACAGCCGGTGTCCAAGGGGATGACATTAGGTACAGTTGGGATCAGCTCAGCACGGGAAAAGCCTTGGTTTTATTTGGAATTGCTTAAGGACGGAGAACCGGTAAACCCCCTGAATTATCTGATTCAGAACTAAGGGCGACGAGGTGGTTATCATGCAGGTTAAGGTTCATCCGACATTTATTGCCCTTTTGATCGTATGTTTTCTGGCAGGACAGTTTACGAGGGCGCTCCTGGTATTTGGACTGGTTATCCTGCACGAATGCTGTCATATACTCACGGCCAGAGGTTTTGGGATCAACGTCTTACGTGTCGAGTTATATCCCTATGGCGGAACGGCTATCCTCGATGATAGGTATCAAGGAAATAAGAAGGAAGAAACCATTATCGCGTTAGCGGGGCCGGCGTTCAATATCAGTTTATTCATTGTTATTCAGGTGCTTCGCGGTCAGGGCATTCTCATTGGCGAGTGGGCTTTGGAATTGGCGAAGATCAATTTCTGGCTGGCGTCCTTTAATTTGCTGCCTGTCCTTCCTTTGGACGGAGGACGTATTGCTCGGGGGCTATTTGCAGGCGCGTTTGGCTTTATTCCCGTTACGCGTTTTCTTGCAGCTGCAGGAAAATGGACAGGGGGATTTTTTGTTTTTATTGGGTTATTGCTCCAGGCATTTGGTCTTTATATCTATGAACCAACCGTCTTCATCATCCTGGGAATTTTTTTCTGGATCGGCAGCAGCAAAGAAATGGCCAATGCCAGAATTGTTTTTTTGAAGCAGCTGTGCCGCAAGAAGGAGCGGCTCTTTAACCAGGGCTTATTGGCCGGCAATACACTTACAGTCCATCGGGATACGAAGATCAGACGCGTCATCGATGGATTAACCACCGATCATTATAGCCTTATCTATGTCTTAGGTAAGGATGATGTCATCAATCGCACATTCAGCGAGAGTGAAGTAGTTCAGGGTATGATGGATCATGGATTGGATTATCCTGTTTATGACCTGAAAAAATAATCAGTGCTTAATATTCACCCAAAAGGTATAATTTTGTTGATGAATAGATTATCTTACACCGTGATTTTTGTGCCTTATCAGTCGCTGTGCTATAATATACTTTCGATACACCCATGTTATAGTAACCCGATAGCAGCATAAGCATCGGTGCTTAGGAGGTATATATTAAAATGACTGAAAAAACAAAGGAATGGGTACGAGAACGGCTGGACCGCGTTCTCCCGCAAGTAATAAAGCCAGGCCGTTATGTTGGCGGCGAGTGGAATATGATCAAAAAAGACTGGGATAAGACGGATACTCGGGTCGTCTTTGTTTTCCCTGATGTATATGAAGTTGGCATGTCCAATCTGGCATTGCGTATCATTTATGGACTTGTTAATTCATATGAGCACTTTCTTTGTGAGCGGGCTTTTTCTCCCTGGCCGGATATGGAGGAGAAACTGAAAGAAGAAGGCATTCCGCTCTATGCCCTTGAATCGTTTCATCCGATTAAAGATTTTGATATTGTTGCGTTTACGCTGCAGTACGAACTGAGTTATTCCAATATCTTAAATGCGATGAAACTGGGTGATATCCCGCTAAGAGCAGCGGATAGAAAAGCAGGGGACCCTTTGGTTTTTGCCGGTGGTCCTTGTGCCTATAATCCGGAACCGCTGGCACCGTTTATTGACGTGTTCTTTCTTGGAGAAAGTGAAGAACAGTTCCCGAAGATATTGGAAATCATCCGCCAGGCTAAGGAAAAAGGCGCAGGCAAAGATCAAATATTGGCATTGCTCGCACCTGTGCCCGGGGTCTATATCCCATCGTTTTACGAACCGCAGTATAACCCGGACGGGACGATCCATGCAATTAGTCGGAGGGAGGGGACTCCCGACAGTGTACCGGATAGTGTAAAAAAAGCAGTACTTAAGGATTTCAGCACGGCTTATTTTCCGGATAAAGTGATCGTTCCTTATACCGAGGCGATCCATGACCGGGTTATGCTGGAAGTTATGCGCGGATGTACCCGAGGCTGTCGGTTTTGTCAGGCCGGCATGATCTACAGACCGCTTAGGGAACGGTCTCTGGAGGTTTTGCTGCAGCAGGCGAGAGATGCCATCAAAGCAACCGGTTATGAAGAAATATCTCTTGTATCTCTCTCCACCAGCGATTATTCCTGTGTGGGGGATCTCCTGATGAAACTAATGGCAGAAATGGAAGCCAAAGGGGTCAGCGTATCACTGCCATCACTCCGCTTGGACTCCTTTGATGTTCGTATTGCCGAACAGGTCCAGAAAGTGCGTAAATCGGGATTGACCTTTGCTCCGGAAGCAGGGACCCAGCGGCTGAGAGATGTCATTAACAAGGGTGTGACCCAGGAGGATCTGCTTAGAACAACGGAGGCCGCTTTCCGTGGCGGGTGGAGCAGTATTAAGCTTTATTATATGATTGGACTGCCTACCGAAACTTATGAAGACCTTGACGGGATCGTGGATCAAGCCCGAAAGGTCTTGGAATTGTCCAGGAAGGCAGGCAGACGTGGCGCGAAGATCACCGTTTCCGCGAGTTCATTTGTTCCCAAACCGCATACACCCTTTCAATGGGTTGGTCAGGATAGCATGGATGTTTTAAGGGAAAAACAGGAATACCTTCGGCAACGGCTGCGTGATCATCGGATCAAATTCCTTTATCATGATGTTGAGACTAGTTTCCTGGAAGCAGTATTTGCCCGAGGAGACCGGAAAACAGCGGATCTTCTGGAATGGGCGGTTCATGCCGGGTGTAAATTCGACGGCTGGAGCGAACACTTCCATTATGCGCGATGGAAGCAGGGGATGGAGGAAATTGGGCTGGATCCCCATTTCTATGTTGACCGGAAGTATGATTTGGACGAAGTACTCCCATGGGATCACCTTAGTGCCGGTGTCAGCAAAGCATTTTTAACGGAGGAATACGAAAAAGCCCTGGCAGAGGTGGCGACACCCGATTGCCGGGGTAAATGCAGTCAGTGCGGGGTATGTCCAGATTTGGCCAAGAAGGTCATGGTTAATCGCTAAGTCAGACCTGACCGCAGATGGTTTGAGCGATACCGACAAAATACTCGGATTCGCGGATCTGATGTTTGATGACGGACACATAAATCGGATTTGATTTGACGGCGGGGCTGAGACTTAAGAGTTCAAATAAGAATTGGATGAAACGGCCGCTTTGTTCTACACAAAAACTGATGAGACGCAAAACATGGTCTTCCACCGGCTGGATATTACCGTAGCGAACGACGGTCTCGGTTAGCTTGATGACTTGGCCATGTGTTTCGGTCAAGGCATGTTCCCAGTCTTTTAATTCCTCAATATATTTTCGTTCTAAGTTGGAGACCATTTCACGGATCACAATGGTATGTTCATATTCCTGGTGCTTCCAGAAATTAGCCTCATCGAGTAATCGAAGCGGCAAAGCATCACCATACGAAAATTGCACGCGATACACCTCCTTTATCATAATAAGAAGTGTATTCACCTTCGCGTGAAACATGTCATGATGGCGCGAGTATATGATAATAAACTACGGATAACGATCAGAGAGGCGGATACAATGAAAATTAGACTTGCATATACCAAAAAGGGCGAAGCCCGGTATATTGCCCATTTGGATCTGACACGGGTATTGGACAGGGCACTTCGACGAGCCGAGATCCCTGTGGCTTTTTCGGAAGGGTTTAATCCCCATCCCAAAATAGCGTTTGGCCCTCCTTTGCCGGTCGGTGTCGAAGGGGAACAGGAGTATGTCGATATCAGTCTGAAAGAACCCGCAAACGGATTTCGGGACAAGAATGACGAGGACGGCTATATTCAGGATATTGTTCATCGCCTGCAAAGGGAACTGCCTCCGGGGATAGATATTGCCGGCTATGGATTTTGCGCTGCTGGCACCAAGGCGTTGATGGCGGTGATTAATCTTGCCCGATATCAGACAGCGGTCTCATATATAGGAAGTCTCAATCTGGATATGGTTGAGATGATCTGCAACCGTTGGCTTTCGCGGGAACAAGTTATCTATGGTCGCATCCAGCAAGGAAAAAGAATTGAAAAAGACATTCGGCCATATGTTAAAGCAATTATTCCGCTAACGGAGACGTCGATCTGTCTTGATATAGTTACCGGTAATTCCGGGTCGGTAAGACCGGTTGAGGTCCTTGAAAGTCTGAGAGAACTCGAAATGCTGCCCATAGATATCCCGGGAGTCAAAACATCCCGGACCGGCTTGTTTATTGAACAAGCCGATGGAAAGCTGCTTACACCGCTTGAGATTGTAATTGACAGATGCCAGTAACGTCAGGTCCCATTATCATATAAGTTTCAGGTGGATAAGGCACTGTGGCCTCACTGATTCGGAAGGCAGGAAATGATCCATGAAAGAAATTCTGATCACCACCGAAAACAACCAAATCAGAGCGGCTGTTTTGGAAGAAGGCAAACTGGTCGAAATCCTGGATGACCCCGTGCGCGAATTGCGGCTGGCCGGGAATATTTACCGAGGAACCGTTAAGAATGTGGTCTCGGGTATTCAAGCGGCCTTCATCGATATCGGATTGGATAAAAACGCATTTCTTTATGTCGGTGATATCATACCGCCCAATGCTCTGCCCGAACCAATTGAAAATGTTTTAAAGGAAGGGCAGGAGGTCATCGTCCAAGTGACCCGGGAACCAATTGGAAGCAAGGGCGCAAGAGTCACGACACAGTTATCGCTGCCCGGGCGTTTTCTGGTCCTGCTGCCGGATAATGCCGGATATTTAGCGATATCCCAAAAAATTTTCTCGGATGAAGAAAGAGAGCGTTTATTGGGTGTCGGAAAAAACATTGATTTAAAAGATGCCGGCCTCATTTTCCGCACATTGGCTGAAGGTATATCCGAGAAGGATCTGATCGAGGATACGGAAAAACTTCTTGATCTCTACAGGGACTTAAAAGCGAGAATGGGTAAGCGGAGCAAGGACAGATTGCTTTACAGCAGCAGTGATCCTTTTTCTCGTCTCATACGGGAGACGATCGATGAGGATGTAACCCAAATCATTATTGACAATGCGGAATTTGCGGAAATACTAAGGATGCGGCTTCGTGAAGTTGGTTGTACGGCTGCCGGCAAGATTCGGACCGATGCAAAAGGCGGTTTGTTTGAACGCCACACCATTGATGACGAAATCAAAAGGGCGATGAAACCACGGGTTCAGCTTAAGAGTGGAGGCTATTTGGTCATTGAAAAAACCGAAGCGATGACAGTCATCGATATCAATTCCGGTAAATATCAGGGTGAACGTACACTCCGGCAAACACTCCTGAATTTAAATCTAGAAGCGGCATCAGAAATAGCACGACAAATACGGCTGCGCAACGTGAGCGGCATAATTATTATTGACTTTGTTGACATGGAGACCGATTCCGACTGGGATCAGCTTCTCAGTTTATTGAATCAATTGTTCTTAAAGGATAAAGTGCGCTGCCAGGTGATGGGACGAACGAAACTGGGACTTGTTGAAGTGACACGCAAAAAGGAAGGACAGACGCTGGCTGCTCGTTACGGCGGAGAGCACCCAGTTGACAAAATAGCTGGTAAAATGCTAAAATAGCTAGACGTGGTGTCTTCCACCACAACCGCGCTTTTCAGGTAATTAACTGGTTTCGGCCGTTGGCTGCAGACCGACCTACGCAGGCGAGTCTGGGATTGGGAGGTGTAAGAATATGTATGCAATCATTGAAACAGGTGGTAAACAATACAGAGTTCAAGAAGGCGAAGTCCTCAATGTAGAAAAACTTGACGTCGCTGCCGGACAGGTTCTGGACATTAACAAAGTACTGCTTGTAGAGAAAGATGGAACGATTACGGTAGGTTCCCCTATGATCGATGGTGTAACGGTGGCTGTCAAAGTTGTTGAACATGGCAAAGGCGACAAAGTTATTGCTTTTCGCTATAAACCAAAGAAGCACGTTCGCGTAAAAAAAGGTCATCGTCAGCCGTACACAAAAATTGCAATCGAAAAAATCAATGCGTAATTGATATTAACACAGATATGTTTTGTTTAGGAGGTGAACTTCATGGCTCATAAAAAAGGTATGGGAAGCACCCGTAACGATAGAGACAGTAATGCGCAGCGACTTGGCGTCAAGCGTTCTGATGGACAGTTCGTTTTGGCTGGAAATATCCTCGTACGGCAACGCGGTACGAAACTCCATCCTGGCAAAAACTGCGGCATAGGCAGTGATGATACGCTTTTCGCGCTTACCGATGGCTATGTGAAGTTTGAACGTAAAGACAAATACCGCAAGCAAGTCAGTATTTATGCGGAAAACGGGGTCAATCAAGCTCAATAACCGATTTCAGTCATACCCCTGGGTTAGCCCGGGGGTATGTTATTATGTGGAATAATCTATACCAAGGAGAAGAAAGATGGCCGATTTTGATAAAGAGATGCTTTACGAGCAGCTAAATAACTTTCAGATTCAGCGGCATGATTTCCTGAATTTCTTTCAGGTAATCAAAGGATATTTGCAGTTAAAAATGCCGGATAAGGCCTTAA
The DNA here is from genome assembly GCF_024972775.1 of Dehalobacter sp. DCM. NCBI lineage: Bacteria > Bacillati > Bacillota > Clostridia > Eubacteriales > Desulfitobacteriaceae > Dehalobacter > Dehalobacter sp. DCM. The sequence continues at coordinate 4,035,603 of NZ_CP092282.1, read as the reverse complement.
ACTATATCGATGATGTATTAGAGGACATTCGTCCGCAGCAGGATATTTATCGTATCGGCAATAAAACGCTCCTTGGACTCCTTCTGGGATGGTATTTTATGTTGCGTTTGAAGGGCATAAAATATAGATTGGAATTTCCGCCGGAGATGAAAAATGAGGAATTTTGGGAAAAACATTGGCGTGAAGAATATGCACAAAGTTTTTTTGGATACACTAAAGAATGTTCAGACATGTCTGTAATGCTCGATCCCGAAGGATATCAAGGGGTTATTCTACTGGGGAGTCTCGAGGGCGGGTTTACCTGTGACTATGGTTTATTTAAGGGAGATACTTGTGTCAAGCAGAAATCATACACCACAGGTCAGTAAATCATAAGGGTGTGCTGCAATTGCTTAAAGTATGACCTGCTGAATTAATATACGGATATGTTTGATGAAATAAACCATGACATAGAAGATGAAGAATGCAAGATGAAACTGAGGGGTATCAATGTTTTACGATCGTGCAAAGATTTTTGTAAAAGCAGGTGACGGCGGAGCCGGTGCGGTTTCCTTCCGCAGGGAAAAGTATGTCCCGCTGGGAGGTCCCAATGGCGGGGATGGCGGCCGCGGAGGGGATGTTATCCTCGTAGCAGACGAAGGGTTAAGGACCCTTGTCGATTTTCGTTATCGCCGACACTATAAGGCTGAACGCGGAGAGCACGGCCAGGGAAAAGACATGCACGGCAAAGGAGCCGATAATTTGATTTTGCGCGTGCCAGCCGGTACGATCATAAAAAATGAGGCAACGGGCGAGATCCTGGCAGATTTAACGAAGCATGGTCAAAGTGTGATCATCGCGAAAGGCGGAAGGGGCGGCCGCGGAAACGCCCGTTTTATGAGTAATACCAATAAAGCGCCGACAGTAGCTGAACGCGGTGAACCGGGAGAAGAGCTTTGGCTTTTGTTTGAACTTAAACTACTGGCCGATGTTGGCCTGTTAGGATTCCCAAATGTCGGTAAGTCGACGCTGATTTCACGTGTTTCAGCAGCCCGTCCCAAAATCGCAGATTACCACTTCACAACCTTAGTGCCCAATCTGGGGGTTGTTGAAGTTGAAGATACGAATTTTGTCATGGCTGATATTCCGGGCATTATTGAAGGTGCGCATACCGGCGCCGGTCTTGGTCATGAGTTTCTGCGTCATGTCGAACGAACGCGGCTCTTACTGCATATTCTGGACATTTCCGGCTCAGAAGGCCGGGATCCGCTGGAAGACTTTCGGATTATAAACCAGGAATTGGCCCTGTATAGTCCGGCCTTAGCGAAAAGGCCGATGCTTGTCGTTCCTAACAAGGTCGATGTCACCGGTTCCGAAGAAAATCTTGAACGGCTCAAGCAGGAATTAGGCGGTACCTATGAAATCTATGCGATTTCCGCAGTGACCGGCGAAGGTATCGAAAAACTTCTGCATCGGATCATTCAAATGCTGCCGGAAACACCGCCTCTTGAATTTTCTGCCAGTCCGGATGAACATCGCCTTGTCAAAGCAGAAAGCGATGCGCGGTTTGTGATCTCCCGCCAGGATAACGTTTATGTCATCACAGGCAAGGAAATCGAACGACATGCAGCGATGGCTTATTTGGATACAGATGACGGCGTGATGCGCTTCCAGAATATCATGAAGGTAATGGGCGTTGATGACGCTTTAAGGGAACGCGGTGTTAAAGAAGGCGACAAAGTGCAGATCGGAAACCTCGAACTGCAATGGTCTGAAGGAGGACGATAGGATGCTGACCGGGAAACAAAAAAGATATTTACGCGGGATGGGGAATGAAATGGAACCAATCCTTATGGTCGGTAAGGATGAAATAACGGATAATGTCATTAAACAGGCGCATGATGCTTTGGAAGCAAGAGAACTAATTAAAGGAAGAGTTCTGCAAAATTGTGCCGATGATCCCAAGAATATTGCCGAAGCATTAGCTGAAGCTGCTCACGCGGACTTAGTCCAAGTTATTGGGCGGAATTTTCTATTGTATCGTCCATCAAGCGAAAAGCCGGTCATTGAGCTGCCATAAAAGAAAAATAAATTATAGAAATTGGGACTGCAGAGGGGATAGAAATGGAAGACCGCGTTCACGCAGCGATCTCAGACGGTAGTCGTCTCGGGATCATGGGAGGAACATTTGATCCAATTCATTATGGCCATTTGGTTGCGGCAGAAACAGCACGGACGGAATTTAGACTGGATAATGTCTTGTTCATCCCAACAGGGATACCTCCGCATAAAGTAAGCCGACACATTGCCGATGCAGAACTTCGTTATACGATGGTCGAATTAGCGATTAAGGATAATGCCAATTTCAAAGTATCACGCATTGAAATAAAAAGGCAGGGACCTTCCTATACGTCCGTCACATTAAGAGAGCTGCATCATATCTTTCCGGAGCAGGAGCTTTTTTTTATTACGGGTGCGGATGCCTTAAAAGATATACTCACCTGGCGGGATGCCGACGAAATTATCCGGACGACGAATATCATCGGGGCTACACGACCGGGTTACGATGCCAGTGGCTTTTTAGAGGAACTGTATGTTCGATTTCCATTTGCCCAGAGTAAAATATTTCAAATGGAAATTCCCGCATTGGCAATTTCATCCACAGATATCCATTTCCGCCTTGAAAATAATAAGTCAATCCGGTACCTGCTGCCGGAAGAAGTACGCTCTTTCATCATGAATAATAATATTTACCGGGATAAATAACATTTGACTTCGAACAGGATTGAATAGTATATTAATAGTTGTTCAATACTATTATCAAAATTATTTTAGAGGTGAATTCCATGACAAAAACCCTGTACGTGGGTAATCTCCCCTGGAGTACGTCTTCGGAGGATCTGACTGATTTCTTTTCCCAATACGGCAATGTCATCGGCAGCAGAATCATTACTGACAGAGAAACCGGACGCTCAAGAGGTTTCGGTTTTGTCGAAGTGGCTGCAGATGATGCTGAGCGCTTAGCTGAAGAACTTAATGGCAGCGAGTTCAATGGCCGTTCACTGACAGTAAACGAAGCAAGACCTCGCCAAACTGTCTAACATTTTTTGGTTAGGGGTTTATGTTAAGATAAATAGATTTTGAGGATTCGTTGGAATCTATCATATCCGGTTTGAAAATACTGGTTTATCTTAAATCTCCAGACCCTGGACCCGAAGGGATACGGTACAGCTTATGTACCGTATCTTTGTTCATATATCCTGGTACACGGTTCTTTAAATATGTTAGCAATTTGAGTAACTAATTCGAGAATGGTCTTCTAGCACTCAGGAAGGTTGATATAGTGTGAATAGTATGGATAGTGTGGATAGTCGACTTGCTTATTTCAGATTGCTTGCTGAAGAAATGCTGACACCGGAAAGACTCCAACATTCACTGGGTGTGGAGGCTTTAGCCGCAGAGCTTGCGCCAAAATACAATATTGTACCGGATGATGCGCGTCTTGCCGCGCTGGTCCATGATTTAGCTAAGGGTTATTCCCTTGAAGAACAGATACGCAGAGCAAAGGAATTGAAACTGATTGTGTATCCTCAGGATATAGAAAACCCTCAGGTTCTGCATGGCAGATTGGCAGCCTACATGCTGGAGCATGATTATGGGGTAGGAAACCAGGATATATTGCAGGCAGTGGCTAACCATACGTTGGGCAGACCCAATATGTCGCCCCTGGAGATGCTGATTTACAGCGCGGACTTGACGGAACCGGGGAGAGACTTTCCCGGAGTAGACAAGCTCCGCCAGAAGTTGTATCATGACCTTAGAGAAGGTACGTTGGCTTGTGTCGAACATACGTTGAATTACCTTAACATGAATAAGAAAAGGGTTCATCCGCTGACAGCGTTGACATATGCGTCATTAAAAAGCGAGTGTGATTCTAAGGAGGTATGAATTTGGAAATTAGTCCGGACCAGTTGCAGAAAGTCGTTGGTTTTATCGAGGATAAAAAAGGTCAAAATATATCTATATTGGATTTAAAGGGGATTTCCATTATTGCCGATTATTTTATGATAGCCACCGGAAACAGTACGACCCAGACGAAAGCAATTACCGAACATTTAGTTGAGAAATTGCCTGAGGCAGGTATCAAAGTCATAAGGACTGAAGGCCTCCCTGAGGCCCAGTGGGTACTCATTGACTGTGGCGATCTGGTTATACATATAATGACGCCGGATACCAGAGAATTTTACAGTTTGGAAAGGCTATGGGGCGACGCGCGTACAGTTACTTTCTAATAACGTGTACCTGTCTCTTGGCGATTAAGCTGATTTGAGATTTATCTGTGTAAGCATTGGCAACATGAAGGGAGTCACTCTCGTCCCTTGAGGATGAGAGTTTTGCTTTGATAAAGAGAGCACGTTATTGCACTTGGCCTATTTATAACATGGAGGCGTAGTATCATGCGGGAAAGATACCAATTTGATGAAATTGAAGCCAAATGGCAAAAAAAATGGCTGGAGGAAAAAGCGGGGAAAACTGACGAAGATACAGGCAAAGAAAAATTCTATGCACTGGCGATGTTCCCGTATCCTTCGGGGAACTTACATATGGGACATGTCCGGAATTATTCGATCGTTGATGTTATAGCCCGGTTCAAACGGATGCAGGGTTATAATGTACTTCATCCCATTGGTTGGGATGCATTTGGCTTGCCTGCAGAAAACGCTGCCATTAAGAACCAGACACCTCCAGCCGAATGGACCTGGAAGAATATCGCCAACATGAAGCGCCAACTTCGTGAGATGGGGATATCCTATGATTGGGATAGAGAAGTGGCCACGTGTCACCCGGAGTACTATCGCTGGACACAATGGATATTCAATCAATTTTACAAACATGACCTTGTGTATAAGAAGAAGGCAGCAGTAAACTGGTGCCCGTCCTGTGCCACTGTACTGGCAAATGAACAGGTCGTTGATGGTGCCTGTGAACGGTGTGATACGGTGGTTACCAAAAAGGACCTGGAGCAGTGGTTCTTTAAAATCACGGATTATTCGGAGCAGCTATTAAACGATCTTGATAAGCTCGCCGGATGGCCGGAAAAGGTTAAAACAATGCAGCGCAACTGGATTGGCCGTTCCGAAGGAGCTGAAGCCCAGTTCAAGGTCGAGGGCAGCGATGATAAAATAACGGTCTTTACGACCCGACTGGATACGATCTATGGCGTTAGTTATGTCGTTTTAGCCCCAGAACATCCATTAGTCTCTCAATTGGTTACAGGAACCACTTACGAGGGAGACGTGCTGACCTTCATTGAAAAAATGAAAGGCTTGACCGAAATAGCCCGGACATCCTCTGAAGCTGAAAAAGAAGGACTATTTATTGGTCATTACTGCATTAATCCGTTAAGCGGTGAACGCGTGCCGATATGGATCGCTAATTATGTTTTATTTGAATATGGAACAGGCGCTGTCATGGGTGTTCCAGCTCACGACGAGCGTGACTTTGAGTTCGCCCAGAAGTATAAGCTGCCGATCACACGGGTCATTTTAGACCCTCAGATGGCTGCTTCCGATAAAGACATACCGATGCCGGCGGCCTTCATTGAAGATGGGATCATGGTAAACTCCCAGGAATTTGACGGACTCGATAATCATACGGCGTTGGAACGCATGGCGGAGAAATTAGTCAAGCTCCAGCTTGGCGTGCGCAAGGTGAATTATCGTTTAAGAGATTGGCTCATTTCTCGTCAGCGTTATTGGGGTGCGCCAATACCTATGATCTATTGCGATACATGCGGCGTCGTACCGGTGCCGGATAATCAGCTACCGGTGCTCCTACCGGATGATGTCGTGTTTAAATCCGGAGAAAACCCGCTCACCACGTCGGATAGCTTTGTGCATACGGTTTGTCCGAAATGCGGTGCGCCCGCCCGCAGAGAAACTGACACTATGGATACCTTTATGTGTTCCTCCTGGTATTATCTCCGATATTGTGATCCGCGCAACACGGAGAAGGCCTTTGATGAAAAGGCCGCAGACCGATGGATGAATGTGAACCAATACGTCGGCGGTGTTGAACATGCTATTTTGCATCTGCTTTACTCTCGGTTTTTTACTAAAGCGCTTAGGGATTTTGGCTATCTGCATGTGGATGAACCATTTGAAAATCTGCTTACACAGGGCATGGTCTGTATGGATGGCTCCAAAATGTCCAAGTCCAAAGGAAACGTCGTCAGCCCGGAAGAGATCATCTCTAAGTACGGAGCGGATACAGCCCGTATGTTTATTCTCTTTGCGGCCCCACCGGAGCGCGACTTGGAGTGGAGCGATCAAGGCGTTGAAGGGTGTTTCCGCTTTTTAAACCGTATCTGGCGTTTGGTTGGTCAGCTGCAGGAGGGAATCCAAAGTTGTGCCGGTAATCACGGTATCAGCTCCGACGCACAGGATGCGAAAGCAAAACAGATGCGTTTCAACACGAACATGACCATCAAGAAAGTGACCAATGACATTGGCGCGCGGTTCAATTTCAATACGGCAATTAGTGCGATCATGGAATTAGTCAACGCGCTGTATCTCTATAAAGAAGAAAAAGTAGTCGATTTGGCCGTAACGAAGGAAGGCGTCGAAACGGTCATTAAACTGCTGGCACCGTTTGCGCCTCATATCGCCGAGGAACTGTGGCAGGAAATCGGCCAATCAGGCAGTATTCATCAGCAAGCCTGGCCGGTAGCAGACGACGCCGCTTTGGTTGAAGACGAAGTGACGATCGTCCTGCAGGTTAATGGCAAAGTCCGAGATAAGGTACAAGTCCCGGCAGAGATATCCAAAGAAGAGCTGGAAAAACGTATCCTGTCCTCTGATAAAGTGAAGCAGCACCTGGAAGGCAAAGACGTGATGAAGGTAGTGACGGTTCCCGGGAAATTAGTCAATATCGTTGTGAAATAGACGGAAAGGCTATGTCAGAGAATATTGCAGGGGATAGAAAGGCGATACCGCCGAACTGATTATTCAGTGGCAGCGGTATCGCTTTAAACAATGTCCAGATTTATGAGCAGAAGACAGAGAAACGAAATGGATAAGCACTAATACAAATAAGGGTATGGGCCATAAGCATAACGCGCACCAGAGGCGAATCCCGCGCCGTAGGCAAAGGGAACTGCCAGAGCCAATGAGGCTATCGCCAAAAATGGGAGAAATAAGAATCCCGGGTTATCGGAATGAAAAAGAATACCGTCTCTGCGGATTTCAGCAATTTCCCCGTGATACGTGTGTCCATCAAAAAGGCTGATTGTAGCGCGGGATCCAACATACGGTGCCAGCATCGAATAATTAACCGAATTTCCTTTAAACAATGTCATAAAACGTCAGTACCTCCTTATATCATAATTACCATATTATGGCTATTATAGTTTATGTACCGAAGCGTAAAGGGGAACATACGAATTTAAGCCAGAAAGAGGAACTAATAAAAATTATTTGTGGTAAAAAAAGGAATTTGTCCGCTTGTGGAGAAATATGGTATATATTGGGAGTGTAAGGGGTCGATTCGGTGAATCAAAGAATCAAAATAATTTGGTGGTGTGTCCTTGGTACCTTGCTGATAAGCGCAGCAGTCAGAATGCTATTGCCTGTCAAATCGCCGGTAACCATCGATCAGTCCGAGGAAAATAGACAAATCGTTGTGTATATTACCGGTGCCGTCGAACATCCCGGATTGCAGCATCTGCCTATAGACGCCAGATTGAATGATGCACTGAAAGAAGCTGAACTGACAGCAGACGCTGATCTCGACAGTTTAAATCCGGCACAAAAGCTTAAAGACGGACAGAAAATTGTTATTCCGACGAAAACCGATAGCGAGGATGCGTCTGATCCTGCAGCGGGTAATGTCTCCGGCGGAACAGTCGGAGGCGGCACAAACAGTTCGAGCGCCTCATCGGGAAAGGTCAATGTCAATACCGCAGGGCTCAGTGAATTAGACACGATACCCGGCATCGGACCGGCTATAGCCCAGCGGATCATCGACTACCGAACCCAAAACGGTCTATTTACGGATCCGGAAGATATTCAAAGTGTTTCGGGTATCGGTCCAAAGAAGTATGAGCAAATGCAGGCTTATATCACCATTGGGCCGTAACTCATCATGTATTAATTTATGATAAAGGGTTGAGGTCCGGGCATGAAGGATATTTTTGTCCGACTGGCGGCTGCCGTTTTAGTTGGCGGGTTTATCTCGGTCATTACTGTTAAAGAAGTATGGGTTTACTTGTTTTTGTTTTGCATGCTGCTGTTTTTAGGAATCGTCTTTGTTTGGAAACCTCGCGATTTTGTCGGCCGCATGGTTAAACCGGAGGTCATACTGGTCGCGTTCAGCCTTCTTGTAGGATTTATATGCGGTATACCTGCCGAAAAAAAGGTGGCTCCGCCATTAATAATTGACAATGTGGCGATCCAAGGAAGGCTTATGAATTGGTCGATGGATGGGACAGCAGGCCGCGGCATGCTCCTCGTTGAAGATGGCGAGCAAAGAGTCAGTTCGCGCATGGGCTGTACCTATAATCTAAGGGTCTATCCTGATGATCATGGTAACTATTTGGCGGGATGGGATGGTGTAAGGGCTGGTGATCATGTTACGTTCACCTGTCGTCTCGAACAGCCAAAAACACCCGGGACAGACGGAGAATTTAACCTTCCGCTGTATAATGCAGTCAGAGGTATAAGCGGAACATTGACAGCCAAAGGCGATGTTGCTATTGTTGAAGCCGGTGTCCCTGGATTCACATGAAGGGTCAAACAGCATGTGCGGCGTCTTTTAGCCCAGAAATGGCCAGACCAAGCCGGCGTTCTTGAAGGGATTTTGTTTGGCGATGCCAGCCGTATTTCTTCAGAAAAACTGGAAATGTATAAAGCATCCGGTGTTATGCATGTCTTTGCCGCGTCCGGCTCAAATGTAGCCTTTATTATCGTTTTGGGGTGGCGGCTTTTTGCGGGGCTCCCTAAGCGAATAAGAATAATTGGCACGATTGGTGTCATCATTTTCTATGCTGCCTTATGTGATTACAGTCCACCGATTTTAAGAGCGACGATTCTGGGCATCATTGTATTAAGCGGTCGTCTGGGAAAAGGAAAAGTCGCTGCTTTGCGCTGGCTTCTTTTAGCGGCGGTCATTTTATTCTTATGGAACCCACTATACCTTCGGGATACGGGCTTTCAATTGTCTTTTGCAGCTGCTTGGGGAATATTAACACTGGCGCCATTGCTTGAAAGATCTCCAAAGTTAACGTTCCTTCCCCTGATCCTACGTCCCGTTACGGCTGTTACCTTAAGTGCTCAGATTGCCACACTGCCCATTTTGATCGCTTGTTTTCATCAGTTGTCTTTGATAGGGCTCATTACAAATATCTTCATTCTTTTCTTGCTAGGCGCTGTATTACAGTTCGGGCTAATCGGAACGGTTCTTTCATTTGTACCTTATATCTCCGATTTTGGCTCCGGGGTATTTTATCAGGCAGCAATTTGGCTGCTGCTGTTTGCCGATCAGTTATTAAGCCTATGTGCTGGTTCTCCCGGGGCGTATTTTTGGGTGCTGAATCCGGGAGCCGCTTTTTATCTGCTGTGGTACGGCGCAGTGGCGGTCGTCATCGTGGGAAAGAAGAAGATAGCGTTCATTGTCATTGTACTTATCAAAAAAGCGTTCCGTTTAGCCTGTAACGGGATTGATATTTTCATTGCCAAGTTCGGGAGTATGACATGGTTAAAGAAATACGGGCCTATTTCTCGAGTCATAATTAATCATCGTGCTCTTATCAGCATACGGAAAATAGGCTGTGCCCCAGGTCGGGAATTCTGGACCAAGACAGGAACAATTTTATTCCTCCTCATCATAGTAGCCTGTCTATACCTACCTTCAGGCGATAACAGGCTCGAGGTCACGTTCCTTGATGTGGGGCAGGGCGATTGTATTTTGGTCCGCACATCGCGGGAGACGCTGCTGATTGATACCGGGCCGAAAACAGCCTATTCAGATGCTGCAAAAAAAATCATTGTTCCGTATTTGATGGAAAAAAGGATCAATTATCTGGACATGGTTTTTATTACACATGAAGATGGTGATCATATTGGTGGTGCAGACTATCTGCTGGCTAATATACCTGTTGGAAAAGTATTGCTGCCGAATGTCGGAGAAAGATTAGAAAATAATGCCTGGCAAGCAGGGTTGCCGTCTGAGTATCTGCATGATGAGAATAAACATGACGTTCTTAATGCCGGTGACCGCCTGCGGTTTTCGACGGGACTCCTTATCGATGTCCTGGCACCGGTATCCGTCATCCAAAATACCGATGCGGATCCGAATAACAATTCGCTGGTGTTATGTTTGGAACATCTTGGTGAAAGGATTTTGTTAACGGGGGATATGGAGATAGAAGAAATGAAAACAATAAGCGATCGGGGCGTGGAGTGGGATGCTGATTATATCAAAATCCCCCATCACGGAGGCAAGAGTTCATTTGACACAGCCTGGTTTGATCAGACGAGTCCACAAGCGGTTTTTATCATGGTTGGACGCAATAGTTTTGGACATCCTTCCGATGAGGTACTTGCCTATTGGCAGGATAGAGGTATACCCGTATACCGAACAGATAATAACGGGACAATCAAACTAATTATTACTAAAAAAGGCACACAAATTATTTGCGGCAGGCAATAGTGGAGCCATCCCGAATTTTTAATTTTAGTATATTTATGTTATAATCAACATCTGAACATAAACATTGACTAGTTAACAAACAAGAAAAAACACAAGCACAAAGAATAAACAAAGGAGCATTGACTAATGGAGAAACCTATTATTACCATCGAAATGGAAAATGGCGACATAATCAAAGCAGAACTCTATCCGGAAATCGCCCCGAACACAGTCAATAATTTTATTTCGCTGATCCAAAAAGGCTACTATAACGGTCTGATTTTCCATAGAGTCATTCCGGGCTTTATGATCCAAGGCGGATGTCCACAGGGTACAGGAACGGGTAATCCGGGGTACAGTATCAAAGGGGAGTTCTCCGAAAACGGATTTAAGAATGACCTGGAACATTCTCGGGGCGTACTTTCCATGGCGCGTTCCAGAATGCCGAACTCTGCCGGTTCACAATTCTTTATCATGGTTGATGACGCACCGCATCTCGATGGTCAGTATGCATCGTTTGGTAAGGTGTTTGAAGGCATGGAGAATGTGGATAAAATTGTGTCCGTCAATAGAAATTTCCAGGATCGGCCCAATGAGCCGCAAGTTATTAAAAGTATAACAGTGGATACCAAAGGCGTTGATTACGCGGAACCTGAAACCCTATAAGGATTCCGTTAATATCATTATCCCATGGCATTAACGGCTGTAATAGCATGCGTATACAGCTGAATATCACTGCGATAACACTGCGAATAATTTTAGGGTCCTTAAAAATAAAAAGATAAAAAATATAAAAAAATGAATAAAAAGAGGAAGTGCATGGAAATAATACCAAATGAACATCTCTTTTCTCCTCCTCTTTCTTTCCCCTTCATCAGTGAGGGGGACTTTTTTTATTGAAATGGCTATTTTTATGCGCTATATTTATTACGATGTAGAAAAAAAAGAAATATCAAATGTGATCGCGAGTTGAAAAATTACCGGGCGCTGTTGATTGGATGGGGAGAAAGATGACATTGGATGCAGTTAAAATCGATATTGCAAATAACAAAATTCCCATGATCTATCTGTGGTATGGTGAAGATCGCTATTCCCTTATGGAAGCGGTTACAACGATAAAAAGGCATTATTTGCAGGAGGACCCTTCAGGAAGCAATATTGAGATCCTGAACGGAAAAGAACACTCTCAGGAAGATATTGTTCAGGTCGCAAATACGACTGCCTTTTTTTCCGGGAAGCTAATCATTGTCGACGATTTTCAGTACTTTAACTCCGGTAGAAGCAAAGGTAATATTGACACGGATAGTGAAAACGAGGAGTTGGAGTCGGCTGGGTCAGATAAGGGCAGCGATTCTGAGGCGCTGCTCGCGTACTGCCAGAATCCGAATCCATCCTCGTGTCTCATCGTGATTACAGAAAAAGTTAACAAAGGCAGGAAATTGTATAAGGAAATCAACAAGTGCGGGAAAATCATTGAATTCCCATTTCCTAAAGGTCAGACTGAATGGATTGCCTGGGTGCAAAAGGAAGCTCGTCAAAACGGAAAGAGTTTAAATACAACGACAGCTTCTTTTCTCCTGGATTGGGCAGGGCATCAGACCGGCATTCTCAGTCAGGAAATAGCCAAGCTGGCGTTATACACAGGGGAAAAACAAACGATCGGGGTCGACGATATTCAAAAGATCTGTTTGCCGATGATTGAAACCACCGTGTTTGCTATGCTGGATGCGATTGCGTCGGGCAATAAAAAAGAGGCATTACGGAAAATGCAGGAGGTACTTGGTCAGGAACATTACCTCAAAGTGCATACGATGATCGTCAGGCAAATTCGCTTGCTCCTTGCGGCAAGCATCTGGCGGTCCCGGCGTGGAACGGTCAATGACTTCATGGAGACCGCCGGAATAAGGACACCCTTTGAGGGCAATAAGATCTTTCAGCAAGCGGCTTCTTTTTCCCCGTCAATTCTGGCTAAGGCCATGGAGAACTGCCTGCAAACAGAACTTGCCTTAAAAAGCAGCGGGGGCGACCCCCAGCTTCTGTTGGAGATGATGGTCATTCGGTTATGCAGTAAATAGACGCATATCCGAATTAAAAAACATCCCAAATTCGCCATCGATGGCGAATTTAGGATACTGTATCTTTCCAGGAAGCAAAATGAAAAACATATTTCTAAGTATAACTAAGGCTTTCGCCCGCGCCATAAGGCATGGGGAAAGCCAAGTTTTCTAGTATATGATGTTATTCAGTAATCTTAGCTGGCTTTATTTGCCTGAAATTTTTTAGCCATTCTGGATTTTTTGCGGGCAGCTTTGTTTTGATGGATCAAACCCTTGGCAGCCGCTTTATCAAGCGCGCGGGATGCTTTTTGCATCACCTCGGCAGCGTTTTCAGCGTTATTGTTTACAGCTTCTTCAAAACGACGAATAGCGGTTCGTAAGGAAGATCTGGCAGCAGCATTCTTAGCATTCTGTAACTTGCTTAGTTGTACTCTTTTGATCTGCGATTTAATATTTGGCATTACAGTCACCCCCTTCGAAACATAGAACTACCGCACGTTTTTTAGACAAATGTTATTTTACCATATATCATCAAGACTATGCAACTTAAATTTACGATAGAATGGGAAAAACATGATTAAAACATCATTTTAAAAACTTGAATTACAATATTAAATGCAACACATTTTAAAAATCACATCTTAAAAATGATTAATTCTTAAAAAAACTATTGACCTCTCAGGGGAAAATTGATAATATAAAAAACAATCATATAGTGCTTATTAAAAGTGATGACGAGGCAAAGTAAACAAATGGGATCTTTTCAGGGAGGAAACGTCTTGGACTGAAAGCGTTTCTAAAGTATCGGTTGTTGAAGGTTCGCCTCTGAACTTCCTGGCTGAACCCTAGAGGAAAGTAGGTCGGGACGGAGACTTCTACCGTTAAAAGGAAGGGGGTATAAGGAAGACATTTCCCGTACCTGCTGAAAAAGAGGGATCTTTAAAGATCCAATTAGGGTGGTACCGCGAACACTTTTCGTCCCTTACACGGGATTAAGGGTGTTTTTTTATTGCCGGCCTGGGATGGCCGAATGGCGCGGATGCCATGGAAGGCGTAGAAGCTGCTGCCGCCGCATTTTTCAGTAATGTACTTGTTGGACATATCTTCTCGTACTCTTAAAGAGAGGGTTAGGGTTATCTAACCAACTGGGGTGGTACCGCGGAAGGCCACAGCTTTCGTCCCGGCGAAGGCTGTGGCTTGTTTATTTTTAAATTTTAATTACAGGAGTGAAGATGATGAAAAGAAAAATCAAAGGTCTCACCGGGATGGCTGTTATCCTCTTATTAGTAGTCAGTTTGGTATTGGGTGGATGCAGTTCCAGTGATAAACCGAGCAACGGCACCGGCGGTCAAGCGGAATCGTACAAAATTGGAGCGATTCTTGATATCAGCGGAACATCGTCGTCATTGGGCGTTCCCGAACGGGATACGCTGCTGATGATGGTCGATAAGATCAATGCCCAAGGGGGCATTCAAGGGCACCCGATCGAGTTGCTCATCGAAGACAATAAGAGTGATGAGACTGAAGCGGTTCTTGCCGCAAATAAGCTGATTGAAAAAGACGTTGTGGCTATTTTAGGCTGCAGTGCCAGCGGTACGACGATGGCCATTGTTAAGCCTGTGCAAAATGCTAAAATCCCGTTGATATCCATGGCAGCCGCCAGTAGTATTGTTGAGCCGGTTGCCGAAAGGCAGTGGGTATTTAAAACGGCACAAAGCGATATCATTATGATCAAGAAGATCATGGAGTATCTGCAGAAAAATAGTATGACGAAGATCGCGTTCATGTATATGAATAACGCTTATGGCGATAACGGGAAAAAAGCGATCGAAGCGGCCGCAACACAATCTGGGGTTTCCATTGTGGTGGAAGAAAAATTTGACGCAACCGATAATGATATGACCCCGCAGCTGACCAAAGTAAAAAGCAGCGGCGCTCAGGCTGTGGTTGTATGGGCGATTCCCCCGTCAGCATCTATCCTGACCAAAAACTTCAAGGAACTTGGATTGACGATCCCCCTGATTCACAGTCACGGCGTAGGTAATCAAAAATTCATAGAGCTGGCCCAAGGTGCTGCAGACGGTGTAATCCTGCCAATTGGTAAAATGATTGTTGCTGACCAGATCGCCGATTCAGATCCGCAAAAAGCAGTGCTCACCCAATATATCACCGATTATCAAAATAAATATCAGAGTATGCCGAATTCCTTCGGCGGCTATGCAGCAGACGCGTTAAGCATATTAGTCGCAGCCATCGAAAAGGCAGGTACTGATCCTGCGGCGTTACGGGATCAATTGGAAAAAACCCAGGGCTTAGTCGGTGTATCCGGTATATTCACGATGACGGAACAGGATCACAATGGGTTAAGCGAAGACTCGACTGTCATGGTGCAGATCGAAAACGACAAGTGGAAACTCCTTCAGTAACGGGGCACTATTTTATTGACAACGGAGTGATCGTATGGGAGAACAATTACTGCAGCTGTTATTCAGCGGGCTGACACTGGGAGGCATATATTCCGTTATTGCCCTTGTCTTGGTGATCACTTATAAAATCACCGGCATACTGAATCTGGCGCTTGGAGAATTTCTTGTTCTTGGCGCACTGCTAACTGTAACCTTTAAAACAATGGGGATGCCGCTGATTGCGGCTTCCCTTCTCGCTATGCTTGCAGTCGCCCTGATCGCCGGTGCTCTCGAACGGCTGACGGTGAATAAAGTGCGTGGAGCCAGCGGGTTAACGATGCTGATTATAACCATCGGTATTGCCATAGCGCTTCGAGGGCTGGCATTACTCATTTGGGGCACAGACACCTATTCCCTGCCCGCCTTTACTTCGAGCAAGTCGATTATTGCCGGTGGAGCTGCCTTAAACCCGCAAAGCATTTGGGTCTTATTGCTGGCTGGGATTACTCTGATCGGCGTCAATCTCTTCTTTGGGCGAACTTACTGGGGAAAAGCGGTTACCGCGTCAGTCCTTAGCCCAACCGGAGCGCGGCTTCAGGGAATCAATCTCAGCACGATCTCACTGGCGGCGTTTATCTTTTCCGGCGCACTGGCCACGGCCGCAGGCATTTGTATCGGGCCGGTGACCATGATCACGTATGACATGGGTTTTATGCTGGGAGTTAAGGGATTTATCGCAGCGACGATTGGGGGGTTAGGGAGCGTATCCGGTGCAGTCATAGGCGGATTAATTTTGGGACTGCTGGAAGCGTATAGCTCCGGATTGATTTCTTCAGGTTTAAATGATGCCATATCTATTATCATCCTACTGGCAGTCCTTATGATCCGCCCTGAGGGGATTCTCGGTGCTATTCGTACACGCAGGGTATAACCCGATAAGCAAACTATTGATCCAATAACAATTAGTGTACTGTCTCGCTGACAATTCGGTTTACTGCTTGCCTAAATTTCCATCTGCGTCGTTGTCGTCAGTCGCCGTAGCTACGGCTATGCCTCCATCCTTCGCCTAGCAGGCTGAAAATTTATTCGGCGCAGTAATTCCAAATATCAACGAGACAGTACACTAGGCCCTGTAATCTGGATACGTCATTTCGTAAGGAGCGGATTTGCTTTGAAAATAGGTAAGTTAAACTTTAAATACAGCGGAGCCTTTATGATGCTGGCATTGCTCATTATACCGCTCCTGCTGAACAGCAATTATATTTTTGGTACGATGATCGTGATTGGTTTATATACCATTATTGTCCAGGGGCTGGGAATCCTGATGGGGTATGCCGGGCAGGTCTCGTTTGGGCATGCCGCATTTTTTGGTTTGGGTGCCTACACGGCCGCTATACTGACCACCCGTTTTCATTGGCCGTCGCTAGCGGCACTCATCGTGGCTATCGTTCTTCCCGGAATCGTAGCGGCCATCATAGGCCGACAAACCCTGAAGCTGCGTGAGCTCTATTTGGCCCTTGCTACCCTTGGCTTCGGAATATTCATTCACATTGTATTTACGGAGGGCGGCGAAATCACCGGTGGCCCTTCAGGAATCAGCGGGATCCCGCATTTGGGGATCGGGCGTTTTGTATTATCCGGCGACAGGGAGTTTTATATCCTGGTATGGCTCATTTTGGTACTGGTGTTAATCGGTATACGGAATCTTGTGCGGTCACGATCAGGCAGAGCGTTGTGTGCCATCCGGGAGAGTGAGTATGCGGCCGAAAACGCCGGCATCGACTGTGTTCATCTGAAATGGCAAGCCTTTATCTTCAGTGCGTTGCTGGCGGGTCTGGCAGGCGGTCTCTATGCCTTCTATGTGACGTTCATCAGTCCTTCGCCATTTACGTTTCACGCATCCGTTCAATTCGTGCTTATGGCGGTGATCGGCGGTCTCGGGACCTTTTGGGGTCCTTTGCTTGGCGCTGCGGTTGTTGTCGCCTTAAGTGAGATTCTCAAGGAACTGGTACCGCTGATTATCCCGGGGGCCGGAGGGGAATATCAAATTATTATCTATGGAATCATCCTGGTGACGCTGATGATCTACCGGCCACAGGGATTAAGCAGCATCGGTCAAATTCTGCGCAAATTAAGCGCAACTGCCGTTAAGCATCATTAACCGGCATATGTATTATAGAAAGTACGAGAGGTTTTTCACGATAATGCCATGCATTTAGCTATTTTGTCTAAGAACGATTACGAACGATTATAAACAAGGATCAGTCCAAGAAAAACGGAGGAAGGGATTTCATATGCTCCTGGAGTTACGTGCAATTACAAAACATTTCGGCGGCATCATGGCGGTTAAAAATGTCGGTTTTGGGGTCGAGGCAGGGAAAATCACTGCGTTAATCGGACCGAATGGGGCAGGCAAAACCACCCTGTTTAATCTGATCACCGGAACCTATTGTCCGGATGAAGGCGAGATCCTATTCGACGGAAAGGCGATAACCGGGATGAAGCCTTATCTGGCCGCCCGGGCCGGGGTGACGAGAACATTTCAGAATCTGCAGCTATTCGCTGGTATGACCGTTTTGGAAAACGTGATGACCGGTGCTTACCTGCAGGGTAAAAAGGGCTTCGTTCAATCCTTTTTCACCTATCCTGACCGCTCCCGTGAAGAAAAGAGAGTACGTCAAGAAGCGATGAAGCTGCTCGAGGACGTCGGATTAGCGGAATCGGCTAATATGTTAGCCTCTGTGCTACCCTTTGGCCAGCAGCGTCTATTGGAAATTGCCCGATCACTGGCGTCACATCCAAAGCTTATCCTACTCGATGAGCCGGCAGCGGGACTTAATGCAGCCGAATCAGAGGTCTTGACAGACTACTTGAAAAAGCTTCGCCGTCAGGGGATGACGATGGTATTGATCGAGCATGACATGCAAACAGTCATGCAAGCAGCCGATAAAATTGTTGTCTTGAATTTTGGAGAAATCATCACCGAGGGAAGTCCGGTCGAGATCCAGACTCACCCGGAAGTCATCAAAGCCTATCTGGGGGAGGATGAGCAGATTGCTTAAAGTGAACCATATTGATGTTTATCATGGTTATGTTCATGCACTGAAAAATGTTTCTTTGCATGTTAAACAAGGAGAAATATTGGCAGTCCTGGGAGCGAATGGTGCGGGCAAGAGCACCCTGCTGGGGACACTCGCCGGGTTATATAAACCGAAAGCCGGAGAAATTATTTTTCAGAATAAAAAAATAACCGGCCAGGCACCTGATAAAATCGTCAGGGCCGGCATCAGTCTTATTCCAGAAAAGAGAGAGATTTTCAGTGGTTTAAGTGTTCAGGATAATCTGTTGCTGGGGGCATTTCATCGTTATCGTCAGGATAAAGCAGATATCAAACACGATGCTCAAGAAATCCTGGAACTATTCCCGCTATTGCAGGGCAGAGAAAAGGATCTGGCGGGAAGTCTAAGCGGCGGTCTTCAGCAGATGCTGGCGATAGGCAGAGCCCTAATGGCAAGACCGTCACTCCTCTTGCTCGACGAGCCATCCATCGGTCTTGCGCCACTGGTCGTACGTGAAATCATGGGTATTCTCGTCCGCTTGAAAGAGTCCGGCGTGACGGTTGTTTTGGTGGAACAAAACACAAAGTCCGCCATAAAGGTGGCGGACAGTGTGCTTGTTATGGAACGGGGCGAGATTGTTCATGCTGCGAGCTCGAAAGATGCTGTTTCTGATACCTTGCTTCAGGAAGCATACCTCGGGCGGGTAAGAAGCTAATTTAACAATGAATCCAGCGCTTGTAACGCTTGTTCATCATTAATATTAATAACCTCGGCAGCCGAAGGCGGGGTGATATCGGGGATAGGGGTGTTAATATTGAATAGGCTCGCCTGTCCGTTGATCGTCAACTGCACCAGGAAAGCCTCGGGGATATTCATTTGGAAATTGAAGGAAAAAGTCTCTGAATTAGGGATATTATCTTTGATGGTGATCGTCATTGTCGTATCGAAGACGAGGGCATCCACTAATTCTTTCATTTCAAGCATTTCAGTGAGTGACATGTCGTCGCTGCTGCCGCTGATTTGGTTGAGATTGGCGACCAACTTAAGCAAATCAGCTTTATTGAGTTTCCATGTATAAATGGTTTCCGCACCTGTCGTGCTGCAGGTAAAATGCTCATTGTCAACTAGGAAGAGCATCGCTGAGAGGGCCGAGTTTATTTCTTTAAAGGTGTTGATATCAACAGCACTGATTGTGTTCAGATCCGAGTAGACATCCGAATTCAGCAGATCTGAGTTTTGTTGATTTTTAAGATCCTTGAAAGTGGTAACACCGTCTTGTTCCAACATGGCGAAGTCACCTTGAAGCCATTTCGTGCCAATTTCCGTTTCCAACAGGTTCGATTTCAGATAAAAGTTTTTATCGCTGGCAATCATATCAAAAGTGATTTGATTTCTATTCCCTAACTCGGCATAAAGAGGTGTATTTTCGATACCGTACAAATTGATGACAGCGTTGCAGATGGCGCTGTTCTCGCTCATTTTTCCGGTTATGGTGATATCTCCTTTGATATCGTATGCTTTGGAAAGCGTTTCGGATGACGCAGAAGCGCTGTCATGCGGGGTAAATTTGAATGCAAAATTGATAGTTTCCCTAAATTCGCCGGTATTTACCGGACTGTATTCATGCATGACATAGTCATAAAAGACAGGGGCTTTTATTTTGATTTGATCCATAAAATACTGGTAATTAATGAGCACGATGGTCTTATGTCCACGGTCGTAGTATATCTGAGAATGTAGAAAATCTGACAGGGCACTTAACTGAACATAGGTTGTTCCATTGATAATTTTGTATTTGTTGCCAATGGTAATTTTCGTCTTTACCCCATTTTGTTCAATGATCAATTGTTTATTGGCCCATTGCGGTTTCGCTTTGAGTGCAGTGCAGAAAGGTTTTAATGGCACGAGGAAATCGCTGCCGCCATTGATTAATTTGGGCGACGGATTAAGAACAAGGGTTTTGCCATTATATTGGATTTTGATAACCGGAGCAGGAACCACGTTGGTTTCAGCAGCGTAAACCGGCATGGCGCTTGCTAAAAAAAGAACAAAAACAATCAGAAATGCAGTCAATTTCTTTTGAAACTTCAATTCTATTCCTCCTTATGATTTTAATTTCATTTCTTTACGTTACCGCGATAAATCGCTTCAGGCACGCATATGCACAATTATAACACAATTGGCATAATGTGGCAATTGAGGCGCAGTAATAATGGACAGGTTTTCATCGATCATTATCGACAATCATCACCGATAAAAAAGGCAGCGTCGCCAACACTTTTTGAAGTGTTGCGGCACTGCCTTTTGTCTGCAACCGAGAAAAGCACTAAACGCCCACAGATACTTAAAGCTTCTCGACCCTGAGACCTGTATCGTGGTCATTCAGATTAACTTTCGTTAAGCCTTCGCTGTTCGGTGCCTTTTGGATACTTTCAGCCAGGGTTTCTACCTTGATATAATCCTGGTAGCTTGTAATCGCCTGGGTGACTTCGTCATCGCCGTCAAAATAAATCCGGATACGGTCCATCATTTCAAAGTTATAATTCTTACGCATTTGCTGGACCTTCGATACAAGCTCTCTGGCCAGACCTTCGTCCAAAAGTTCCCGGGTAAGTGTCGTATCCAGGATGACAAAGAGATTGTTTTCCATGGTCACGGTGAACCCTTCCTTGGCGGAAATGGTGACAAGAACATATTCTTTATTGAACGTCAGTTGTTCACCATCCACTGTAACCGTCAACACGTCGCCGGCTTCCAATTTAGGCGCTGCAGCCGCTGCGTCTAAACTTTCCAGCGCTTTGCCCAGAAGTTTAATTTTCGAGCCGAATACCGGACCGGCCGTTTTGAAGTTCGGTTTCAGACTAAAATGCATAAAGTCGCTCAGGTTAT
Source organism: Dehalobacter sp. DCM (assembly GCF_024972775.1). Taxonomy (NCBI): domain Bacteria; kingdom Bacillati; phylum Bacillota; class Clostridia; order Eubacteriales; family Desulfitobacteriaceae; genus Dehalobacter; species Dehalobacter sp. DCM. Next base: position 4,014,528 of record NZ_CP092282.1, on the reverse strand, counting down.
TGGCAAAAACAACGTCCTTGACGTTCAGTTCCTCCTGGATCAATGGGATGAGATCGGCAATCAGCGCTTCATATTTTCCGTCAACGAGGATCTTTTGGATAGGCTGGCGGACTTTGATCCGGACCTGTTCCCGTGCGGAACGTCCCAAGGTGACCAAATTCCGGACCAGATCCATCCTTTTTTCAACAGTGTCGTCGATGAGCGTTGAGACATATTCCGGATAATTTTTCAAGTGGACTGACGTTTCTCCGGTTAGGTTGCGGTAAATTTCCTCCGCAAGGAACGGTGCGAACGGAGCGGCAATTTTAGCGATACCCACCAGAATCTCATAGGTGGTGTTGTAAACAGCTTTCTTATCCTCGGACAGGCCGGAATCCCAGAAACGGCGGCGGGAACGGCGAATATACCAGTTGGATAGGTCTTCACTGACAAAATCCTGGATTTTACGAACGGCTTTTGTCAGATCATAGACTGCCAGATTAGCTTCCACATCATTGAGCAATCCGTTGTATTTGGACAGGATCCAACGGTCAAGCTCAGGGCGATCTTTATAATCGATAAAGAAATCCCGGGGATCAACATCATCGGTATTGGCGTAGAGCGCAAAGAAAGTATAAACATTCCGGAGTGTTCCGAAGAATTTGCTGTGAACCTCTTTCAATCCTTCCACATCGAAACGCTTGGGAGTCCATGCCGGAGATACGTAGAGCAAATACCAACGGAGAGTATCCGCACCGTATTGGTCAAACAGCTGAAATGGGTCAACTGTATTTCCCTTGGATTTGGACATCTTTTGCCCCTGTTTATCCAGAACGAGGTCATTGACGAGCACCCGCTTGTAAGGGGAGCGTCCCATCACAAAGGTAGAGATGGCCAGCAAGGAATAAAACCAGCCCCGGGTCTGGTCGATGCCTTCGCAGATAAAGTCAGCGGGGAAAAGTTCGTGGAAGTTTTCCTTATTTTCAAACGGATAGTGATGCTGCGCATAAGGCATGGCGCCGCTGTCAAACCAGCAGTCGATGACTTCGGTGACCCTGGTCATCGGTTTACCGCATTTTTCGCAGGGGATATGCACATCATCGACATACGGACGGTGCAATTCGATGGTCTCGTCGATGGGTTCAATGGCTTTTTCCACGAGTTCTTTTCGGGACCCGATGGAGGTGGTATGGCCGCAGCCGCAGCGCCAGATATTAAGCGGCGTGCCCCAGTATCGATTTCGGGATAGAGCCCAGTCGTTGACGTTTTCCAGCCAATTGCCGAACCGTTTTTCGCCGACAAAGTCGGGATACCATTCGACGGTTTTATTATTGGCAACCAATTGGTCTTTCAGTTTGGTCATCGCAATATACCAGCTGGGTTTGGCATAGTAAAGAAGGGGAGTCTGACAGCGCCAGCAGTGAGGATAATTGTGTTCCATCTTTTCCTTTTTGAACAATTTGCCTTCTGCGTACAGCCATTTGATAATGTCGAGGTCAGCGTCCATCACAAACTGGCCTTCCCATGGGGTCGCAATAAATTTTCCGGTCTCGTCTACCGGTTGGAAGACGGGTAAATTGTAGCGTTTTCCGGTATTATAGTCATCTTCACCGAAGGCCGGGGCGGTATGAACAATACCGGTACCGTCTTCCGTCGTGACATAATCCGCGGTGGTGATAAAGAACGCTTTTTTATCTGTGCTAACAAAGGGCATAAGCTGTTCGTATTCCATGAATTCCAGCTCGGTGCCTTTTAGTTCCTGAAGGACCTCATACCCTTCACCCAGGATGGTCGGAGCCAGTGTTTTGGACAAATAATAGACTTCATCATTGCTGCGGGCTTTGACATACGTCTCGGTTGGACTGACAGTGAGAGCGACATTGGAGGGCAGTGTCCAGGGAGTCGTCGTCCAGGCCAGAAAATATTCATCATATCCTTTGCGTTTGAATTTGGCAACAACGGTGTTTGTCTTAATTTCTTTATAGCCGAGAGCCACTTCATGGGAAGCAAGTCCCGTCCCGCAACGTGAGCAATAGGGCAGGATCTTATGGCCTTCATACATAAAGCCTTCTTTAAAGAATTTATCCAGGATCCACCAGACACTTTCAATGTAGTTATTATCCAGGGTGATATACGGATGATCCAGATCGATGGAATAACCCATACGGATCGTCATTTCCCGCCACTGCTTTTCATACGTAAAGACAGATTCGCGGCATTTTTCATTAAACGGGGCAATTCCGTAAGCTTCGATTCCTTGCTTGTCAGATAAGTTCAATTGTTTTTCCACTTCGATTTCCACCGGCAGACCATGCGTGTCCCAACCCGCTTTGCGTTTCACCTGAAAGCCTTTCATGTTCTGGTACCGGCAGACGGAGTCTTTCAGGGTGCGGGCCATAACATGATGGATCCCCGGTTTCCCGTTGGCCGTTGGCGGACCTTCATAAAACACGAAGGGTTCCGCGCCCTCCCGGTTCTCAATCGTTTTTTGCAGGATGTCAATGTCATCCCAGTACTGGGTTATCTGCCTTTCCCGTTCAGCAACGGGGGATTCTGCCAGTGGTTTGAACTTTTCCATAATCATTCTCCTTTTTTAGAATTGGGGACGCTTCATGCCAATCATGGCCAAATTAAAATCCCTAAGTAACACTACTTAGGGACGATTGAACCGCGGTACCACCCTGCTTACAGGATTGAAAGTCGGTTGTTTAGCCTTGATCATTTACCGATTCATGATTCCTGTCTCTCAATGTGCCAATAACGCTGGCTTACGGAACTCCTTAATCAGTACGTGGCAATAATACGAAACAATAATATTTACCTTAAGGTACTGTGTTCAGGAGATCAGCTCCGGGGTGATCTTCGCTTGATATACGATCGTAATCTCTCAGCATGTGATTACTTCTCTGTGGACATTATGATCAAGCTACTGTCCTGTTCATCGCCATTATGTCTTCAATTTATATGGGTCAATAATATTATTTATTATATGACATAACGCAGCAAAATGCCAAGTTTCTTAATAAAAAAAGTTTAAAATCATATTATCAGGTTGTCCATCATAATGTGAATCATAGGAAGGATGTGATCAGCCTGGTTTCAGATCATGGTTCAACAAAAAGTGACTGGCTGAAAATAGCCGGAAATATCGTTATCATAGCGGGATTCGTTATTTTTACCTATTTCTGCATAACGACCGGAAGCTCACAATACATGGTTAAAATGCTATCCGAAAAAAGTTTTCCATTTAAATATGTCCTATTAGAAGGTGTACCGGGTTTATCCCAGCCTGAGCGGGATTACATCGATGAGATCCGGAATTCGATCATGGCCACCGGTATGTATCTGGTAACAGGCGCCAATATATCGGATGCGCGCACCTATTTTTTGAGCTTTTATGCGCCGCCTTCGGAAGGACCCTCGTGGCTCGGCTGGGCTTATTACCCCAATGACCCTGAGATGGAAGGACCCAACCTTGAACCGTTGGATGATCCTTTTTACAATGCACCGGCTCCCATTACAAGCGAAGAAGATGTTCTTGTAGGTATTTATCATACCCACAGTGCCGAGTGTTATTCCGGTGATGGCGGACCGGATCGTGTCCCCGGGGGTGAAAACGGGGATATCGCTGAAATCGGACAGCTTTTGGCGGAAGCGTTGGAGAGAAAGGGGATAAAAACGGTCCATTCGACGGAGGTCAACGACGCTGTTTATATTCAGTCGTATGATCATTCGTATAAAACAGCGAAAAAGATGCTCGAGGATAACCCGACGATTCGCTTGCTCATCGACCTTCACCGGGATGGTTTGCCGACCCAGGTCGGAAAAGACACTGCGGTGGTATCCGGTAAGGATAGTGCCAGGGTGATGATTGTTATTGGTCAAAAGAATCCAAACTGGAAAAAGAACGAGGCAATTGCGAATGGTCTAATTGCTATTGGCGAAAAAAAATATCCCGGTCTGTTCTATTCTAAAATCCGTTACGCATCCGACGCCCGTTATAATCAGTATTTGACTGACGGGGCCATCCTGCTGGAAATCGGAAGCCAGCTGAATACACCGGAAGAAGCTCAAGCGGCGGCAGCACCGCTGGCCGAAGTCCTGAAGGCGTATTTAGAAAAATGAAGAAATCTGCTCCCCATTATATTATAACTTTAGGAGTTACAAGGTACTTGGAAAGTGATATAATGCGCTGTGAGCAGGAATTTTCGAAAGGCGCAGCGGTTTTATGACAACGAACCAAAAACTATTCAAAGCAGCAGGCTTTATGATGGCAGCCAACCTGATCTCCCGTCTTCTCGGCTTCGTTCGGGAGTCTCTTATGGCCGGTTTATTTGGCAAAACGGCGGCTACGGATGCCTATAATACGGCCTTTATCCTTCCGGATCTTCTCTACTGGCTATTAGTCGGAGGCATTTTAAGTGCTGCTTTTATCCCTGTTATTTCAGAATATATCGCCAAAAAGAGAGAAGACGAGGGATGGAAAGTTGTCAGCTCGGTAACCAATGCCATATTTCTCATGCTTTGCCTTCTCGTAATTTCCGGGATGGTGCTTGCTCCCAAATTTATTGAACTACAGGTTCCGGGGTTTACACCGGAAAATAAGGAACTGGCAGTTTATCTGACCCGGGTCCTGCTGATGCAGCCGGTTATCCTTGCTTTAAGCGGGATCACAATGGGGATCCTTAATTCATATAAGATATTTTGGCCGTCGGCGGTCGGAACGGTACTTTATAATGCGTGTGTTATTCTGTTTGGCGCGATTTTCGCTAATTCGGGCGATGCCCGGAGCATTTCCGGCTTTGCCTTTGGAGTCGTAATCGGCGCTGCAGCTAATTTCATCGTTCAGATTCCGTCTCTGAAGAAGGTAGGCTATCGGTATTACCCGATCATCGACCTGAAACACCCCGGTGTCCGGAAGATCATGGCGTTATCCGTCCCGATGATTATTATGTACACCTTGAACCAATTTCAGGTCATTGTCAATTCCAACCTGGGTTCTGCTCTCGTGCCGGGCAGTTTAACGGCAGTCTGGTATTCGTACCGTTTGTTCCAGGTGCCGGTCGGTATATTTGCCCTGGCTATCGGCGTTGCCGTTTTTCCGACACTCACGGAACAAGCAGCATTGAAAAGAAAACATGATTTTTTAGAGACGGTGTCGGAAGCGATCCGCTTGATTATATTTATCACAATCCCCATTTCTATTGGGATGATGGTCCTGCGCTACCCGCTGATCCGGCTCCTTTTCGAACATGGCGAATTTAGTGCCAAAGATACGGCAATTACTGCGGTGCCGTTGCTCTATTTTTCACTCGGTATTACCGCTCAAGCGATTATTCAGATCTTGCCCCGGGCATTTTACGCCCTGCAAAACACGTGGATACCCGTAATCCTTGGACTAATAGCCATGGCCGCCAGTGTCTTGTGGATGCTGGTGTTAGTCGGACCGTTGGCGTCTGGCGGCTTGGCCTTGGCGTTTACTCTGGGTGCCATTATTCAGATGGCCCTCTTGTTCATCGTTCTCCGCCGCAAGTTAGGGAGAATCGATGGGCGCAGGATCATGGCAACGGCTGTTAAATCTATTACAGCGGCATTGGTTATGGCGGGTGTTGTTGCACTATGGGCGAATAGAATAACCCCTTGGGTGGGAATCGGTAAAATCGGATCCACGATTGTTCTTATCAGCGGAGCACTTATTGGCATGCTTATATTTTTTGGCATCGCGCGATTCCTCAAGATGGAGGAATACCGTACGGCTTTTGCTATGCTTTTAAAACGACAAAAAAAATAAAAAAAATTGTGGTAATTATCTGTGGTTTCACGTATTATTATAGTGTAGTTATGTTCTAAGCATTGGTTGAATATCAGTCATGCAGGACAGTAGTAAACAGTAGGTCTCGTTCGTTTAAAATAGTAGGATTGTAGCAAGGTAGGATAAGAACGGAAAATCTATTTTTTGTGGTTAAGTGAATTTAGCCACTGATTTTGGATTTGTATTGATTTCTAACTCCTATTTGGGAGTTTTTTTATTTCCCCCAATTTTTTATGGGATAAAAAATTGGGATATTACCAGAAATTTAAATCAAATAAGAAGAGGAGAGAGAAAAGTGAAAAAAAGAAACATCGTTATTATCATGATTGTGGCGTTGGCTTTGAGCATGTTCTCAGGGTGCGGACAGACTGCAAGTAAGGTATCGAATGAACCGGTGGAATTAAAGCTTGCCCACTTCTTCCCCGCGACGCATCCGGTGGAAAATGATTTGATCAAACCTTGGGCAAAGGCAGTTGAAGAGGCAACTGAAGGCAGAGTGAAAATAACCAGTTATCCCGGTCAGACACTCTTACAGGCGGATGGGGTTTATGAAGGTGTTGTCAGCGGTGTTGCCGACCTGGGAACCTCTTGTTTTTCTTATACCCGCGGAAGCTTTCCCGTATTGGAAGTATTTGAATTACCCGGTATTACGTACTTGAATTCCAAAGCTGCAAGTAAAGTAGCCTGGGAAGGAATCAAGCAGTTAAACCCCGAGGAAGTACAGGATACTAAGCTCTTAATGGTATTCACCACAGGCCCTGGCGACATTTATTCCAAAGTCCCGGTTCGCAGTCTGGCTGATTTGAAAGGATTAGAGATAAGAGCAACAGGATTGAGTGCTGCTACCTTGGAAGCTCTGGGTGCTACCCCGGTGGCGATGGCTCAGTCCGAAGCCTATGAAGCGTTATCCAAGGGTGTTGTTAAGGCCAATATGGGCCCGATTGAGGTCCTTGAGGGCTGGAGGCAGGCTGAAGTTACCGACTATTTGACCGAGACACCCTTCCTTTATAATACGTTGTTCTTCATCACCATGAATCTGGATAAATGGAATTCACTGAGTGCAAAGGACCAGCAGGCGATTGAAGACGTCAGTAATAAATTCTTTGAAGAAGTCGCCATGAGCTTATGGGATAAACAAAATGAATCGGCTTTAAAGTTCGCTGTTGAAGAAAACGGTATGGAAGTAATCAAGCTAACCCAGGCTGAGCAAGAAAAGTGGATTGGTCTTGTCCAACCGATTCAGGATCAATATGTCGCGAAAATGAACGAACAAGGACAATCCGGTCAGGAGATTCTGGATATGGTAAAAAGACTGGCAGATCAATATAATGAAGAATACAAGTGATGCTCAGGGAGGTAATTTCGGTGAAGAAACTTACTGGCCTTGTAACAAACGCTAGTGCTTTCTTAGACAAAATAGCGGGACTATGTATTATGTTCGTTATGCTATTAATTGTCGGAAATATTATCATGCGGGTGGTTTTTAACCACCCGATATTAGGCACGTATGAACTGGTCGGCTTTTTTACAGCCTTAGGCATATGTTTCGCCTTAGGGTATTGTGCCTTGCAGGATAGTCATATTGCTGTCGATTATTTTGTCAGGCGCTTTCCGCAACGTGTCCAATCCACTATCAATATGGTTATAAATGGCGTTTCTATTGTATTTTGGGCTGCTGTCGCCTGGTATCTTGGAAAATTTGCGTACGCTATGAAGATAAAAGGACTAGTTTCACCATCTGTTGAAATTCCCGTCTATCCTTTCATCTATTTAGTCGCAGCCGGCATGGTTGGACTATGTATCGTATTGTTGTATAAGTTTTTAGTATCTTTGCTCCAGGTTGTTGGCAGAGAACAGGTCAGTAAAGAAGCGCGTAAGCAAGTAAAACAGCCAATCAGTCAGCAGGGGAGCAAGTAATGAATGAATTTCTAATTGGATTAATCGGAATAGGCGCCTTCTTTGGATTGTTGATTCTGCGCATGCCCATTGCCTTCGCGATGGCCCTTGTCGGTTTTGTCGGCTTCGGTGCGCTGACTTCGGTACCGGCTGCATTTGGGATGGCAGCAAAGGAGATATATAATACCTTTACGTCTTATTCATTAAGTGTAATCGCTATGTTCGTCTGGATGGGATTTCTAGCCTATTATTCGGGGATCGGCACCAGTCTTTATATTTTTGCCTACAGGCTGATGGGGCATCTGCCTGGTGGTCTGGCAATAGCAACCCAAGCAGCCTGCGCCATTTTTGGGGCGATTTGCGGTTCCAATACGGCGACCGCCGCCACAATGGCCGCCATCGCCATGCCGGAGATGGATAAGTATCATTATGACCGATCGCTGTCTACGGCCAGTATAGCCGCCGGGGGCGTTTTGGGAGTCATGATTCCGCCGAGTGTTATCTTTATCCTATATGGTACGTCAACCGAACAGTCTGTCGGCGCGTTGTTTATGGCAGGGATACTACCGGGTATTTTGCTGATGTTTCTTTATATGGGCGTAATTTATGTCATTACGAAGCGTAATCCCGGATTAGGGCCGGCGGGTCCTAAATCGGGTTGGAAAGAAAGAATAGGGGCGCTTAAAGGCGGATTGGCAGAAGCTCTGGCTATTTTTCTCCTTTCTGTCGGCGGCCTTTTTGCGGGATGGTTCACACCGACGGAGGCCGGTGCGGTTGGTGCAGGCGGGGTACTTCTCATCAGCTTGTTAGAAAGAAGGATCAGCTGGGAAAACTTTAAGAAATCGCTGATGGATACGACACGGACAACCGCGATGATTATGCTGGTTATCGCCGGAGCAATCATCTTTGGACGCTTTATGGCAATTAGCAGGGTGCCATTTGAGCTGGCCAATTGGGTTGGCGGTATGGCAATGCCACCCTTTATTGTTATGGGTATGATCCTTATTATCTATTTGATACTCGGCTGCTTTATTGATGCCCTGGCCTTGGTCATGCTGACAATACCGATCTTTTTTCCGGTGGTGGTTGGGACTTTGGGATACGATCCTATCTGGTTCGGTGTTGTAGTCGTTTTGGTCGTCGCTATGGGGGTGATAACCCCTCCGGTTGGTATGAATGTGTATGTTATTAAAGGGATCGTTACCGACGTACCGTTGGAAACCATCTTTAAAGGAATATGGCCGTTTCTATTTGCCATTGCCGTGTGCTTAATCATACTGCTAGCTTTTCCAAGTATCGCCACTTTTCTGCCACAGCTGCTCATGTAAGGGGACAAAGGGGGACAAAAGGGACGTAGGCTTTTGTCTCCTTTTCTGATTCTGCTATAAAGAAATCAATTGATCATAAAAAAATATTGCTGATATATGTAAATTAATGGTAAGATATCTGGGGGTGCCATTAATATGCCGCGACAAGCCAGAGAAAGAAGCAGTACGGGAATATATCATGTCGTTCTAAAAGGTATCGATGACCGCGATATTTTTTTAGACGATCAAGATCGCCAAAAATTCCTTGAACAGCTTTGGCGGGCAAAGGATAAAGATAATTTTGAAATCCTTGTTTACTGCCTGATGGATAACCATGTCCATTTATTAATAAAAGAAAATGAAGATGTAGGGAAAAGTATCCAACGGTTGGCCTCAGGTTATGCTATTTGGCATAACGAAAAGTACGACAGAAGGGGTCACCTGTTTTATAACAGGTACTGCAGTGAAATTGTTGAATCGGAGAGTTATCTTTTAAGTGTCGCACGGTATATCATCCAAAATCCGGTTAAAGCTGGAATTGTTAGTCATGCAGGTGAATATAAATGGAGCAGTTATCAGGATTATTTAACGGCATTCAGTAACACGAATTATGCCATTGCTTCAAAATTGATTATGGATTACTTTCTAACGCCCAAAGATTATACGGCATATATGAACCAACGCCAAGATGATAGATATCTTGACTACGATTTCTCGTCGCGCTTTTCAGACGATGAAATCAGAAAAATAATTAGAGAAAAGTATTCGATCATGGATTCAACAAAGTTATTGACTAAAGAAGAAAGAAATACGCAAATAAATGAAATATATAATGACACGCAAGTAAGTATCCGCCAGTTAGGGAGAGTTTTGGGAATCGGTAAAAAAATCATCGAAAAGGCGGTTAGGCAAACAGACGCGCATCGGTATGAAAAAAAACTACATAGTATAGTCGGTAACTAGATAAACAGAATTCGATTAAGAAACGCAGACAGATAGGAAAAAAGAATGACCCCAAAAAGTTAGACAAAAATATGGTTCGAATTTGTTAGGTAACCGCGTCTCGGTTGCCTTTTTTCATGCTATGTTTAACACACGGTACTGGAATGGACTCCAGGCGGACATAGCAGGGGACAAAAGCCTACGTCCCTTTTGTCCCCTGCGTCCCTTTTGTCCCCTGCCTTGCGTTCATCTATGGTAATTTGTTATAATTATTTGCTGGTACTCATTATTTGGGGGAGAGAATATCCGATGGCAACAGCTTCATCCAGAATACGCAATTTTTCTATAATCGCGCATATCGACCACGGCAAGTCGACCTTGGCTGATCGTTTAATTGAATATACCGGGACCTTGTCGACCCGGGAGCTGAAAGAACAGGTTCTGGATTCGATGGATCTGGAACGCGAACGCGGAATTACCATCAAACTGCAGGCCGTCCGCTTGCGTTACAAAGCTAAAGATGGTGAGGTCTATGAACTCAATCTGATTGATACTCCCGGGCATGTTGACTTTTCCTATGAGGTATCCCGCAGCTTGGCAGCGTGTGAAGGCGCTCTGCTTGTGGTGGATGCTGCCCAAGGAATCGAAGCACAAACCTTGGCCAATGTGTACCTGGCTTTAGAAAATGACTTGGAAATCATTCCGGTCATCAATAAAATCGATCTGCCCAGTGCTGAGCCCGAGAGAGTGAAGCAGGAAATCGAGGATGTTATTGGGTTAGACGCCAGCGACGCCATTCTGGCATCGGCAAAAAGCGGCATCGGCGTGGAAGAGATCCTGGAGGCAATTGTCAACCGGATCCCACCGCCCCAGGGGGATGACGAGAAGCCCATGAAGGCGCTTATTTTTGATTCGAAATTTGATTCCTATAAAGGGGCTATTCCGTATATCCGTTTGTTTGACGGCATTGTAAGCAAAGGGACTAATATTAAAATGATGTCCACCGGCAAAACGTTTGAGATCACCGAAGTCGGTGTATTTACACCGGGAATGACTATCGTCGATGAACTCCGGGCCGGCCAGGTCGGTTATATTGCCGGCAGCATTAAAAACGTTGGAGATACCCGTGTTGGCGATACCGTCACAGATAATGACCACCCCGCAGCCGAACCGCTTCCGGGGTACCGTAAAGCGGTATCCATGGTATTCTGTGGTCTCTATCCGGTGGAAACCTCGGATTATGACCGGCTTAAAGATGCGTTGGAAAAGCTTCAGCTCAACGACGCGAGCCTGATGTATGAAAATGAAACATCCGCCGCGCTGGGCTTTGGTTTCCGTTGCGGCTTCCTGGGTTTGCTCCATATGGAAATCATCCAGGAGAGGCTGGAAAGGGAATTTGGCTTAAGTATTATTACGACTGCACCCAGTGTTGTCTATAAGGTGAATACAACAGCTCAGGAACAGATCATGATTGACAATCCCGCATTGCTTCCGCCGGAGGGGAAAATTGTATCCATCGAGGAACCGATGGTCAAGGCGACGATTATGGTCCCTTCGGAATATGTTGGTACGATCATGGAGCTTAATCAGGAAAAAAGGGGTACATTCCTCAATATGGACTATATCACGGCTTCCAGAGTCAGCCTTTATTATGAACTGCCCTTGAGCGAGATTGTTTACGACTATTTTGATCAGCTTAAATCCCGGACGAAAGGGTATGCTTCGTTAGACTACGAACTGATTGACTATAAGGAAGCAAACCTTGTTAAGCTGGATATTATGTTGAACGGAGAAATCGTCGATGCTCTCTCCTTCATCGTGCATCGGGATAAAGCCTACACCCGCGGCCGCAAACTGGTGGAAAAACTGCGGGGACTAATCCCGAGGCAAATGTTTGAAATTCCTGTCCAGGCTGTGATTGGCGCTAAAGTCATTGCCAGAGAAAACATTCGTGCTATGCGCAAAGATGTTCTGGCAAAATGCTATGGCGGAGATATTTCCCGTAAACGAAAACTTCTGGAAAAGCAAAAAGAAGGCAAAAAACGGATGAAACAGGTTGGCAATGTGGAGATTCCTCAGGATGCGTTTATGGCCGTTCTTAAGATGGATGATTAAGGTTTTTTGATTAATTATATCGGGTGACGATAAATGAGAACTTCTCTATATGTTCATGTCCCATTCTGTATAAATAAATGTGATTACTGCGCTTTTTTTTCGGTGCCTCTTAATAAAATGGAATTGCAAGGAGCAAACAGCGGATCGGGAATCATCTCTTCCTACCTGGATGGACTGGAACGGGAAATTGCTTTATGCGAAAATGAAGCCCCTGCGCAAGGGGTTTCTTCTCTTTTTATCGGGGGAGGAACACCAACTGCGCTGGCTATACACGATCTGGAACGCCTCCTTAACCTTCTGCACACGGGTTATCGTTTTTCGAGTTCGTGCTCGCAAGAAAATGGCTATGCCCCAGACAAAGACACTGAAAAGACCATAGAGAGTAATCCCGGTACCATTGATCCGGAGAAGCTCTCTGTATTGCGCGGTTATGACATCAACCGCATTTCTGTCGGGGTGCAAAGTTTTGATGATCACATCCTTAAAACCATTGGTAGGATACACTCTGTTAAGGATATATATAACAGTGTTGAACTGATCCGAAAAGCGGGATTTGATAATTTGAACATGGATCTGATGTTTGGCCTTCCCGGCCAGCGGATGCGTAACTGGCAGGATAGCCTAAAGCAGGCTGTCGCCCTTAATCCAGAGCATCTTTCGCTCTACGCGCTCACCGTCGAGGAAGGGACCCCTTTGGATCATGATTATACATCCGGCAAAATTACCATTCCGGACGACGATAGTGACGCTGATATGTATCAATGGGCGGTCGGCTATCTTCAGAGCAACGGGTATATCCATTATGAAGTCTCAAATTTTGCAAAGCCGGGTTTTGAGTGTCGCCACAATTTGACGTATTGGCGAAGCGAGGATTATACTGGACTCGGCCCCGGGGCTGTATCGTGTGTCAATGATGTCCGCAGTAAGAATATGGAGGACATTACTGACTATAGAAAACATCTCTCTGCTGGAAATCGTCCGTGGGATGATTCAGCGACGGAAATTCTGACCAAAGATCAGCGTATTTCAGAATATATGATGCTGGGCCTGCGAACAACAGCGGGCATTGATCTCCGCGGATTTGCTGATAAGTTTGGGGCGGAAGTTAACGACGTATATGGTCAAAAACTTCAAGACTATCTGAATAAGAAAATTCTATTAATAAACGACGGCAGATTAATGATCGACCCGGCTTATTTCTTTGTGCTGAATGGCATTCTGGTAGATTTTATTCGCTAATCAGCCCGAATTGAATGAGAGCATTTTGGATGGGACATCTTATTATTGATGTATTCTAAACGACTTTTAATATTATTCATTCATATAAAGCATGGATTCCTCTTGACAATATTTTACCGTCATGCTAAATTATGTTCAGATGATTAGCACTCACCTCGATAGAGTGCTAACAAACAAGACGGGGGTGGCACACCAATGGAAATGGATGAACGCAAACACAAAATATTAAAAGCGATCGTGCAAGACTATATTGCCACCGCGGAACCGGTTGGTTCCAGAACCATTTCCAAAAAGTTTGAATTAGGGGTTTCCCCGGCAACAATTCGCAATGAAATGGCCGATCTGGAAGAGATGGGGCTAATCGAGCAGCCACACACCTCTGCGGGAAGGGTGCCATCCGACTCCGGGTATCGCTATTACGTCGATTACCTAATGGATCCGCTCATCCTCAATAAGGAAGAGCAAAAATCGATTAATCAGGAAATGACAAGCCGTCTGAGTGAAGTTCAGGAAGTGATCACCTATACAGGGAAACTGATTTCTCAGATTACCAATTTAACCAGCATCGTGCTTGGCCCGAAAAGCAGGAGCAGTGTTCTGAAGAACATGTATTTTCTACCTTACGAGCAGGGCAAGGCCATTATGGTTACCGTCAAAGAAAATGGAACAGTGGAAAACAATATTGTGGATATCGGGACGGATACTACGCCCGAGGAACTACAACTTTTGGCCAACATCTTTAACCAGAAGATGAGCGGGACGCGTGTTCAGGACATGAAAAAGGGCCTTATCGAAGAAATTTACGGTGAATTGTCACGTAAACGCCGAATCATCGATGGTATGATGGGAATTCTGGAAAGGATGTTTGACGATAATGAGGGTGCGGGTGAAGAACGCATTTATCTCGGTGGAACTTTGAATATGCTTGATCAGCCCGAATTCAGGGATATCGATAAAGTAAGAAACCTATTTGCCGTATTTAATGAGAATAATAAATTGAAGGAACTGATTAAGCCGGATCATCAAGGTGTTAATGTGATGATTGGAGCTGAAAACGCTGATCAGGTTTTCAAAAATTGCAGCGTCATTTCCGCAACGTACCAGATTAATGGGAAACAGATTGGTTCCGTCGGGGTTCTTGGGCCAACGCGTATGGATTACGGCAAAGCGATTACTATCGTCGATTATATGACGAAAAGTTTGACGGAGCTTCTGACTGAAAGACACCGAAAGCCCCGGAGATAACAATGAAGGGAGGCGACAGCGTGGGTAAAGAAAAAAAAGAGGCTGTTAGCACACAAAAAGAGAATAACGTCAACGAAATGGATCAACCATGTACCGAATGCCCGGCGGAGGATCCGGCGGATCATCTGCAGCATCTGCGGGAAGAAATAGAGGAGCAGAAGGCCAAAGCGGAGGATTATTATTCCCAGCTGCAGAGACTGATGGCGGAATTTGACAATTTCCGCAAACGGACGCAGAAGGAAAAGGAAGAAACAGCCAAGTATGCGTCGGAACGCTTGATTTTAGCGTTACTTCCGGTACTGGATAATTTTGAGCGAGCGATTGTCTCGAGCAGAAAAAACAGTGATTTTGAAGCCCTGTCCCAGGGTGTGGAAATGATTGAAAGGATGTTCCTGAAAGTTCTGGAGGATGAAGGACTGAAAGCCATCCCGTCCGTAGGCAAGGAATTTGATCCTTACCTTCATGAAGCACTGCTTCGGGAAGATTCGGACCAGCCTGAAAACATGATTCTCGAAGAGCTCCAAAGGGGATATTACCTCAAGGAGAAGGTCATCCGGCCCAGCAGAGTGAAGGTATCCGGTTAAAGGATACAATAACTTCTGAACAAGAGTTTTACACAAACCAGGAAATAAAACGAATGTTAACGTGTTAAGGAGGAAATATATCATGGGAAAAGTAATCGGTATCGACTTAGGAACCACTAATTCATGCGTAGCTGTTCTCGAGGGCGGCGAACCAGTAGTTATTCCAAATCCTGAAGGCGCGCGCATTACACCGTCCGTCGTCGGATTTTCAAAAACCGGAGAAAAATTAGTCGGTCAAGTAGCGAAACGCCAGGCTGTCTCCAATCCCGACAATACCGTCAGTTCAATTAAGAGACATATGGGGTCGGACTATAAAGTGACTCTTTTGGATAAAGCGTATACACCACAGGAAGTCTCGGCGATGATCCTGCAAAAATTAAAATCAGATGCTGAAGCCTATTTAGGTTCTTCCGTTACGCAGGCGGTTATCACCGTCCCGGCTTATTTTACGGATGCCCAGCGGCAGGCTACAAAAGATGCGGGTACCATTGCCGGTCTCGAAGTTCTTCGAATCATCAACGAACCGACTGCGGCCGCGCTGGCCTATGGATTGGATAAAGAGCATGATCAGACAGTCCTGGTCTATGACCTGGGCGGCGGAACATTTGACGTTTCGATCCTGGAACTGAGCCAGGGGATGGTCGAAGTGAAAGCGACTAACGGAAATAACCTCCTGGGCGGCGATGACTTTGACCAACGGTTAATGGACCATATCGTCTCGGAATTTAAAAAGAGCCAGGGAGTCGATCTGGCTAAAGACCGCATGGCCTTGCAGCGTTTGAAAGAAGCGGCTGAAAAAGCAAAAATTGAGTTATCCGGCGTCACCCAGACCAACATCAACCTACCGTTTATCACCATGTCTGCGGAAGGACCGCTCCATCTCGATATGAACGTCACCCGCGCCAAATTCGAGGAACTGGTTTCCGATCTGGTTGAGAAGACCATGGGACCCACCCGCCAGGCGATGGAGGATGCAAAGCTGACCTTTAACGACATCGATCAGGTAATCCTGGTCGGCGGTTCGACCCGTATCCCGGCGGTACAGGAAGCAATCCGTCGTATCAGCGGCAAAGAACCTCACAAAGGGGTAAACCCCGACGAAGTCGTAGCCATGGGCGCCGCGATCCAGGGCGGTGTTCTGGCCGGCGAAATGAAAGATATCGTTCTCGTTGACGTTGCTCCGCTTTCCTTGGGCATTGAAACCCTGGGCGGCGTATTCACTCGGATCATTGACCGCAATACCACGATTCCGACCACCAAATCTCAGATCTTCTCGACAGCAGCAGATAGTCAAACATCGGTAGACATCCATGTCCTTCAGGGTGAACGCGAAATGGCTGCCTATAATAAGACCTTGGGCCGCTTCCAGCTCTCCGGAATTCCGCCTGCTCCGAGAGGTATCCCTCAGATCGAAGTGAAATTTGATATCGACGTCAATGGTATTGTTCACGTATCGGCGAAAGATATGGCCACCGGCAATGAACAGAAAGTGACCATTACAGCCTCAACCGGTTTAAGCAAAGATGAAATTGAAAAGATGCGTCAAGATGCTGAAGCCAATGCCGAAAAAGACAAACAGGCTAAAGACCTGGTCGATGCCAGAAATGAAGCCGATTCACTTGCTTACCAGGCAGAAAAGACCCTGAAAGATTTTGAAGGCAAAGGCGACCCCTCGGAAAGAGAACAGATTCAGAAAGCGGCGCAGGAACTTAAAGATATGGCGGCCAGTGAAAATGTTCAGGACATCAAAGCGAAATCCGAAGCGTTGACGAAGATTCTCTATCCGTATGTTGAAAAAATGTATCAGCAGCAGGGTGCACCGGGTGCCGGACAGCCCGGACCGAATCCGGGACAACAGGGATCTGAATCCGGTCCTGCGGATGACAATGTTGTGGATGCGGAATTCACTGAAGTGGATAAGGATAAATAAAGGATAAATTAATCGTAACTGAATATACTTTTACCATACGTGTATCCAACCGGTATTTGGCCTTCACCGCTGACAGGTCAAATACCGGTACATAACGTTTTTCAAAGTCATAAGCGATTATACTTAACAATTGCCATGGGAATAGAGTATAATGAAACATTGGAGAGAGGTCTGAGGGTGCAGGGGTATCTTTGGACCTGCTTCGGTATATGGATAATACCCGGATTGCATTTAGGGAGGAGTTTCAGCTTAAATTATGAAACGCGATTATTATGAAGTTCTTGGGGTAAGCAAGTCCGCCAGCGCGGATGATATCAAGAAAGCTTACCGAAAGATTGCGAAAGAAAACCATCCGGATGTCAAACCCGGTGATAAGCAAGCAGAAGAACGCTTTAAAGAAGCAACGGAAGCCTATGCGGTCTTAAGTGACCCGGATAAAAAGGCAAAATATGACCAATATGGCCATGCCGGCGTTGACTTCAACGGCCAGGGCGGCTTTGGCGGCGGATTCGGTGATTTCTCAGATTTTGCCGACTTTGGTCTTGGCGATATATTTGAAATGTTTTTTGGTGGGGGGGGCATGGGCGGCAGCTCCCGACGACAAGGACCTGTTAAGGGTGCAGACCTGCGTTATGATCTCAGCCTGACCTTGCACGAGGCTGCGTTTGGCATTCAAAAGGAGATCGAAATCCCTGTTTCCGTCATTTGTAAGGAATGCGGCGGCGGCGGTGCAGCACCCGGAACCAAACCGACGACATGTTCGGAGTGCGGTGGCACTGGGCAAGTACGGGCCACCCAACGAACACCGTTTGGACAAATTGCTACGACGCGGACATGTTCGGTCTGCGGTGGACAGGGGACGATTATCAGTTCTCCGTGCAGCAAATGCAGCGGCCGAGGAAAAGTCAAAGAGATCAAGCATGTACAGGTTAATGTCCCGGCCGGTACCGAAGATGGCTTAAGTCTGCGTTACGGCGGTTATGGTGAAGCAGGGGAGCGGGGCGGTCCTTCCGGAGACCTGTATGTGGTACTCAATGTCGAAAAAGATGATTTCTTTAAAAGACAGGGGAATGATATCTACTGTGAAATACCCATTACCTTTGTGCAGGCTGCGCTCGGTGACGAGATCGACGTCCCGACACTTCATGGTGATATAAAAATGAAGATCCCCGAAGGGACCCAAACATCCAAAGTAATTCGTTTAAAGGGTATGGGTGTGCCTTATCGTAGAGGCGGCGGCAACGGTGACCAGCATGTGAGGGTGATCGTGACCACCCCGACGAAACTTACGGAGCGTCAGAAAGAACTCTTAAGAGAATTCGGGACCATTACGAGCGAAAACCAGCAGATGGGAAAGAAATCCCTTTGGGATAAAGTCAAAGACAATGTTCGGGATGCTATTGGCTAAGAGGTTAATAAAAATGCTTTTAAGGAGCCCGTTATGAATTGGATGGAAATCGCGGTAACTGTTTCATCGGAAGGAGAGGAAGCTGTTACCGATCTTTTTTATCGAATCGGCAGCAAAGGCGTCGTTGTCGAAGCACCGGCGCTGATACAGGAATATGTAGAGTCCGGCATTTGGGACTACCATGTCTTCGACAGTTTAGAACTGACCGGAAAATGTATCATTAAAGGATATTTCCACGAGGATGAATATTTAAGTCCCAAACTCGTTTCATTACGAGAAGAACTGATGATTTTAAAAGATCTTTTTCCGGAATGGACCGTTGCAGCGGATTCTGTCATGGTCAAGGAAGAAGACTGGGCTAACGAGTGGAAACGCTATTTTAAACCGGTGCGGATCGGTCAGCATATTTTAATTAAGCCGACATGGGAGGAAGCAGATCCCCTTGACGACGATGTTATCATCGAAATCGATCCGGGAATGGCGTTTGGTACCGGCACCCATCCAACGACGGTATTATGTCTGGAAGCACTGGAGGATCTTATCCAGGAAGGGACAGACGTATTTGACATCGGCACCGGTTCCGGTATTCTGGCTGTAGCGGCCGCGAAACTGGGCGGCAACGTACAAGCCGGTGATATCGATCCCTTAGCGGTTCGTATTGCCCGTCAAAATGCTGCTCTCAACAAAATTGAAGACAAAATCAAAGTGGATGCCGGGAATCTCGGCGAGGTATTCACAGGCAAAGCGGATGTTGTTATCGCCAATATCATTGCGGACGTCATCATTGAACTGCTGCCAAGCCTTCCGGAACTGATGAAGCCGAACGGTGTATTTCTGGCCTCCGGGATCATTGATACCCGCGAAGCCGATGTACGTGATGCGATGAGCAGGAACAATCTGCGCTGCATCGGGCGTCTGGAAGATGCCGGCTGGGTTTTGATCAAAGCCGAGTTTAATTAAACGCGTATATAATTCATTGAAGATATATTATTGGATAAAATAGAAATGAAGGATACTTATGCACCGTTTCAAGATTCAGACTAGAGATAACAGTCATTTTGAAATAGCCGGTGAAGAATTGCATCACCTGGTCCATGTTATGCGTTTGACTATCGATTCCAATGTCGTCGGTTTTGACAACTCCGGTGGTCAATGGCTGGGCATTATCGAAACGCTGACCAAAGAGGCGGCTTCCTGCCGAATTATTGAAGAGGAATTCCCGGTAGTCGAGGCCAAGACCCGTGTGTACCTCGTGATGGGACTGGCCAAGGGTGAGAAAATGGAGTGGGTCATTCAAAAGGGAACGGAGTTGGGGATGGCTGGTTTCGTGCCGCTGCGGACCAAACGTTCCGTCGTTCAGCTTGAAGGCGGAAAGGCAAAGGACAGGGTGGTTCGCTGGCAAAAAATTGCCGCTGAGGCGGTCAAACAATCCCGGCGGGTCATCGAACCTGAAGTCGCAGCAATAACTAACTGGAACGATCTGGGGAAGGTGTTGCCGCCGGACACTCAGTGGATCATACCTTATGAGGATGAAAAAACACGTTCTTTGCATTCTTGTTTGGGACAGTTAAACCCCCGTTTTCCGGTTGCGATCCTCATCGGTGCGGAGGGCGGTTTTTCGCCGGAAGAAGTGACCTGGGCTCAACAAGAATTACAGGCAATAAGTGTCTCGTTAGGTAACCGTATCCTGCGGACAGAAACGGCGGCATTGGCTGCGCTGACCATGGTGCTGGCCCATTACGGCGATTTGGGTTAATTATTACGGTATTATGACATGTGTTTGAAATAAGTTGGTTAACATAAGGTCACGATTTTATTGGATAAACTGTTTGACGGATAGCGACCGTAATTGCGTATATGGACGTTGAGAATAAATGATAAAGAATGGATTGTCTATGGCGAAAGTATGCTTACTTACACTGGGCTGTAAAGTGAATCAGGCTGAAAGTGAAGCGCTCTCTCAATTATTGAAAGAAAAGGGCTTTGTGATCGTCAATGAGACGGAATCGCCCGAGGTGATTATTATTAATACGTGTACGGTGACCGGCACCGGCAGTGTGAAATCCCGCAAGCTGATCCGAAAAATGGTCAAAGATCATCCGGACAGCATGGTGGCTGTGATGGGCTGTTATTCTCAACTCAAGCCGGAAGAGGCTGCTGAGATTGAAGGCGTTGTCTTGGTAATGGGAACCCAAGACCGACGTTCTCTGCCAGCCCGACTGAAAGAGATTATGGTGAGCTCGAAGGCTGATCGCGCGGCTGAGGAAAATCATACAACGATACACAAAACATCGGATGATAATGATGCTGATAATCGCGATCCGGATAATATAAAACCGATGATGCTTAGTTCGGAACGTGTAAATAGCATTCAACCAATAAGAGAAGCTGAAGGGGAAATAAAAAAGGTATCGAAAAAGGCTCATACTGCTGTCAAACGATATGACCGGTCCCCAATATATGAAGAATTACCGATTATTCAAAGCGAAAGCCGAACCCGGGCCATGCTCAAAATTCAGGACGGCTGCAGCCAGTTCTGCACTTACTGCATTGTTCCCTATGCGCGTGGGCCATCCCGCAGCCGGGATCCACGGAATGTGATTACCGAGGCCCAAGAACTGCTTCAAGCGGGGTATAAAGAAATCATACTTACCGGTGTTCATATTGGCATGTATGGCAAAGATCTATCGGGTAATCCGATGACGCTGGCTGCTTTGATTTCTGAGCTGTGCCGATTACCGGGGATGAAAAGGCTGCGGCTTGGTTCGATCGAGCCAATGGAATTTACCTCCGAACTGTTAGAAGTTATTGGTGCCAATCCGACGATTGTCTGCCCGCACTTTCATATTCCTTTACAAAGCGGCTCGGATCGCATACTAAACCGAATGAACAGACCGTATACGACCGAAGAATACAAAGAACTTCTCGACCGTATCCGGTATGTCGTGCCTGATGCGGCTATCGCCGCGGATGTCATGACTGGTTTCCCGGGAGAGACGAATCAGGAATTTCAGCATGCCCTCACGTTCATTGAAAGCTGTTGTTTTGCCCGGATTCATGTGTTTCCCTACTCCCGTCGTCCGGGAACACCGGCGGCAGATATGCCGGATCAGATTCCCAAGGCGGTAAAAGCTGAAAGAGTCAGACAGCTGATCCATTTAGGCCGCCAAAGCAGCAAACGGTATGCCGCCCAATTCAATGGCCAGCCGTTGGAGGTCCTTATCGAAAATGTCAGAGAAGACGGATCTGCCCATGGACACAGTCGGAATTACCTTGAACTGCTGCTGCCGGCAGTCCTCGGTGTACGTCTGCAAACGGACGCGAAAGAAAAAGTAGATATAACTTATCATAAGCCTACAGATCAGTTGGCAGATGAGCCTCAGGATAAGCCTCAGGATAAGCCTCAGGATAAGCCTAGGGATAAGTCACAGTGGCAGGCCGGAGACCTTATCGTGTGTCCTTTTCAGGAAACGTATCTGCTTGACCATGAATAGTTTTTTTGTCGTTCGCTGTTTAATCTTGGTTTTTTTTATATTATAATTAATCAAATACCCCAGTATCCAGTCAAGCTGGAGCATGCAATTGAGGAGTAGAAATGAAAAACGCCAAACGATGGAAAACAGCACTTATCATCACGTTGATCGTTGTCATAGCCTGCGGCGTACTTGTTTTAAAGGATCCGCTGTATGCCCGAGCCAGAAGTTACGTCGTAATGAAGATCTACACGAAATATGAAGACAGCAAAAGTCTGATGGCGAAACAAAATATAGCTATTACGATCCCGGGTGGTAAAAGCACCGAAGAAAAAGACTGGTATCCCTTTATGATGATATTCAATGACGATGAAGGGTTTTCGAAGTATACGGGTAAAGATCTGTCATTGTCGATTCTTTATAATTTTGGTGCGTTTAGCTGGAATACAGGCTCATCCTTCTTCTTTCAGGATGATTCGCCTTACTATGCCAGTTTTTACGGCGGCTATGTGATCCAAGACAAAAGCGGCACCAATCAGTTTGGCTTTACAGAAGATGGAGAGCCGGATATCAAGGAACTCTTTCAGCCGGCTGAGTACGACTATAAGGAACTGGTACTTAAAAGCTTCGGCAGCCCTGCGGATAAACAGCGCATGGATATTCTTTCGTCTGAAATGAAACAGAATGTGGACTATGCAGGCTACACGGGCTGGACGCAAATTGATACGATTCTGCTGATCAATGGACCTGCTCATAAATTTGACGGCGGCCGACGGGCCTATATCCAGTATGGCAATCCCCTCAAGAAGACCAATCTGGAGAACTTTCCGCTGATTGCGTCCCGTGCCAGGGTGTATGCCCGATATTTCGATGAGTTTAACAGTACAATTATGCTTTATGTCTTTACGCCGTATGCGGATACGTTGGAAAAATGCGATAAGGACATTCTCAGTAAGACAGTCATATCGAAAAAATCTTAACTTCTTTTTTTATAGGAGCTAAACGTGTTATTAATGCGAAGAAAAGACATAATAGGTTATGAATAACGGTATGAAATATAAAATAACTCACTGGAGGTTAATAAAGTAACATGGAAAACTGCCTGTTTTGCAAAATCGCCCGCCATGAGATCCCTTCAACGATCGTCTACGAGGATGAGGATATCATCGCTTTTAACGATATTAATCCCGTAGCACCGATACATATCCTGATTATTCCCAAGAAACATATGGTCAGCACCAATGACATCACACCGGACGACGTTGACCTGATCGGCAGGATGTTTACCGTAATTAAAACACTTGCGGCGGAAAAGGGCATCTCTGAAACAGGGTATCGTGTAATTACCAACTGCGGTCCTGACAGCGGCCAGGAAGTCGCTCATCTGCATTTTCACCTTATTGGCGGCAGGACTTTAGGCAGGTTAGTATCAAGTCAACCTTAAACCTGTTTTAGGATTAACACGGTACTGGTATACTTCATCCGGCTTGACGTGTCCATTTACATCCATTATAATTATTTCGTATCAGTTGAACAGTGGAGGGAGGGATAAAAAAATGAGTGAAGTCAGAGTCGGTAAAAATGAATCCCTGGATTCCGCACTCCGCCGGTTCAAGCGCAATTGTCAACGTTCGGGGGTACTTTCGGAAGCTCGCAAGCATGAGCATTACGAGAAACCCAGCGTCAAGAGAAAAAAGAAATCTGAGGCTGCGCGGAAACGTAAATTCAAATAAGGGAGTTGGCTCCAATTGTCCCTGAAGGATCGTCTGGTTGAGGACATGAAGACAGCTATGAAGGCCAAAGAGGAGGGGAAGGTCAGACTTTCTGTTATCCGAATGGCTCGGGCTGCTATCAAATATGCTGAGATCGATAAAAAGACAGAGTTCAACGATGACGCGCCAGTAGTAGAAGTTCTTGCTCGCGAAGTCAAGATGCGGCGAGATGCAATAGAACAGTTTACGAACGCGAACAGACCCGACAAAGTCCAGGAGCTTAATGAGGAAGTCGCCATCCTGATGGAATACTTACCTCAGCAGCTCACTGAAGGGGAAATCCGCGAAATAGCTAAGGAAATCGTCGCTGAAACCGGTGCTCAAGGCGCTAAGGATTTGGGAAAAGTCATGGGAATCATCACCCCGAGAACAAAGGGCAGAGCCGAAGGGAAACTTGTGAATCAAATCGTGAGAGAACTCTTGGGTTCCTAAAAACTGAGAATTAAAAGACTGCTGCATGAACGTGCGGCAGTCTTTTTACATTGTGCCTCTGAAAGGAGACGGTATCCCAAATTCGCCACTGGTGGCGAATTTGGGATATTTTTTTGATGTTGCGCCACGAATGGGGCATAACTCAGTGTCAGTGTGATTCAGTTGACAAATAGTGTTTGAAGGCAGCACTTCTATCTAGAAGCTAATAATTGTAAATATAAGAAATAGATGGTAATATTATATGGTATTGTCTTTAGCAAACATAGAAATAGAATGAGCGGAACGACGTAAAATATTATATTTATCAAATATAAACATATATAGAACAATGAGTATACGCTGCATCATTGTCGCTTAATCAACCATTGGTGTGTCAGAAAGGGGATTCGAAAAATGAAGAGATGTTTAAAAAAGGTGATCATGCCCTTGCTTGTTACTATTATCTTTTTTATGTCAGCCAATGTGGTTTATGCTGAATCAACACATCGCATTTCCGGAGAAACCAGATACCATACAGCCTCTAACATTGCAAAGGAGGGGTGGCCAGATGGTTCAGACTATGCCATCTTGGCCTATGGCGGAAACTTTCCGGATGCCTTGGCATCGACCCCTTTAGCATCAAAATATAATGCGCCGATCTTACTTACAGACAAACTTAGTCTGACTCCGGTTACCAAGAGCACATTAATTTCACTGGGTACAAAGAATGTCATAATTATCGGCGGAACCGGCGCGGTATCCGGAACGGTTGAGTCCCAGCTTAAATCGATGGGGCTTACTGTGAGCCGTATTAGCGGCAGTGACCGATACAACACGTCTATTGAAATCGCAAAACGAGTTGGCAGCGATTCAGGTAAGTTGATCATTGCCCCAGGAAGTGATTTTTCAAACGCACTCTCTGTATCATCCTATGCCGGCGAAAACCAAATACCGATTATATTAGTCAATCAGAACACAGTTAGCACGAACCTTAAACAATTTGTATCCGGTTTAACGCTATCTCAGACATATATCATCGGGACAACAAACGAAATCAGCGAGGCGGTCAAGAATTCATTTCCTAACACAACCCGCATTCAAGGTTCCGATAAATACGGCACAAATTTGGCTGTACTAAAGGCATTTGACAGCGATTATAATTTCAGTACGGCATTTTTAGCGACTGGTACAAGCTTCGCTGATGCGTTGGCAGGATCCTCCTATGCGGCTAAACTGGGCGCACCAATAATCCTCACAGGTAAAACGATGGATAGTCGGATAATAAGCTATATTGACGGGAAAACATCAGCTATGGAACAGTTGACTATTCTCGGCGGAGAGGCTGCCATATCAACGTCACTGGTAAATAATTATCTAGGTGCTGTGGCGACACTGACTGCCAAAGAAATATTTACGTTGGTAAGCCCTTCGGTTGTCTATATCGAAACATTTGATTCATCCGGCAATGCCCTGGCCTATGGCAGCGGATTTATTGTTGATGCTGCCAAAGGAAAGGTTGCTACTAATTACCATATTATCGATGGCGCCTATAGTGCCAGAGTTAAAACGTTGTCCGGAACAGTTTATACTGTAGAAAAGGTTTTTGCTTACAATGTGGCGAATGATGTTGCTTTGCTTAAGATTAACGGATCTGGACTCAAAGCGGTCACTCTGGGAGATTCATCAACAATAGAAACTGGTGACAAGATATATGCGATTGGTAATCCTCAGGGATTGGAAAATACAATTTCAGATGGTCTGATCAGTACAAAATCGAGGGTTTTGGATGGGACAACATATATTCAGATCTCGGCGCCAATATCGCGTGGATCAAGCGGCGGTGTTTTGCTGAATGAACAAGGGAATGTCATCGGGATAACTTCGGCTGTCATTGACAACGGCCAGAACTTAAATTTTGCAGTCCCGATTAATTCGTTAAAACCGTTGTTGTCCTTGGACATCAATAAGACGTTAAACGAGATGTTTGGCTCTACAAACGTCCCATCCAATCCAGGCGATGATGTGACCTATCTCGATGTATGGAGATATATACAAACAACATATGGCACAAACATTATTGACGGAAAGACCATCAAATATAATGTGACGGTGTCGCCTTACGAAGGAGACCTGGATGGATCCCACGCCGGAAGTATATTTATCGTCTTTACAGCCACGACAGATACCTCAGACGCTGAAGATGAGGTAATCATGAATAGTCCTTCGGCATATATGTCGTGGTTTATCAGTATGATAGCGGACATCGACACCCGGTACGGGATGTATGAATATAATGGCGGCATGTGGTATTATGATCATTTCTTCCTGTTGTTTTGTAATTGGTCCGGCGATTTAGAATTTTGGGTACCGAGTGAATAACTCCCGGCTGAAAATGCTTGTACTTATTTGCTGCTCCCACGCATAGACATGCTATGAAGGGAGTGGGACCGATGTTCAAAAAAATACAAGAGCAAGCCGGTAAGATTTTGGAATTTCCGCCAGATGTCCTGGACAACGGGCCGAAAGTAACCGTATTGGGCCGAAGTGAAATCATTATTGAAGATTATCTCGAAGTAACAGGATTTTCCGACAGCGAGATTACTGTCCGAACCTCCTTAGGCAAGCTGACCATGCAAGGAGAAACACTGGTTCTTTCCTCCGTAGCAGATATGGAGATCCATATAAAAGGCAGGATCTCGGGACTGTTTTTCGAGGAGGGCTGACGATGTTTGGAAAGTTTGCGCGTTATCTTCATGGACGCGTCTATATTAAGGTGCAGGGGAATGAAACCACCCGCTTTATCAATGAGGCTATTAAAGAGAATATAAAATTCTATAACGGGAAAAAACTGTCGGATGGATTTACGGCAGAAATTGAAACAAAGGATTTCAAAAATTTACGTAAAGCAGCTAAAGCTGCAGGAGTCAGATTTTCGGCCCGGGCTAAATACGGGTTTCCCTTTGTGGCTTTGCGTTGGCAAAGACGAAAAGGATTGATCGCCGGTTTTTTTATCATTGCGGCCGGTTTAATTATCTTATCCCAGTTTGTCCTTTCCATTAGCCTGGAAGGTAACAGCAGAATAACCGACGAGCAAATTCTGGCCGAAGCTGAAAAAGCCGGATTGAAAACGTGGGTTCTTAAAAGCAAACTGGATATGGACAGTATGAGTAAACAAATCCAGGATAACATGACCGACTTGGCCTGGGTCACTATGGAGAAACGCGGAACGAATATCCGGATCCGGGTGGTCGAGAAAACACTGCCCAAGAAGGTGATTTTTCAAGGTGATCTTATCGCAGCCAAGACGGCGTACGTTGAAGACGTTATCGTCATCCAGGGGAATGCCCTCGTCAAGGAAGGTGATACAGTCAAGGCCGGGCAGGTCTTGATCAAAGCGGCAGGCGGTATGACGGAATATAGCTTTGATGTCTCCGGGGACAGCACGGTTAAAAAAAGCAACGTCGACGCACCGGCGGCAAAGGGGTTTGTCCGCGGCAGAGTATGGTATAGTGCCGAAAAGAAGGTTCCGTTAGAAGAGGACCAGGTCGTCAAAACAGACAAAGATGCCGATGGATGGGGAATAAAATTGAACAACCGAGTTATAATGATAACGAACGAAAGCAGTCCCTATGCGGAAGCTGTTGCAGAAACGTATACTTATACTTGGCACATTTGGAGGAATTGGCGTTTCCCTGTCGAATTGATTAAGGTACATTATGATGAGACGAAGAAAGTCCACATCGTACGTACAGAATCTGAAGCAAAAAAACTTGCAGAAACGCTGGCTCGGGAAGAATTGAAATTAAAGCTGCCCTCTGATGCCAAGATACTTAATGATGCGATTCGGATCCTGCCGTCTGATAGCGGTGCTGCACGAATCCGCGTTGAGATTGAAACTTTCGAAGAACTGGCTGTTTATAAACAGTAGCAGCAAATAATATAGTGATAACACACGATACTAATCGTTCGGAGGAACTCTCTATTGCGCAGCGAGACAAAACTCTACCTGAAGGACAAAGAAGAGGCACTGAATTTATTTGGTCTTGAAGACGCAAACTTGCGGTTTTTAGAAGAACGCCTGGGATGCCAGCTGGTTTTTCGCGGTGAAGAATTGACCATTGTGGGCGAGGAACACCAAATCGGATTGGCACAGGAGGTTGTCAAGCAGCTGCTTGACTTGATCCGTAAGGGCAATACGCTGACACTGGCTGATGTGACCTATGTCGCCTCAAAAGTCGAAGAAGGAACGGGTCAGGAAATGGCCCAAAACCTGACGCATATCATCGCTACAACCCAAAGAGGACGTCCTATCAAGCCAAAGACTCTGGGTCAGGCAAAATATGTTAAAGCAATTGAAAAACAGTCGCTGGTATTCGGCATTGGTCCGGCCGGTACCGGAAAGACCTATTTGGCCGTGGTCATGGCTGTCAAAGCCCTTCGGGCCAAAGAAGTCAACCGGATCGTGCTGACCCGACCTGCCGTCGAAGCAGGAGAGAAGCTTGGCTTCCTGCCCGGCGATCTTCAGGAAAAAGTGAATCCCTATCTTCGACCGCTGTATGACGCGTTGTATGATCTTCTTGGCTCAGAGACGACGGCTCGTTATGTGGAAAAAGGAACCATTGAAATAGCACCGCTGGCGTATATGCGGGGACGAACACTGGATGACTCGTTTATTATCCTGGACGAGGCTCAGAACACCACGCCGGAACAGATGAAAATGTTCCTGACTCGGCTGGGTTTTGGGTCAAAGGCAGTTGTTACCGGCGATATTACGCAGGTTGACCTGCCCCGGGGCAATTATTCAGGATTAATTGAAGTTCAGCATATCCTGAAAAGGATTGACGATATTTCTTTCCACTACTTTACTTTAGATGATATTGTACGAAACCCGCTAGTGCAAAGCATTATCCACGCGTATGAAACAGCAGACAAAGAAGACTAGAAAACTTGGCTTACCCAAGCCTTATGGCGCTGGCGAAAGCCATAGTTGCACTTAGATATATCAGAAAGGAATGATACTTTCTGATATACTAAGAAAAACACAAATCAATTTAAGGTAACGAAGGTACTAGGGTAGGATTGGTGGATTTGAGCAAAAAAATAAGAAATATGTTTTTACCAATGCAAACCGGGCGTGTTATCGGCAGATGGAAGGTTGCGGCATTTGTGCTGTTTTTCCTGCTGTTTACAGCCCTTTTGGCGTCTGATCTTTTTCAATCAAAATTGAATGTGGAGCTGGGGGAGCCGAGTACGGAGTTGATTACGGCACCCTATGAAAAAAAGATTGAGGATCTGACAAAATACCGGGAGGATCAGGAAGCCGCAGCGAATAAGATCGAGCCGGTCTACAAGGCAGATCAGTCTCAAATTACATTTTTATCGGAGGATTTGGAGCGGACCTTTGATGTGCTGAATGACGCGATCGATTCGAAGGCCGATACAACAGAAAAATTGGACAATTTGAGAAAACTGGTTCCTTATTCTGCGTTAACAGACCGAACCTTGTCATCGTTACTGCAGCTTTCAAGTAATCAGGTTGATACGGCCGAGGAAGTAGCGACCCGAATCATCCTGGGTTTAGCCAGGGATACCAACAGCGGGGCAAGGTCTCAGTCGGAAGTTCCCCTGTTGCAAGACAGAATGGCGGTACAAATCAGCAAATCAAGTATTACGGATTCGATGAAATCATTGATGAATGCCTATATCGACTTAGGTGTCATTAAACCCACACTGACTATTGATGAAGAAGCAACCGACAAACTAAAAAATATTGCGAGTTCTCAGGTTACCCCCACCTATCGTATCTATCGGCAAAACGAAAAAATCGTCGGCCCGGGCGAAATCGTCGATTCGGAAATCTATCGGGCCTTACAGGTCTATGGGTTAGTAGAACTCAAATCGCCGTGGATACCGACAGCCGGAGTCGCTTTGCTTGTCCTTTTATCCATGGCCATCGTTATTTTGTTTTCTCATCAATTAAGCCAGGAGACTTATCGCAACTGGAAAAGACTTGTATTGATCGGAATGTTGATGGTTGCCTCCCTGGCGCTTGGAAAGATCTTTATAGCCATTAATTTGGGCGATTCGGAAATAAACGCGCTGACGGCAGTCCTCATTCCTGCGGCTTGGGTAACGATGTCCGTCACTATTTTGCTTGGTGTACGGATCGCCATCATTGTCGGTACCGTATTGGCTGTATTGATCTCAACCATGGCGGATCCAAACAGTATGGGAGCTACGGGAACCATAGCCGGTTTTTTTGCCTTGTTTAGCGGGATCATTGGAATCCTGAGTGTAGCCAAGCTGGATCACCGCTCAGATTTGGCCAGAGCGGGATTATTCATTGCGTTGATCAATGCGGTTATGGTAAGCGGTGTTGTTTTGATTCTCCAGTACAGTATAACCTTTTGGCTGATTGGCATGGTATTGAGTATCGGCAGCGGCTTTTTGTGTTCTGTCCTTACCATGGGCATCCTTCCCTGGCTGGAGTCAAGCTTTAATATTACCTCTGCGGTCAGGCTCCTCGAACTCTCTAATCCAAATGCCCCTTTGCTAAAAAATTTGTTGATTGAAGCTCCGGGCACCTACCATCACAGTGTTGTCGTCGGCAACCTTGCGGAAACAGCGGCTGAAGAAGTTGCAGCTGATCCTGTGTTAGTCCGTGTCGGCGCCCTTTACCATGATATCGGAAAGCTGAAGAGGCCGTATTTCTTTATTGAGAATCAATTTTCCAAGGATAATCCCCATGATAAGCTTGCGCCAACACTCAGTTCACTGATCATTATTTCCCATGTCAAAGACGGGTTAGAAATGGCTAAGGAACATAAACTTCCACAGAACATCCAGGATAT
Organism: Dehalobacter sp. DCM; assembly: GCF_024972775.1. Lineage (NCBI taxonomy): Bacteria > Bacillati > Bacillota > Clostridia > Eubacteriales > Desulfitobacteriaceae > Dehalobacter > Dehalobacter sp. DCM. The sequence continues at coordinate 3,983,564 of NZ_CP092282.1, read as the reverse complement.
CATTGCCCAGCACCATGGCGACAGCACGGTGTCGTTCTTTTATCACAAAGCGCTGGAAGAAAATGCGGAGATGCCAGAAGAAGCATTCCGTTATGACGGACCGCGTCCGCAAACCAAAGAGGCGGCACTCGTTCTTCTGGCCGATAATGTTGAAGCGGCTGTTCGTTCTCAGAAACTAAACAATCCGGGAAAAATCGAAGGGTTAGTACGAAAGATCATCAAGGAAAAGTTTGACGAAGGCCAACTCGATCAGTGTGACTTAACCTTCAAAGATCTGGACAAGATAGCAGTAGCGTTTACTAAGGTATTGAGCGGGATCTTCCATTCCAGGATCGAGTATCCCGAATTCCCGTCTGTGAAGCTCCTTAAAGAACTTGAAGCTGTGCATCAGGAAATCGACTCGGAGGCAGAAGTTGTAGCTCAGCCGTTGAAAGATGAGTAAAATCTGCTCAGAACTAATGGAAAAGACGAATGCAAAAAAACATTTAAAGTATTATGCAATAGTAGATTAGGGTAAATCACGTGTTATTAGGTGAGGAGGGAACGAAAGGCTTGTAAGAGACGGGCCTTTCCAGAAAGATGGAACTGGATATCAATTGGGAAGAAAGAACGGTCAGTGCAGAAGAACAGAAGAAGCTAACAGAACTGCTCTGGACAGGAATCGAACAAGCGCTGAAATGTGCTAATGGGCCGGAAGATGCTGAAATGGGGCTTCTTTTAACCGACGACGCAGCAATCCATGAAATGAATCGCACCTATCGCGGGGTCGATGCGCCAACGGATGTCCTGTCTTTTGCCATGCAGGAAAAAGGTGAAGGCGAACCGGATGTGTTCTATGATTCTCTTTCCGGCGTCGCGGATGATGGATCGGAAGATTTTTCGGTAGAGGACCTGATCGATAAGGAATACCTAAGCGATGGTGAAGAGGCAGATGATGGGGAAGGTTTGTTTTCCGATGACGAAGAAGATGTCTTTTACAAGGACATGACGTTAGGTGATATCGTTATTTCCGTCGAACGGGCACGAGCCCAAGCCGAAGAATATAGGCATTCCCTGGACAGAGAGATTGTATATCTGGCCGTGCATGGGACCTTGCATTTGCTTGGATTTGATCATAATAATGTTGAAGACACCAGCATAATGCGGCGACTCGAGGAAGAGGTTATGGAAAACTTGGGTCTCACCCGGTGACAGTGAGGTAAAAAGCGATGGCGGATACCCGTAAAAATACGGATTTTTCCATGAGCTTCAAAGCGGCTGGAAATGGGATCATCTACACGCTTAAAACAGAAAAACACATGAAGTTTCATGTGTTCGCTGCAGCTGCTGTTGTTCTGGCCGGATTATTTTTTCATTTGTCGACGGTGCATTGGCTCTTTCTCGTATACGCCATCGGCAGTGTTGTCGTTGCCGAATTATTTAACACCGCCATTGAGAGGGCGATTGATTTAGCTGAGCCTAACTACAATTCGCTGGCGGGAATTGGTAAGGATATCGCTTCGGGGGCCGTGCTGGTAACCGCATTACAAGCCGTTATTATCGGAATCATTATTTTCGGGCCCAATATGATCAGGTTATTTTAAGTGAGCGCAGGGGGAGTGCTGGGATGGAAGTGCACAACGCCATGCTGTTAGAGCAAGAGCAGGCTGTGTTATTAGCGAATCAAGCTAAAAAAGCGTATGAAAATGCCTATGCGCCTTACTCTGGATATAAGGTTGGGGCTGCCGTACTTTGGCACTCTGGGCGTATCACATCCGGAGCAAATATTGAAAATGCTTCTTATGGCTTAACCGTTTGCGCGGAACGGAACGCCGTTTATCAAGGAGTTTTGACCGGGGAGAAACAAATCTTTGCCATAGCGATCGCTGTTCCGGCGTTGGACATGCCATCACCATGCGGCGCTTGCCGACAGGTGATCCGGGAATTTGCCTCAGATTGTATTGTTATACTGCTTAATGGACAAGGCGATATGGCCCAAACCCGATTGCAGGTGTTGCTGCCCGAGGCCTTCGGCCCGGAGTTTTTATATAAAGTTTCTGAATAAGGGAAGGTATTTGATTTGGATAAGCAAGGGAAAAAAGGATTTCGCTCCGGGTTTGTAGCGGTCATCGGTCGACCAAACGCCGGAAAGTCAACACTATTAAATACGTTACTGGGCCAAAAAGTGCTGATCATATCGGATAAACCCCAGGCTACCCGGAACAGGATACGCTGTATCCTGACCGAAGAACGGGGGCAAGTCATTTTCTTCGATACACCCGGCATCCATAAGCCGAAGCACCGGCTGGGTGAATATATGGTTGCTGCAGCAAAAAGCGCTTTACAAGGCGTCGACATGGCTGTCTGTGTGGTTGATGTGTCTGTTCCGTTTGGCACAGGGGATGAATATGTCTTTCAGATCGTCAAAGAAAGCGGAATCCCGTGTATTTTAGCTTTAAATAAAATCGATCTCATTACCAAGGAAGAGCTGATGGTTAAAATCGCCACACTCTCAAAATTGGCTGACTTTAGGGAAGTTATCCCCATATCGGCGCTGCATTCCAATAACACAGCCAAGTTGATGGACCTTATTTTTGAGGCGCTGCAGCCGGGGCCGATGTTTTTCCCTGATGATGTGGTCATCGACCAGCCGGAGAAATTTGTTGTTGCCGAACTCATCCGTGAAAAATTGATGAACCTTACCCGGGAAGAAGTTCCGCATGCCGTTGCCGTTGTCGTGGAAAACATGGAGGAGAAAAAGACACTGATTAAAATCGAGGCCGTTATCCTGGTAGAGCGTGACTCCCAAAAAGGAATCGTTATCGGCAAGGACGGCTGTATCCTTAAGGAAGTGGGTAAACTGGCCAGAGAGGAAATCGAAACTCTTTTAGACAGCAAGGTTTTTTTACAGCTTTGGGTCAAGGTGAAAAAAGACTGGCGTAATCAGAATACCCAGCTCAGAGATCTGGGATATAATTTAAAAGACTTGAATGAATAATAGCAGGAACTGCGTAATCTCATGCAACATGAAGGAGAGGTCACCATGGATATTGCCGGAAGAATCGATCATACCCTTCTTAAACCGGACGCAACTGAAAAGGATATCGTCGCCTTATGTCACGAGGCAGTAAAATTCGGTTTTGCCTCTGTCTGCATTAATCCACTTTACATCTGTACCGCGGCGCGCTTGTTACACGGGACATCAGTCATCCCATCGACTGTCATCGGTTTTCCGCTGGGGGCTGCGCTGACAGAGGTGAAAATCCAGGAGATCATGGCAGCTAAAGCATACGGTGCCCGTGAGGTCGATGCGGTGATGTGTGTCGGCAGGGCAAAATCTGGCGACTGGAAAGCGGTCAAACGGGATATCGAATGGATGGTGTACACGGCGCAGAGTGCCGGCTTGAAAATCAAAATCATTATTGAGACAGGATTATTGAACCAGTCAGAAAAGCAAATGGCGGCGGAGATCGTCCGGGATGCCGATGCGGATTATATTAAAACATCGACAGGTTTTTATGGGGGAGCTACCGTTGACGATGTCAGAGACCTTAAACGGTGGGTTGGCCCGAGTGTCAAAGTGAAAGCCTCCGGCGGCATAAAAACAAAAGAGCAGGCTATGGCGCTTATTGAAGCCGGTGCCGACAGATTGGGAACCAGCTCGGGGATAGCGATTATCACGTAATATTGTGCCTTTAACCTATAATTAGCATATTTTAGGCATAAGCAATCAAGTGATTGACACGTTTTGTTAAGGATATTTTGTTAAAAGGATTATTGAAAAGGAACCGGGGTTGGTGGAAGATGGCGGTCTATTCGGCAGATGCCATAGTGATCCGCAGCAGGGAATATGGTGAGTCGGATAGGCTTATCACACTTTTTTCCAGGGAAAAAGGGAAATTAGAGGCTATTGCCAAAGGTGTCCGCAAACCAAAGAGCACCCAGAGAGGTGGGACACAGCTCTTTACGTATGCGGATTTTCTGTTGTACCGCGGTAAAACGCTGGATATTGTCAATCAAGCCCATCCTAAAGAAAGCTTCATTCATCTATGGGATGATTTTGACCGGACGATCGCGGCTTCTGGTATGGTTGAACTGCTGGATATTTCAACAACACGAGAGCATCCCGATCCGCAATTGTTTGTTCTGACCCTAAGCTTTCTATTCTTAATCAAACATCTCGACCCCTATTTGGCTCAAGCGGCGTACGCCCTGAGACTCCTGCAGCTGCAGGGTTATCTTCCGGCGATTAATAACTGCATCGAATGCGGCAAATCCTTAAACAGCGAGCAGGCCTTTTTGAGCGCAGACGCGGGCGGCTTTCTGTGCGCATCGTGCCAGAACAACCGTGTCGTCAAAACGCTGAATCCCGGAAGTGTGGCGCTTATGCGGCAACTATACCAAGTTGACCTCGGCAAGCTGGATCGTCTGCGGTGGAATAAAAAAACCCGTGGTGAGATTCTGAGCAGTCTATGCTTTTTTTGCCAACAAAAATTTGAGCGAAAACTCCTTGCCTGGCGTCAGGGCAGCGAATTCTGGTAAAGGGGACAAAAGGGACGTAGGATTTTGTCTCCTTTTTTGGCTTGTTGCTATTAGTGGTGTTACCTAACTTTCTTTATGGCAAATTATTGATTCTTCCAATTAAACAGGTAATATACAAGAATGGTAACCACGGGAATAAATATTTTCGGCAGATTGATGATTCGAAGAACTTCAAAAGCATAAAACGCCGAAAACCGCGTACCGATACTATTGGGAACACCGGAAAGGGGCACTAAGAGCAATATAGACACCCATGCCTTTGGGGAATAGATGTTGGTAGACGGTCTTGTGTAGCATCAGAATCCCCTACTGCTGGGGTTGTGCGAATCTGAGGGGCTGTATTCGTTTGGCTGCTCAGTGTTAAGATATCCGGATAGGCCTGTTGATACCCGGCAAAAGCATTATTATGTATTAAAATATGTCATTACTGAATATATCATGACCTTTCCTGCTTAATCATAAGATAACGGTATTTACCTTACTCGAGGTGATTTATTTTTTCCTTGCGCTTCGCGATAATTGACAGTGAGGTATTGACAGCATATAATATTTGATAAAGTATACCGCTGTGAAGGGAAGGATACGCGTGATTTGCCGTAAAGAGAGTCCGGGATGCTGGGAACCGGGCGGGGAAACACGGGTTAGGCAGTCCGGAGCGGACAGTAACATTCACGAAGAGGATCCCGGGTAAAGACACTATATTACTTGCGGATCAAGCAGGGTGGAACCGCGGGAGATGCTCTCGTCCCTGCAGCAATTATTGCTGTATGGATGGGGGTTTTATTTTTTGGTGTGACTGGAAATGGATTAACACCAATCATTATATTTAATGGTGACTAAAAGGGGACAAGTGCTACGTCCCTTTTGTCCCCTAAATAGGAGGAAACCGCATGAAATTTCAAGATCTTATTCTTGCCCTGAATCAGTTTTGGGGTGAACAAGGATGCATTATTGCACAGCCCTATGATATGGAAAAAGGTGCAGGAACCATGAACCCGGCGACATTTTTGCGCGCTCTGGGCCCGGAGCCATGGAATGTGGCTTATGTCGAACCATCCCGGCGTCCCACCGACGGGCGTTATGGGGAAAACCCCAACCGTCTTCAGCATTACTTCCAATACCAGGTCATTTTGAAACCTTCGCCGGATAACGTGCAGGAGCTGTATTTGGAAAGCCTTGAACGCTTGGGAATCAACCCGGCTGACCATGATATCCGGTTTGTCGAAGACAACTGGGAGTCCCCTACATTAGGTGCTTGGGGACTGGGCTGGGAAGTATGGCTTGATGGTATGGAAGTGACTCAGTTTACGTATTTCCAGCAGTGCGGCGGTATCGACTGCAGACCGGTTTGTGCTGAAATCACTTACGGCATCGAACGGCTGGCCACCTTTATTCAGAGCAAGGACAGCGTATTCGATATTGAATGGGTCGGTGATATTACCTACGGAGATATTTACCTGCAAAATGAAAAAGACTATTCGCGTTATAATTTTGAAGTAGCAGATGTCGATGCACTGAGACAGTGGTTCGATATGTACGAGAAAGAAGCCGGGCGAACCGTTGAAGCCGGTTTAGTCGTACCTGCCTACGATTACGTATTAAAATGCTCGCATACCTTTAATCTCCTGGAGGCCAGAGGCGCAATCAGCGTGACTGAACGCACCGGTTATATCGCCCGGGTCAGGCATCTGGCCCGTCTTTGTGCCCAAGCATATGTTGCTCAGCGGGAAGAACTTGGCTTCCCATTGCTGAAGCAGAAAGGGGAATAAGGAAATGAGTAAGGACTTTTTACTGGAAATCGGGATGGAAGAAATGCCCGCAAAATTTGCACCAGGGGCTGTTGCCCAATTGGAGAATAACGCCCGTAAGCTGTTTACTGAACTGCGGATCGGTTATAAAGACTTAAAATGCTATGTCACGCCAAGACGTTTGGCGCTCTTGATAAACAGTCTGGATGAAATGCAGGCAGATATCAGTGAGGAAGTCAAAGGACCGGCGCAAAAGGCTGCCTATGACGCAGATGGTAAACCCACCAAAGCGGCCGAAGGATTTGCCCGCGGCCAGGGCGTTGGTACGGATGCGCTTTACATTAAAGAATTAAATGGTGTTCCCTACGTTTATGCTTTAAAGTCGCAAAAAGGCGACGTCACAGAGAAACTTCTGCCGGAAGTCTCTCTTAATCTGATCACCGGCTTGAACTTCCCTAAACCCATGCGCTGGGGAGATCAGGAAATTCGTTTTGCCCGTCCGATTCGCTGGCTCGTCGCTTTGTTCGGGGATGAGGTCGTACCGGTGACGTATGCAGGGCTGCAGTCCGGAAGGACAACCCGCGGCCATCGGACGTTGGGAACTTTCGCCCGGCTCGTCTGTCCGGGTGATTACGTGGATGCGTTAGAAACCGTCTATGTCCTTGCTGATCATGAAAAACGGAAGCAGAATATCTGGGGCCAAATTCAGACTCTGTCGGCGAAGGTCGGGGGAAAAGTGGATCAGGATGATGATTTGCTTACGGAAATCAGCCATTTGGTTGAATATCCGACAGCACTTCTTGGTGAAGTGGATGTCAGCTATATGGTACTTCCGGAAGAAGTCATCACAACACCCATGAAAGAACATCAGCGCTACTTCCCAGTAAGAGGCGAAGATGGGAGGCTTCTTCCTTATTTCATTACGGTTCGTAACGGGGACAGCACATCACTTGATCTAGTTAAGGAAGGTAATAAGAAGGTACTGAAGGCCCGCTTAGAGGATGCTGCCTTCTATTTCCGTGAAGATTTAAAAAAGCCGCTTCATACCAATATCGACAAACTGAACCGGGTGACCTATCAGGAAAAGCTCGGTACAGTCGGGAAACGTGTGGAACGGTTACGTCAACTGGCAGCAGCAGTTGCCAGCGCGATGAATCTCGATCCGAAGCAAACAGAACTGGTCGACCGTGCGGCGCTATTAGCCAAAGCGGACCTCGTATCGCATATGGTCTATGATTTTCCTGAACTGCAGGGGATCATGGGCGCTTATTATGCCGCAGGAAACGGTGAACCGAAAGAAGTATGCGCTGGGATTCTGGAACATTACCGCCCGCGTTTTGCCGGCGATGTCCTGCCGGTGTCGTATACCGGAAAAGTCGTGAGTATTGCCGATAAGCTGGATGCGATTGTCGGATCTTTTGGTATCGGAATTCAGCCGACAGGCTCCCAAGACCCATATGCGCTGAGACGCCAAGCACTGGGTATCGTTGGACTGCTGATCCAAGATGAACTTGATCTGTCATTGCGGCAGTTGATCGAAGCTTCTTATCGAATTTTTGTGGAACAAGGTATTCCATTAGAACCCTTAGCGGATATCGAACCAGCCCTGATCGATTTCTTTGGGCAGCGAATCCGTTACCTTATGCAGGAATCCGGACTGCGCTATGATATCATCGATGCGGTGATTGCCGGTGGCGCCGATATCCCATACCGAACGATGAAAAAAGCACAAGCGCTGGCCAAGAACAGAGAACAAAATGACTTTGTTCCCTATCTCAATGCCTATACCCGCTGTATGAACCTCAGTAAAAAATCCACCACCGATGGATGGAACAGTGCTGATCTTAAGGAAAACTCGGAAATCGAATTAGCCGCACTCCTAAAGGAAAAAGCACCCCTTGTCAGTGATGCCCTACGTGCTGCCGAATTCACTCAAGCTTATCACATTGCGGCGCAAGCCGTTCCATTGATCGAAAAGTTATTCGAGGATGTCATGATCATGGACGATGACGTTACGGTCAGAAATGCCCGTTTAGGGCTGCTTAAGGAATGTGTCAATACACTGGGCTGTTTGGGTGATCTCAGTCTGCTGGCCTAAGTGTCAGGATTTTCCCCATTGGTTCAGGTTGTTTTTTAATCTCAGTATCGATTTCTATTCCAGTTAATATACTGAACACCAAATTAATATTAATACAGGTCGCTGCCAAACGAATTACTCGTAGACAGCGGCCTTTCTTCGTATGTCAGAAAGTATTACTTTTACTTATTATTTGTCCCCTGAAAACAGTCTACTCAACCATAGTCACAATGAAGGTCGTCAGATCCTCGATCAGGTTATATTCTTTGGCTTGAACATGCGACATCTCCTTATCGGACATGAGAACCCGGATGATTGGCCGCATCGGCAGACTTTTGTTTTGGTCGACAACAATTCCGACTTCGCCGGTACTCAGTTTGACTGTGCAGCCTGTGGGATAAACAGCAATATGCTTTAAAAATGTAACAATCAGCTGCTGCGAATACAGCTTATTGGCACACCCCATTACGATTTCACAGGCTTCGTGGGGCACGATCCGATTATGCCCTGGACCGTCATTAACCAGGTTATCATAGAAGTCTGCCAGCCCGACGATTTGGGCCAGGGTATGGAGACGGTTACCGGATAATTTACGGGGATAGCCGCTGCCGTTCAGCCACTCATGATGCTGCAGCGCGATATGGGCACTGAGTAAATTCAAATCGTTTTTGGTACGAAGGATATCATAGCCATGGATGGTGTGGGTTTGGTACAGCTCAGTTTCTTTGGCAGTAAAGACATCCCGTTTAGCAAGTAAATCCTTGGGTAGCTTGACGGTTCCGATATCATGGAGCAAAGCACCGGTTGCCAGCGCTTCCAAAGTTTCTTTATCCAGTCCCAGTGCCTTACCGATGATGATGGAAAGGACACAAACACTCACAGAATGCGTATAGATCTGATTGTCATAACTGCGCATATCCGTCAGGCTGATAAAGATATCTTTTTGAAACAGAATATCTCCTATTATGTTATTGACCGCTTTCTTCACCTGAAAGCCACTAAGCTCTTTGCCGATCCTAACTGCTTCCGCAAAATGCTCCAAGGTGTTAATGGCCTCCCGTCGGCTTTCATCGGAAATAACGTCTTCGATGACGACATCTTTCGATTCCTCATCGTCCACATAGACAATACTGATACCCAGCTCTTTTAAACGGTCGATATAAGAATGGGTCAGCATGACACCTTTTCCGAGAAGGACACGCCCACTGTGTGAGAAAATCGTCCGTCCAAGCACAGCACCTTGTTGAAGCCGGTTAACACTTATCTGGCGCAACGGTATTCTTCCTTTCTGAAATGGAGTTAACAAAAAATCGCCAACAAAAGGGTATGGCGACATAAATAACAAACCTGAGCGGATTCGGCGGCCTGGCAGTCATCGGAATATCCGGAAGACCCATGGCTTTGCGTCCCTGGCTTTCGCCAGGTTTGCTATTGTCGTTGCTCTAATTTAATTGTAATTTAGTGAAAATTGTAAAATAATTGTAGCATTTCCAATGCAGTAACTTCAAGAAATATTTCATGAAAAACAAATTATTTTTCCATTCTGTTAACATGTCCGTCCAATTTACTATAGACACCTTGGGATGATGCTATTGAATGCATATCACAACAGCAACAAATAATATAACACATTCCGACCAAAAAACGTAAATTTTAGGCTGTACATTTAGCAGAAATGGTCTATAATATTTAAATGTGATATATTATTAAGGTGTATCGATATAATTATGTAATCACAATTGAGAGATGGTATATCTAAGTTCAGCTAGAGCTGCCGCCAGACTTGGCGTCAGCCAAGGTACACTGTAATTACCGATGATCAGAAGGTGAGAAGATATGCAGCTTTCGGAACGCCAAGAAAAAATAGTCGAACTCGTGAAAAAAACCAGTCCGATGACGGGAGAACAGATTGCCAGCCAGCTGAGAACCAATAGGGCCACATTGCGCCCTGATCTGACAATCCTAACAATGGCCGGCGTGTTGGAAGCCCGGCCGCGTGTTGGCTATTTCTACAACGAAGACACCGGACCTTCACCCATCGCGTTAAGAATGCAGCAGCTCCGGGTCGGCGATTTCAAATCGATTGCGGCATCGGTTAAAGAATCGATCTCTATTTACGATGCTGTCGTTTCGATGTTCACCAATAATGTGGGAAGCTTGATCGTCATTAATGACAGGCATGAACTAAAAGGTATGGTTTCACGCAAAGATATTCTTAAGGCTTCGTTAGGGCATACGGATCTGCATCAGGTTCCTATCAGCGTCATCATGACGCGGATGCCGAATATCATCATGGCAACGGCTGATGAATCCGTTCTCGAGGCCGCCAAGAAGCTTGTTCACCATCAGGTAGACTCGCTGCCCGTCGTCGAAAACTATATCAACGAGAATGGACAGGAAAGCTATGAAGTCATTGGCCGATTTACAAAAACCAATGTCACGAACCTGTTTGTGGAACTAGGTATGAAATGCTGAAGGAAACCATACAATCAGTGAGGAGGATGGATGGGTGACAGAACAAATCCCGGTAATCTACGTGATTTCCGATGCGATTGGAGAGACGGCTGAATTTGTCAGCCGGGCAGCTGCGGCCCAGTTTAACGGTATTAAAACAAAAATCCGCCGGGTGCCTTATGTCCAGGATGAAACACATATTGACGAGATTCTGGAAGAGGCTGTGGAGGAACAGGCGATCCTTGTTTATACTCTCGTACTGACCAACTTGAGAAACTACATTGAAAAGCGGGCCAAGGAAAAGAACCTGACAACGATCGATATCCTAAGTCCTCTCATATCCGCACTGGGTCATAAAACAGGACTTCAACCCAAGAACATCCCGAATATTACCCACCGTCTGGACGAACAATATTTCCGCAAAGTAGAGGCGGTAGAATTTGCAGTCAAATATGATGACGGCAAAGACCCGCGGGGCATGTTATTTGCTGATGTTGTGCTTATTGGCGTTTCACGGACTTCCAAAACACCGCTCAGCATGTATTTAGCCCACCGGGGGATAAAGACAGCCAATATCCCGCTGGTACCGGAAGTATCCCCGCCAAGAGAGTTATATCAGGTCCAAAAAAACAAAGTGTTCGGACTCATCATCAGTCCGGACAAATTAAACCAGATCCGCAGTGAACGCTTAAAAACACTCGGACTTGGCCCCTCCGCGGACTACGCCAATCTTGACAGAATTATGGAAGAACTGGATTACGCCAAACAGATCATGAAAAAGATTGGCTGCACTATCATAGACACCACCAATAAGGCGGTTGAGGAAACCGCCAGCCTGATTCTGCAAAAAGTAACAATTAATGGGGAGTTGAAGAGTAATGGTTGATAAGAAGTATGTGTATTTATTTCGTGAGGGCAGTGCCGGTATGAAAAACCTCTTGGGAGGCAAGGGCGCAAACCTGGCTGAAATGACCAATATCGGTCTGAGCGTCCCCCAGGGTTTTACCATAACGACAGAAGCTTGCCTTGAATATTATGAAGAGGGTGAACAGCTGCCGGAGGGTTTATGGGAACAAATCTTGCCTGCGATTCGCGATGTTGAAGACCAAAGCGGCAAGAAATTCGGTGATCCACAAAATCCGCTCTTAGTCTCTGTTCGTTCCGGTGCCAGGATCTCCATGCCCGGGATGATGGACACCATTCTTAACCTCGGCTTAAATCCGGATACCGCAAACGGTGTCAGCGAAGCAACTGGTAATCCCCGGTTTGCTCATGACTGCTACCGTCGTTTCATCCAGATGTTCGGCGATGTCGTTCTTGGTATCTCCAGCCATAAATTTGAAAATATCTTGGAAGATGTGAAAGATAAACAAGGTGTCCGTTATGATTCTGAGCTATCACCGGAAAGCCTTCAGGAATTGGTCCTTGAATTTAAGAAACTGGTCAAACAGGAAACGGGCGTTCCTTTCCCGGATGATCCGTATGAGCAGCTCCGACAGGCGATTACCGCTGTATTTAAATCCTGGAATAATCACCGGGCGATCGTTTACCGTAAAGCCAACGGTATCCCAGACAGCTACGGCACAGCCGTTAACGTCCAGTCCATGGTCTTCGGCAATATGGGCAATGATTCCGGAACAGGCGTTGCCTTTACCCGAAATCCATCCACCGGCGAAAGACATCTCTATGGCGAATATTTGATGAACGCTCAGGGTGAAGACGTTGTGGCCGGTATCCGTACACCGCAGCCCATTGACAGTCTGCAGAGTGAAAATCCGGCAATCTATCAACAGTTCTGTGATATTGCCGCTCTCCTGGAAAATCATTACCGTAATATGCAGGATATTGAGTTTACCATCGAAAAAGGCAGACTTTACATACTCCAGACACGTAACGGAAAATGCACCGCTTCCGCTGCGATCCGCATCGCTGTGGAATTATGCCAAGAGGGACTGATTACCAAGGAAGAAGCGGTGGAACGTATCGATCCGCAGCAACTGGATAAGCTGCTGCATCGCAGGATCGATGACCAGGCGAAGCTGGATGTTATCGCCACCGGTCTGCCTGCTTCACCCGGAGCAGCCTCCGGCAAGATTGTCTTTGATGCTGATGACGCCCAGAGACTGGGTGAAGACGGTCAAAAAGTGATTTTGGTCGGTACCGAAACAACACCCGACGATATTCACGGCATGCTTGCGGCCCAAGGGATTCTGACCAGCCGCGGCGGTATGACCAGCCATGCTGCTGTTGTGGCCAGACACATGGGAAAACCGGCTGTCTGCGGCTGTGATGCCCTGAAAATTAATTTAGCTGAAAAAACCATGACCGTTAACGATATCGTCTACACCGAGAGTTCGGAAATCACCATCGACGGCGCCACAGGCCAAGTTATCCGCGGTTCTGTTCCGATGAAAGATCCCGAACTGAGTGACGAATTCCAGACCATCCTGAAATGGGCGGATGAGATTCGGACAATGCAGGTTATGGCCAATGCCGATAACCCACCGGATGCCGCTAAATCACGGGAATTCGGTGCACAGGGTATCGGACTTTGCCGAACGGAGCATATGTTTATGGATCCGGCCCGTCTGCCCATCGTCCAAAAAATGATCCTGGCGCAGACCCTTCCGGAACGGGAAGCGGCTCTTGCCGAACTGCTGCCCATGCAGGAAAGCGATTTCTACGGTATCCTCAAAGCCATGCAGGGACTGAAAGTCACCATCCGCCTGCTCGATCCCCCGCTGCATGAATTCTTGCCGGACGGCGAAGAACTGGCCATGGAGATCCAGAAGCTGAAACTGACTGCGGACTTGAACGATTCCAAGGTCCAAGAAGCGATAAAGAGCAAAGAAAGTCTGCTGAAAAAGGTACGCGCCCTGCAGGAAATGAACCCGATGCTGGGTCATCGCGGCTGCCGGTTGGCCATTACTTTCCCGGAAATCTACGCGATGCAGAATCGGGCTATCTTCCAGGCTGCTGCCCGATTGGTCAAAGAAGGTGTCGACGTCTATCCGTATGTGAAGATACCGCTTGTTATCCATCACAAAGAACTGGAAATCCTGCGTCAACAAGCGGACGAGATTGCTCAGGAAGTAATGAAAGAACAAGGTGTCACCATTAATTATAAAGTCGGAACGATGATCGAAACCCCGCGTGCGGCGCTAACCGCGGATGAAATTGCGCCCTATGCCGATTTCTTCTCCTTCGGTACCAACGACCTGACTCAGACCGTTCTCGGATTCTCCCGTGACGACGCTGAAGGCAAATTCCTGCCGGATTATATCAATGCGAAGGTTCTTGAGGTTAATCCTTTCGCAGTTCTTGACAGAGACGGTGTCGGCCGCATCATGAAAACCTGCGTTGGTGCCGGAAGAAAAGCCAACCCCGATATTAAGATCGGAATCTGCGGCGAACACGGTGGCGATCCGGCCTCCATTGCGTTCTGTCAGGAAATCAACCTGGATTATGTCTCCTGCTCGCCGTTCCGGGTGCCGATTGCCCGTCTGGCAGCTGCCCAAGCCGCGCTCAAAGTGAAAAGCAAGTAGACAAAGATAAATCAATAATTGGGTGATCAACCGATACTGGATTTATAAGCTGTGTCGCAAGACTACGAGAAAGTAGTAAGGCGACACAGTTTTTTAGTAGCCAAGATTTTCTTATATAATCGACTGAAGAAAACCTGCATGATGATTATTCGCATTTTGTAAGAAAAAAGACTATAATATTTTTGTATAATCCTATCCATTCACGTATGGCCAACCATTGAGAAGAGGAGCGAGCATGACGTGTGTTCACATGGTAGCTGTGTCAGTGCACACTGTGAAAAATGCAGACCGAAATGGATGAAGTGCCCTGTCTGTGGAGAAAAGACGGGAATCATGTTACGACAATGCAGTATCTGTAAAACGGAGCTGACCAAAGAAGCCAGGGATACCGCGTCCGTCCTGTGGCGGCAGAAAAAAGCGGAGCGAGAAGAAAGAAAACACCTGGAGAAAGCTTCGGCTGAAATGAAAGAAAAGATGGAGAATAAAACGAGCAATAAAGAGGTGTGAAAGATGTGTACCTATGCCGGTTGCGTGAATATGAACTGTGAACGCTGCAAAGCTAAATGGATGACGTGCCCGGGTTGTGGAAATAGAGCCTACATGGAATTCTCAAAATGTCGGGCTTGCGGAACAGAGCTGACAGCGGAAGCAAAGGAAGAGGCACGTGCGCTTTGGCGCCTGCGACGGGAAGAAAGCAAGCGGATCCAAAAAGAGAAAATGGCTAAATTGAAAGAGGAAGAAGAACTAGCAAAAAACTTAAAAACTGGAGAAACAGCCGTTTAAAAGACCAAGAAACGGTTAATCCAGTAATATCGGTTAAAATGAGGCATATAATGTATTTTGTATATGCCTCTGTTTTGTGTTACAATTTAATGCTTTAAGGAGGAATTTGGCTTTCAACGTTGAATTAACATATTAAGATTAACGTTATGAGGATAGATTTTGAGAATCAGGTAATCACTAAGTACAGATTTTTAATATTCCGCCATGTGGCGGAATTGTGGCCTCAAGCCAGTTTATCCCAGCTGTATCGCTAAAAAGGTGGTGTTAATGACTTTGGAGATTCGGTTGCGGACGGAACAAGAAGAATTTCAGCGGCTTTCCCCTTTTGCGGCCAAAAGCGCTGAAGCCAAGAGGGCCCAGGATGAGGTGGAATGCACCATCCGGACCAAGTTCCAAAGAGATCGGGATCGGATTCTTCACAGCAAGCCCTTTCGTCGTTTAAAACATAAGACACAGGTATATATTGCGCCTCTCGGTGATCATTACCGGACACGGATGACACATAGTCTCGAGGTCGCCCAAATCTGCCGTACCATTGGTCGCGGGTTGAAGCTCAATGAAGATTTGATTGAAGCGATTGCCTTGGGACACGACGTTGGCCACACACCGTTCGGCCATGTCGGTGAAGAAGCAATTGCCTCTATCATCGGCCATTTTGAACACAACGAGCAATCTGTGCGTGTTTATACCGCGCTGACGGGTGACGGCGAAGGCATTAATCTGACCGAAGAGGTGCTGGATGGCATTCTTCATCATACGGGCAGCGGCGTTCCCAAAACGCTGGAAGGCCAAATTGTAAAAATAGGAGACCGGATTGCCTACCTTTGCCACGATTATGACGACGCTCTGCGAGCGGAACTTCTTACTGCGAATGACCTCCCTAACGGGGTCAGACAACGGTTGGGGGAAACACCGAGTAAAATGATCACAACCATGGTGATTGATATGATCAGCACCTCCGAGGGTAAGTCCGTAATCAGTCAGTCCGCCGAAGTGGCTGCGGCGATGAAAGAATTTCGCGATTTTATGTTTGAACGGGTTTACTTAAGCGCTAATCTCAAGGATGAACGCAGTAAAGGCCGGGTGATCATCGAAATCTTGTTTGACTACTACCTGAAGCATCCGGAAGTTATGCCACCGGAATATTTAATCTGGACGGGCGGCGACCTGACCAAAGCTGTCACCGATTATGTCTCAGGGCTTACCGATAACTATGCCATCAACAATTTCAAACATTTTTTTGTCCCGCGAGAATAGCATCCTTTTCAAAAAATTGTCTTCATAATAAGAAGGAAAAATAAAAAGTTTATCGAAAAAGATAAAGACTTGTCATAATAATAACCAAAGGGCGTGCGATTGTGGATCACAAGATATCCGAGGATTTCATTGAAGAAGTACGCCGACAAGCGGATATTGTTGAAGTCATTTCAGAACATGTCATATTAAAACGTTCGGGCAAAAACTATCAAGGGATTTGTCCGTTTCATTCTGAAAAGACGCCAAGTTTCAATGTCAATCCCGAACGGCAGATGTACTACTGTTTCGGATGTCACGCCGGCGGGAATGTTTTTTCCTTCCTGATGAAAAAAGAAAGCCTTACCTTCGTGGAAGCCTTACGCAAGGTGGCTCATCGCGTCGGGATGGAATTACCGGAGCGCGAGCTGACACCCCAGGAAAAAATGAATGAAGCCCAGCGCAGCCGCTGGCGGGAAATTCATGAATGGGCCGCGTGTTATTTTCAGGACGTCTTATTGAACAGGCCCGAAGGGCGCCCGGGACTTACCTACTTTCAAAGCAGAGGCATTGATCCGGAGACCATCAAAGACTTTCGTCTCGGTTATGCTCCGGACAGGTGGGACGGCTTACTTAAAGAGCTCATTGCTAAGGGTGTCACACCCGAAGAAATGGCTGAGCTCGGATTGGCGGTCCAACGAACGGGCAGCGATGATGCCCTTAGTTTCTATGACAGGTTCCGTAATCGCGTCATTTATACCATTCTGGATATTAAAAGTTCACCCATTGCTTTTGGCGGCAGGGTACTGGATGATTCTACTCCAAAATATCTCAATTCGCCGGAAACAAAGTTTTTTCATAAAGGACGCAATCTCTACGGGATCCAAACAGCGTCTCGAGGTATCAGGGAGGCAGGGTATGCGTTGCTTGTTGAAGGCTATATGGATACTATTGCTGTCCAAAAAGCAGGATTTACCAACGCTGTTGCCTCACTGGGTACGGCACTCACCAAAGATCAGGCCAAATTATTAAAACGATATACCAGTAAAGTCGTCATCGGGTATGATTCCGACGAAGCCGGTATTCAAGCGGCACTCCGAGCCGGAGAGATCCTTCTGGATGAGCATTTTAAGATTGAAGTCCTTGACTATGATGATGCCAAAGACCCGGATGAATATTTAAAAAAGTATACCATTAATCAATTTCGCAATAAACTCGAAAAAACCATCACATTTATCGAGTTTAAATATAAATTACTGGTCCGAGACGACCCGCCGCGGACCATACCGGATAAAGCAGAGCTTATCCGGAAACTCGCTCCCGATATTATAAAAATACCCAGCATAGCTGAAAGGGAAGGCTATGAGAGGTATTTAAGCTTGGAACTTGGGCTGACGCTTGAGGCAGTACAACGAGAAATCGGAAGCTTAGATAAGAATTACAGAGAAAATCACGGTTATCCTGAAAATTTTTCGCATCAAAAGGATAATACTGTAAAAAAAAGAAATACTATAGAAGGGAAAGATATTGACAATGCCTTGGAATCCTATGTCCCTTTAGGAGTTTTCCGGGCAGAACAAATTATCCTCAGGATTATCCTTGAGGACCCGACTTATAAAAAGCCGGCAGCTGAACAGCTGGGAGAAGACTTTTGGCGGTTGCCGGAACATAAATATATCTTCGAGAATTTTCCGGAGAACAGTTTAAACGTCATTGATAATGACAGCTGGTATGAGAAGGTTCAGAAACGTCTTGCCGAACTATACGAATTAATCATTGATTTTGATAAGACCGATACGCTCCTTAAGGACTGCATTGCTTTGATTAAGGAGACCAAGACGAAAGAAACGATCGAAGATTTGCAGGCCCGCATGATTTTATTGGAGAAATCAGGGGATATGACTGGGGCGCTTGCCTTGCTCCAGGAGATAGGAGAGCGGTTGAAACGTGGCGAAAAATGATTCACTGAATTTTGTTGCGAATTATCCGCTGGAAGGGGAGAATTCCGTGACGGTTGATGAAATGAAAAAAGAAAATGTCTCAGGTCTGATCGAGTTAGGGAAAAGCAAAGGAAACCTAACTTATGATGAGATCGCCAACGCTTTGCAAAAAGTTGATTTATCCGAAGACCAGATCGAGGAAATCTATGATCAGTTAAACGGCCTCGGTATTGATGTTGTCGACGACAATGTTGAGGTGGTCATCGATAAAGAGACGAAGGACTTGGCCGATGAGATCGCTAATGAGACAGATATTGATCTATCGATCCCTGAGGGGGTCGGTATTGATGACCCAGTCAGGATGTATTTGAAAGAAATCGGCCGCGTACCGCTCTTGACTGCGGATGACGAAATCGAGCTGGCTCTCAAAATGGAGGCCGGGGATGAAATGGCCAAACGGCGTCTCGCTGAAGCGAACCTGCGCCTTGTTGTCAGTATTGCCAAGCGTTATGTTGGCCGCGGTATGCTCTTCCTTGATCTGATCCAGGAAGGCAACCTGGGTTTGATCAAAGCCGTTGAAAAATTTGATTACCGCAAAGGATTTAAATTCAGTACCTATGCCACCTGGTGGATCCGTCAGGCGATTACGCGCGCGATTGCCGATCAGGCCAGAACGATTCGTATACCGGTTCATATGGTAGAAACCATTAATAAACTCGTCCGCGTCAACCGACAGCTGCTGCAGGAGCTCGGCCGGGACCCAACCCCGGAAGAGACAGCAAAAGTGATGGATATACCGGAAGAACGTGTCCGGGAGATTTTAAAGATCGCCCAGGAACCGGTATCGCTGGAAACCCCCATTGGTGAAGAAGAAGATTCACATCTTGGGGACTTTATTCCGGACGATGATGCACCGGCACCGTCAGAGGCCGCTTCCTTTATCCTGCTCAAAGAGCAACTGGAAGAGGTCCTGGAAACACTGACGCCGAGAGAAGAAAAAGTCCTTCGGCTGCGCTTCGGATTAGACGACGGCCGTACCCGAACCTTGGAAGAGGTCGGACAGGAATTCGGTGTTACCAGAGAGAGGATCCGGCAGATCGAAGCCAAAGCATTACGCAAACTCCGCCATCCCAGCCGCAGTAAAAAGCTGAAGGATTATCTGGATTAGACGTAAGCATAGTTCATCCTTGGATCTGGTTTAAGAAAAAAAATAAAAAAATGGCCCTAAGTGCTTGACCGTGACTTAAATTTTCATTATAATAAACGTCGCAGGCTTTCCTCGATAGCTCAATGGTGGAGCAACCGGCTGTTAACCGGTAGGTTGCTGGTTCGAGTCCAGCTCGGGGAGCCATTTATATTGGGCCTATAGCTCAGCGGTAGAGCGGCCGGCTCATAACCGGTTGGTCCTTGGTTCGATCCCAAGTGGGCCCACCAAAGTATAAGCTAAATACAACCTAGGAAAATAAAGGACTTCCGCAATTGGAAGTCCTTTTTATTTTTCATTTTGACCCTCTATTGACCCTCTATTTAATAATTAAGCTCTTTTCCTGAATTGTATTACATTACTCTTGCCATTAGTTTTATTTTTTTCTTCGGCAATGGTTTGTAATTTTTCTTCCATCTTATCAAAAATATTATCAATCACATTTGCAGTATCTTCAGATGAATCATCGATTATGTCTCCATATATATCCAAAGTTGTGGTGCTTTCATCGTGGCCTAAAATATATTGTAGATCCTTTAATGACAGTGCTTTCCGGTTAAGGTAAACAAATGTATGACGGAAACAATGAGGAGTCGCATTTATACCAGCTTTTAACGCAGCGCGTTTGACTATTTTTGTAAATGAATTAGGTAATATTACTGTTCCGTCTTGCCCAGGAAATAGAAGATCAGTCTTTTTTAATTCTTCATCAAAGAGAATTGGGTTAAATTCTCTTTCCAGCATCTTTCTTTGTTCTACTAAGTATTCCATTGCCTTCTTAGACAAAGGAACATAATGAACTTTAGCATTTTTCGTGTCTCCAACACCAGTTAATCCATTAGATTCATCGATAACAATTCTGTGATGTTCAATTTCTATATCCGAGCTACGCAGCGCAAGTAACTCACCACGCCTAATACCGGTGACAAGTAAAAGTTTCATAGCCCATATCCAACGACTATTTTTCATTTCTTCGAATAAATCATGCAACTCTTTAGCTGACAAGACCTTTCTTGTCTTTTTTTGTTTTTGAGGAATTTCTATTTTTTTAGTTACTGGGTTTGTAGCAATCAAACCGTTTTCCTTGGCTTGCTCAAAACCTCGACGCAAAACTCCGACCGTCTCTTCCATTGTCTTTGATGAATATCCCGTCTTAGCTGGCTTAATAATTTTACCATTATCATCTAATACTGCCGGCTTAAGTATCTTAGTGTTCATTTTTGCGACAACTCTTTGAATGTCCGCTGGAATTACATTAGGCAATTTCATATACCCAATAATCGGGCTTGCATTTTTATACATATCTTCAGTCCAGCTTGGAGTTCCACCTCTTTTTAATGGCTTAACATAGACTTCAATCCAATTAGCGAACCATGCATCTACGGTTAATTTGTTTGAATTGGTAATAGGAAGATCAGCAACTTTGTCAACCTTCTTTTTTAGCGCACCTAAAGACTTTGCATAAATAGGCGGACGCGCTTTTCCATCCTTTTTTTGTGTCCATGAATATCGTCCGTCTTTTCGTTTTTTGTAGCTCCCTGCACCTTTTGGGTTACGTTGTTTTCCCATGAAAAATTACTCATCTCCTGACATTAAATTCCCATTCATATAATCTTCTGCCTTTGATTCTATTCTTCCTAATATCTTCATTTGCTCATCTCTTGGTAGCTTTCGCCATAAAGTAATTAGTTGTATTTCAATAGCTGAAACAGTAAAGTTATTAAACATTTTCCCATAGTTTTTATCAGTAATATCATCATTGATTAAATACTCCATAGATACATCAAAAAAATTAGCCAACTTCTTCATTGTAGGAAGTTTTGTTTTTTCAAATCCTTTTTTAAACATGCTATCAAAAGTAGTGTATGGTACGTCAGCGCCTTTTGAAACATCGGCCTTTGATAGACCTTTTTCATCCATTATTAACTGGATCTTTTCCAACATATTCATTTTTTAACACTCCATGCCAAAAATTTACATATTATCACTAAAAATATTATAACCGATATTTGAAATAATACAATAAATTTTTTACTTATTGTCGTAAAAATATGCACTTTATATGCTTGACTATTACTATATATCGGTATATTATGGAACTAAATTACGATACATAGTAAAAAGGGGGTGATTGATGGTGAGAATGAAAAATATTAGGTATCCGAATTTAGCGGCAGAAATGGCCAGAACAGGATTAAGCCCTGCCGATATTGCTTCAGTAATCAATTCGACACCTAAAACCACTAGGGACAAGCTCAATGACAAATACCCATGGATAATTAGTGAAATGAAAAAGATTAGAGATGATTGTTTCCCTGGGCTTACGTTGGATTACTTGTTTTATTGTGAAGAAGATCCCATGGCTCCCGAAAAGAAAGCCGTATAAATAGTGGACAAGTATTCAAAAAAAAGGAGGGACGAGCATGTCAAACCTAACGGGGGGAGGTGAAAAGGGAAATGAACAAAGAAAAAATGCAAGCGATCATCGGCAAGCTTCTGGACGAAGCAAACGAAAGCTTAGATGAAAAAGGAGCCATCAACCCTGATACGTTGACGGCCCTGCAAATTATGATACAACTTACTTCTTTGAATTATCAGATTGATTAAGTTTCACGGCGATTATTTTAAACGAGCAATCATTGCCAATTCTTAAAGCACAACCCTGATGGCACTGCTTTAAAGAATCACTAGCATAAGAAAAAGGACATATAGTCATTATTACACCTCCCCTCGTCAAAAGTAACCTAAAGACTTTCGACAGGGGAATGGAAATTCCTACAAAGGAGGGGTTAAATGTCAAACGATCTTATCAAAATCGAAATTACTGATGAAGGAGGACAAGCAGTAAGCACCAGAGAGCTTCATGAAAAGTTGGGAATCAATGGCGATTATACAAGTTGGTTTAAGTATCAATCTCAGAAATTAAGCCTTGAAGAAGGAAAGGACTTTACCTCAATTTTCATGGAAAGTACCGGCGGCCGGCCAAGCGTTGATTTTATCGTACCGATAGACATAGCAAAACATCTTTGCATGGTATCCGGTGGCGAAAAGGCCCATGCGTTCAGGGAATACTTCATCCAGGTAGAAAGGGCTTGGAATTCACCTGAACAAGTAATGGCCCGGGCGCTGCAAATAGCAGATAAGCGAATCCACAATCTCCAATTAGTCATTGAGCAGCAGAAACCAAAGGTAGACTTCTTTGATGCAGTAGCCGACAGCAAAAGCGCAATCGAAATGAGCCAAGCAGCCAAGGTTCTCAGCTTCGGCAAAGGCCGGAACACCTTATTCAAGATTCTTCGGGAAGAAGGGATACTTCGAGATAATAACGAGCCATATCAGGAGTACATCGACCGGGGATATTTCCGAGTAGTCGAGCAGAAATTTAAAAAGCCAAGCGGCGAAACGGAAATTAGCATTAAGACTTTAGTCTATCAGCGCGGATTGGACTACATCAGGAAGATTATTGATAAGCGGAAGTCGGCTTAAATAAAGAAAGCGAGGTGAAATCATGACATTGCTTGAGATTATTTCAAAAGAAACCGGCCTATCGGAAACGGATATCCTGGATGACCATTGTGTATTAGAGCATTTCCCGGAAGATGAATTCAGACAAACGTTTTGTCAAGAAGATGGCGGCCGTTGTGAAGAGTGTTGGAGACAAGATAGACTCTAATCACGCCAAAAGGCCGGGAAACGTTCAGGCTGTTACTTCAAAAAGCGAGTTAAGAAAGGATGAATCAAATGGGAACGCCACAAATCATTTACATTGTTTTAATTGCATTGAGCCTCGGCATTAACATAGCCGAACACGGGAAGCCAAGATCAAATAATAACGCTTGGTATGCGGTGATTAGCGCAGCAATTACAACCGGAATTTTAATATGGGGCGGATTTTTTAGTTAAGAAAGGATGGATAGAAGAATGAGTAATTCAAATTCAACAGCAAGTTCAGGGGGTATAGGATTCTGCGGGTTATTGGCTATTGTGTTTATCGTTTTGAAACTAACAAAGGTAATTACTTGGTCTTGGTTATGGGTACTTAGCCCTGTATGGATTCCAACCATATTGGCGGTTATTATCCTCGCGGTATACCTCATTATTGTAAGGCGGTGATCCCCAATGTCCAAACACAAACTAAAAAGCCTTGACGAACTGCTAGGCAAAGTCGAACTATCCGCAATCCAGGTCAAATTCATCGAAAAGCGAACTGAAAGGTTTTGTTTGCGAAAAAGTACACAGAGGAGGGAATGGCTTGGAAAGAATTATCGAATTATCCAAGGCTTTATTTGACGAACTTCACAGAGAGGGTTATAACACTAAACTCACAGCTGATATTGAATATACGCAGATAGCCTTTTTAACCATTGGCGGCGTCCCAGTAATGGAAATACTTCTTCCGGACAGGGAGAAAATAGGAATCGTTCTTAACTCAAAGGAGGACAAGCCATGCTAATTCTAACAATTACAGCATCATATCTGTTCGTTTTCGGTGTAGGCCGACTCTATCAATGGGGCAAGGATGAAGAAAGGTATGGCAAAAGGGAAGCTGACCGGATCAGATGCCAAAGGAAGTATATCGAAATTTATAACCGAGACGGGAGCGTGACAAGATTATGACGCAATGTGACGCTAGGTTATTACACAAGAGACTTACGCCATGCGACACATGCATATATTCAGCGCAAAACCTATCTGAGTATGAAAATGTCATGAAGCTTCGGCGCTTGAATAATCAACCCTGTTACGATTGCGGCGATCAGTATCTTAATCATAAAACAAAAAGAACAGCTCTTAAATAGAGACTGCTCAAAGAAAAATATTCAAATTCATTATAACGGAGGGAAAAGAATGTTACAAGATGCTATGAATTTAATCATCGATGAAGAGCCAACCACTTACGGCAAATTATCCACAATAGGGACGCTAATAGAAGAATTAGAGGATAAGGATACAAGAAATTCAGTTAAGCGTAATTTGAAAAGGCAGTTTAAGGATTTAGCGGATGAGTGGGGTGCTGATGATGTGCAATAGTTGTATCCACCGGAAAGTTTGTAAAGACCATGATAATTTCGATTATCTGATAACCTTCATTGACGATTTTATTGAGGATAAAAAGCTATCAGCAATAAATGAAGGATTGATATGCCAAAACTTTTTGAAGGAGGAAGAATTTTGATACACCTTTATGAATTAACCGATGGTTACAAGAATTTATCTGATCTTGTAAGTGATGAAGTCCAGGATGAAGTCTTATTAAAAGCACTTGAAACCTTAAAGGATTCCATTGAGGAAAAGGCACAAAATATTGCCTATATCCTTGCCGATATGGATACGGATATATCCGGTGTCGAATATGAAATTAAGCGATTACAGGCCCGTAAAAAAGCTATGGAAGGCAACAAAGATAGGTTGAAACAATATCTGTTTGATAACTTCAAAAAATGCGGCATAGACAAGATAAAAACTGCTACGCATACCATATCTATCCAGAACAACAAGGCATCAGTAAACATTATCGACATTGATGTGTTGCCGAAGGATTATCAAAAGCATATTGATAAATGGGAACCGGACAAGAACATGCTTTATGACCTTTTAAAGTCCGGACAAACCATTCCTGGGGCTGAGTTGGTGCAAAGCCAATCATTAAGGGTAAGGTGAAAATATGAACAAATCAGAATCTATTAAAAACCTAGCAGCTGCACTCTCGAAATTTCAGGAGGAAATAAAAAATCCACCCAACTCCGCCGACAATCCTTTCTTTAAGAGTAAATATGCCCCTTTAAACGATGTTCTAAACCTTGTTAGACCAATCCTTACAAAGAACGGATTAAGCGTCTTACAAAGCCCGTCAGGGGATGGAGCGAACATCATCGTCACAACCATGTTGCTTCATTCTAGCGGCGAGTGGATTGAGACTGAACCGCTTGTCTTGAAAGCAGATAAAACCACAGCGCAGGGAGCAGGATCGGCAATCACTTACGCCAGACGCTATGCAATATCGGCTGTACTTGGAATAGCGTCCGAGGATGACGATGATGGAAACCATACAACCGGCAATGACAAAAAGGCAACGCCTAAGACAATCACGGATGCACAACAGAAACGCCTATTTGCTCTTTCTAAGGGCAAAGAGGACAGGGCAAAAGAAATCCTCACACGGTACGGATATAAGAACTCTAAGGACATAACAACCGAGCATTACAACGATATCTGCGACGAAATTCAAGCGGAGGGGAAATAAATGCTAAATAGAGTAGTTTTAATCGGACGCTTAACCAAGGATCCAGAACTCAGATATACACCAAACGGCGTAGCAGTTGCTTCGTTTACGCTGGCTGTTGACCGAAACTATAAGAACAGCCAGGGCGAAAAAGAAGTTGACTTCATCCCTTGCGTAGTATTTCGGCAGCTTGCCGAGTTATGTGCAAACTATCTCACTAAAGGCAAACTGGCAGCAGTTGACGGACGTATTCAGGTGCGGTCATTTGACGGGCAGGACGGACAAAAAAGATGGGTAACGGAAGTATTGGCCGAGAATGTACGCTTTTTATCGCCAAAGGATAAGGGAGATAACGGCGCATTTGAGGGATATGCAAGCGAGGTAAGTTTAGATGACAATGTCCCTTTCTAAACGTAAACGCATCAAAAACCCCAAACTTTTAGACCGTATAAGACATAACGGATATAACCGCTGCCAAATATGCGGAGAAATACCAAGCGAGGTTCATCACATTGATTCAAAAGGGGCCGGCGGGGATGATATATCCGAAAACTTAGTCAGACTTTCAAAATGGGTATATCACCCCATGGCCCACGCCGGGAAGTTAGACAAGGATTATCTCAGGGCTTTAGCCTTAAAACGAATTGAGGAAGAAGGGGAATAGATGAAGGTTTATGAGTTAATGAACAAATTATCTATCATGTCTGCTGGTGCAGAAGTAAGAATAAAAATGGTTAAGGAATTAAGTGAGTTACCAGATATTGATGGTGAAGCAAGGGATGTAACATTTATCGTAAAACAAGCTGAAGAAAACGATAATTATGTTGATTTGGACGGATGGGTTGAATGAACCTCAAAGCCAATAACATACGATCCCAATATACCGAATCAGGCCAACAGGAAATAGTCTTATCAACAGAAAAATGCGACATATCAGAACTAAAACAGATAATAGCCAAAGGAAAAATCCTTGCGGTAGAGATCAAACAATATCGGCATAAGAGAAGCCTGGACGCGAATGCCTGCCTGTGGTCGATTTTGCAACAAATAGCAGAAGTCATACACAGCACAAAAGACGAAGTATATCTACAAATGCTTGAACTGTACGGCGTGTTTACTCACATCATTGTTAAGCCGCATGTCGTAGAAAAGGTAAAGCAGGAATGGCGTACCGTTCGGGAATTGGGCGAAGTCACGGTAAACGGTCAGACAGGAATCCAGCTAATGTGTTTTTTCGGATCATCGACATACGACAGCAAGGAATTTTCTGTACTGCTGGACGGTGTAATATCCGAAGCCAAGTCACTCGGGATTGACGTTATGACCGAGGAAGAAAAGAATTTACTACTCCAAGAATGGGGTAAATGAAAGGATGGAATAAGAGATGGATAATTTCACCCAAGAAGATCACGACTGGTGGAAAAGAATTCAAGAAACTCCAGAAAAATATAAAGTTGTTATAGATAATGATTGTGTATGGGTAGATTTAGCCGAGGAAGACCAGGAATGCGTATATACGTTTAGTACTTTTGGTAATTACTTTATTCACGCCTTACTAATCGATATGGGAATAAATGTAGGTTGCTGTTAATTAGTTTTCACCCCGGCTTTCCTCCCTGCCTAACACGAAAAAGCAGTTTGACTGTACAGGGGATATATTCGGAGTATCGGGGCTACGGCTCCGGTACTCATAAAAAGGAGCATCAATGATATTTACTAAAGAAATGCTGATTTGTTTATATAAAGATTTAGCAATAAGAATTGGAAAACAGCCGACTAAAAGACAGTGGCTAGATGATACAAAAACACCCAGCGATATGCCAATACGTATGAATTTTGGCAATTGGACAAACTTTGTTAAATCTTGCGGATTTGAGCCTTTAAAAAGCGAAATTTCAATTCAAGCTAGGTTGAATAGCATTAAAGCCCATAAGGGTAAAAGAAGTATGGCGTGGAAGGGTGGTAGAATCAAAGATCGATCAGGGTATGTTTTAATTTGGAAGCCGGAACACGCAAATGCAAAAATCGGTGGATATATCCATGAACACCGCCTTGTAATGTCGGAACATTTAGGTAGGCCGCTTGAATCTTACGAATATGTCCATCATAGAAACGGTATTAAGTCCGACAATAGGCTTGAAAACCTTGAATTAGTGACTCAAAAAGTACATTTAGGTGGGGTTGTATGCCCTTATTGTAGTAAACGGTTTTCTATAAGATAACAATATCCACTCTAATTCAGAGCTATTAGAATAAAAGGAGTAAGAGTATGAGAGATATTATATTTCGCGGCAAAAGATTGGAACCAAATGAGTTGTATATCAACCAATGGGTATATGGATTTTTTACTCGCTGCGATAAGAGCGGAAACTGCTATATCACGACTCAAACTAATGTAGGCGGTGCGCACCAACATAAGGTATATCCCGAGTCTATAGGTCAATACACCAACAAAAAAGACGAATACGCCAAAGAAATCTACGAAGGCGATCTCCTACTCATCGAAATCCACGACTTTAACACCGGCAAAATCATAGCGTCAGAGACATGTGAAGTTATGTTCAAAGGTGACAGATTCGGCGTTAAGTTTGGTAATGCGCAGGAATTTACCGGGCTATGTGACTTTAGTAATACGACGTTTGAAGTTGTTGGTAATGTTTTTGAATCAAAGGAGTGATGAGAGAGTGGATAGCTTTTATTTAATTTCTGAACTTCACCTTGTAGATAGTGGCGATGAGTTTCATGAGGGCAACAATGTAAAGGTTACAACAACCAACGGGAGCATTATTAATGCTGAAATAGCAGAAATAGGCCACAAAGAGATAACTCTTACCTTCAATGATTATATCGATGGCGAATTAACAATAAGATACGATGACATTATCAGTATTGAGGGTTTGAAGGAGTGATCTCCTAAATGGCAGAAGGGGTATTTCAAACGGATAGATTGATCTTTCACAACCAAATATGGAAGCACCCCGCAAAGTTCCGGCTGTTTTTTTACATCTACGGAAACGCTGTATTTGCTAAGGATGGAATTGACATTGAGGAAATACACGTTGGCAGAGGTCAGTTCTTACGATCATACCGTAACCTTATTGATGATCTTGAATATCTGAAAAATCGTTCAGTAAAAAGGTACTCAATTTCGTATGTAAAAAAGCTAATTGATGAATTAACGAAAGAAAAACGAATCGAAATCGAAAGTACCCGACTGGGAACACTCTTTACTGTACTAAATTACGAGGAATACCAAGGCTTTGAGCGATTTGAAAAAGATAACCAAGAACGACATAAGAACAGAGTGAGAACGGAGCGAGAACAGAGTGAGAACAATAATAAGAATGTAAAGAATGTAAAGAAAGAAAAGAATGTTATTAATACATCGTCGAAAATCTTCGCCGATGACTCCCTTGAAATAAACTTGACGAATCAGCTTATCTTTCTTATCACAGCCAATAATCCAAACTTCAAAAAGCCAAATGTCCAAAAATGGGCGAGTGACTTTGATAAAATAATCAGAATTGATAAACGGGATCCGGATGAAGTAATCGGGGTTATGACCTGGGCGAAACAAGATAACTTCTGGAAATCGAATATCTTATCACCAAGTAAGCTAAGAGAAAAATATGACACACTCTTTATGCAGATGAATTCAAGATCACAGACAAAACACATACCAAAAGGATTTGAAAGTATTAAACGATATGTTAACGGAGGTCAGCCATGAACA
Source organism: Dehalobacter sp. DCM (assembly GCF_024972775.1). Lineage (NCBI taxonomy): Bacteria > Bacillati > Bacillota > Clostridia > Eubacteriales > Desulfitobacteriaceae > Dehalobacter > Dehalobacter sp. DCM. Next base: position 3,954,103 of record NZ_CP092282.1, on the reverse strand, counting down.
AAGAGGAAATAGGTAAATTGGTTGCTATGGCCCTTGCTAATTTTCCGAACATGCAGGAAAAGGACATGGGGCCGACAATGGCACTTTGGCAGCAGATGTTATCCGACATGCCGTATGACGTAGCAAAAGCCGCCTTAATGAGAGTCTTAGCAACTGCCAAGTTCTTTCCGACGGTCGCTGAAATCCGGGAAGCAGCAGTCAGTAATTCACAGCCGAACAGATTAAGCGCGCCGGAAGCATGGGAAGAAGCGACACGGGCGATCAGAAAATACGGATACTACAAGGAGCAAGAAGGATTAGACTCTTTAAGCCCGGCAACGAGAAAAGCAGTACAAAGTATCGGGTGGAAGTCATTCTGTACGAATGAGGATGAAGGAGTTTTGCGCGGACAGTTCCGGATGGCATTTGAGACGATGGCAACAAGAGACGCAGAGGTCGCGAGATTGCCGCAGGGGTTAAAAGACATGATCGGGCAGATAGGGCAAAAGATGATTCAATAACTAGCCCTAACCTTATTCCCAACCCCATCATACCCACAACGCTTTAACACTTTAAACCATTAAAGAATTTTGACAGCTAGGGCCTCTAATTGGTCACAGGTTAAGAGTAAATAGCGAAAGTGAAGAAATACACGTGAGAGGGTATAAATAAAATTCTAGGGCAAATATGAGCGAGGTGGATATGTTAAAAATTGTTCCAATAGATTTTCAAGAAGCAAATGAATTTGTGCGCAGATATCACAGACACCATCAACCGATAAAAGCAGGATATAAATTCTGTGTTGGTGCTGCAAAAGATGATGAAATAATCGGGGTTGCAATCGTAGGACTTCCAATCGCTAGGCACCTTATGGATGGTTGGACACTGGAAGTTAGAAGGACTTGCACAGATGGAACAAAAAATGCTAATTCAATTCTTTATGGGGCATGTTGGAAGGTTGCGAAAGCGCTTGGATACCGTAAACTCATAACCTATACTTTGCCATCAGAAAGCGGGGCCACAATGCGAGCTGTCGGATGGACTTGTATAGGTGAAACAAAAGGTCATTCATGGAATTGTCCGAGTAGACCAAGAGTTGATATGCACCCGACACAAAACAAACTCAGATGGGAAAAAGAAGTTTAAGGGCAAATATGGAGGTGTGAAATGAAAATAATTGGACAATCGGAAAATAGCTTTATCTTGGAAGCTAGTAAGGATGAATTAGCAAATCTTATAGGTTACTACAGCAAATATGATCAAAAAGCAAAAGTAAATCCAGGGGATGAAATAAATATCAGCAATATGTACCGGCAACTTTACACTCTTGAGCGTAAACAACCTGAATTAAGAAAAGTTATTGATACTCTAAGAGGAATTGCCAACATGTTAGAGCCTGTTGCTCCGGTAATTGAAGGGCTGGTTAAAGAATCGATAAAGGATATCTAACAGACAAATATGGAGGTGTAAATGAACGAGATTTTTAAAGGTGACGCCTTAACTGAATTACGAAAGCTTCCATCGGGTATCGTAAATTGTTGCGTGACATCGCCTCCTTACTTTTGGTTGCGGGATTACGGCGTACAAGGCCAGATTGGATTAGAGGCAACCCCTGAAGAATATATCGCGAAGATGGTAGAGGTATTTCGGGAAGTTAGGAGAGTGTTAAGGGATGATGGAACTTTATGGCTTAATCTCGGGGACAGTTATTCTTTTACAAAATCAAAACCAAACCAAGATAATTAGATCGACACACAAGGTTCATTAAATTGGTCAAATAAACAGTGCAAATTACTATCGGAACTTCCGCCTAAAAATCTTCTTGGAATTCCCTGGCGGGTGGCCCTTGCTCTTCAGGCAGACGGATGGTACTTACGCAGTGACATAATTTGGTCAAAACCGAATCCTATGCCAGAAAGCGTAACAGATCGTCCGACAAAGAGCCACGAATACATTTTCCTAATGAGTAAAAGCTCAAGTTATTACTATGATGCCGAAGCGATTGCCGAGCCTGTGGCAAGTAGCACAATAAAAAGATTGTCTCAAGATATTGAAAATCAGGACGGAAGTTACCGGGTGCCTGGGAAGTCGAATGGGTCAATGAAAGCGGTACCGCCGAGATATGGAGGTAAAAAGTATTCAGAGCACCCAAAAGAATTTCATAGAACTAAATCCGGAAATGCCTATGAATTTCGCGAAAAGAGAAACAAAAGGGATGTCTGGACGATATCAACAAAACCATTTAAAGGAGCGCATTTTGCGGTATTTCCTCCTGAACTTATTGAACCATGCATATTGGCCGGATCACCAGAACGGGGGGTTGTTCTAGATCCTTTCCTTGGTAGTGGAACAACAGCGGTTGTAGCTCGAAAACTTTCGAGAAAATATATCGGAATTGAGCTAAGGAACGAATTTATTGAAATGGCAGAGCAGAGAATTAAGCAGATAGAACCGAGTTTATTTGATACGGAGGTAGTGAAATGATACGAACAAAAATAACCATAATTCTTTCGGATGATACAGAGATTAGCCGAACAGAAGTCAAAGAGAAATTCGTCAGCTGCCCAAGAAAGCCGGATCAATTCTTTGAAGGGTGCCCGGGATGGAATGATGGAAACGGATCGGGACAATGCTGCACGTGCAAGTTTCCAAAATGGGAGGTAGCGAATTGAAAGAGAAAACATTGGTTTCCCTTTTCTGTGGATTGGGTGGCTATGACTACGGCGCATTAAGTGCAACGGTTGAATATAGCGGCCAAGTATATAAATACAGGTTATTGGCTTCTATCGACTGTGATCCAGTCGCCTGTCTAAATCATGACAATATTATCGGCGAGAAAAAAGCAGTTGTAATGGATCTGTTTAGCCGGAAACAGTATATCGCCTTTCACGGACAAGAACCACCGGCAGACTGGGAGGAAGTTACTCCCTGGGATTTATGGGTGGCCTTCGGATATCAGGTACCAAACACCGTATTCTTAAGCCCACCATGTAAGGGCCTTTCCGGACTACTGCCGGAGCAGTCTGCAAAATCCGAAAAGTACCAGGCACTTAACGAGTTGACAGTGCGGGGAATCGAATTGACATTGCGGGCCTGCGATCTGTACGGCGGCAGCGTTCCGGATATTATCCACTTTGAAAATGTCCCGCGTATCACTAGCCGGGGTAAACATCTTTTGAAGCAAATTAGGAATCTGCTCATTAAATACGGTTACGCGATTGATATGAACCCAAAGCATAATCTCGGTGAGATCGGCGGCCTTGGCCAAAACAGAGTAAGGTTCTTAATTATGGCCAGACAAGAGAAAAAGATCCCAAATCCGATTTATCTGCCACAGAAGAAGAGACTGAAATCAATAGGAGAAGTTATTGGCCACCTACCATTACCTGGGGATGTAAAAGCCTGCGGATGGATGCACCGGGTGCCGAAACTGCAGTGGAAAACATGGGTGAGATTGGCACTTATCCCCGCTGGCGGGGACTGGCGGGATCTTCAAAGAGATTGTTATGCAAATATTTATCAGGTAGTACCTTTTGATAATCCCGCGCCGACAGTCACCGGATCACACCGGCCAAATAACGGGGCAATATCGCTGGCAGATCCCCGGTTAGGATATGAACCAAGAGGCGGAGCTTTTAGGATACAGAAATGGGACGAGCCCGGGCCGACGATAACCGGAAGCACCGGGGCAGGACGGAGTAATGGAATATCCGGGGTTGCGGATCCAAGACTCGAAAACGTTCAAGGTTACGGGAATAAATATCATATTGTCGGGTGGGATGAGTCGGCACCTGTTGTAACCGGCAGCAGGATCGGTAGTGGAGCTGTTTTGATCTCTGATATGAGAATAAACCATAACTCAAGACCCAATCTGTTCGGTGTAGCAGATTGGAATGAGCCAGCAAAGACCGTAACAGGATCATCAAGTGTAAGTAGTTCAAACGGAGTAGCAGCTATAGCAGATCCGCGGTTAAACTGTTCACCCCGGGCAGGTTCATATAAAGTCCAACATTGGGAAGAATCGGCCAGCACCGTAACCAGTGCAGACCTACATTCAGGCAGCGCGGCTATCGCTGATCCAAGGATCCCTAACGAAACAGAAAACGGAGTCTGGATGATCATTTCTGAGGATGGTACTTGGCACCGGCCACTAACAACATTTGAATTGGGCATGTTGCAATCATTCCCGATGTTCCTTCCAGATGGCCGTCCGTTCCAGTTGGATGGGTGCAGTGATTCCAAAGCGCGGGAATATATCGGGAACGCATATCCGCCGGATGCGGCAGAAGCTACTTGTGAATGTACACTGATGGCGCTGGCAAAAGCAGACGCAAAGATCGAATTCGAACTAACAAATGAAACTATATGGGTTACTCCAATTGAAGACAAAGATGATCAAAGAATAAAGAGGTGTTCAATATGAGTTATTACCTTGGTATCGACGCTTCCTTAACATCACCCGGATTCTGTTTGGCCGATGAACAAAGGCCGTATATCCGGTCAAAGAATATTAAAACGAAGGAAAAGGGGCCTTACCGGATAACAGAAATCTTGAACGAAATAATCACTGGATACATCATGACCGATGAAAAGCCTAAAAAAATAATAATCGAAGGTTTGTCATTTGGATCCCGGGGAAAAGGATTCTTGAACCTGGCAGAGTTGGCAGGAATCATAAAATACGAGTTGTTTAGATATCACTACGGACCAGATTATGGATTGATCATCGTCCCTCCTGCATCCCTAAAACAGTTCGCAACCGGGAAAGGAAACGTCGAAAAATCAGCCATGATCTTACAGGCATACAAAGAATCCGGGATTGAGTTTGAATGCAGCGACGAATGCGACGCGTTCTGGCTAGCACAAGTCGGCCGGGCTAGTGACGGTTGTTGGGATGGTATATGCCATACCAAGTTGCGGGAAATAGTGCTCAAAAAGATTATCGGTGATCAGAAAGAGTGAGGTATCGATATGAAAACAAAACTCGATCACGCCAACCTGAAAATCTGGTTCAGCCAGAGCATGACATCGCGAAACATAAATGATGTTGTAAGTATCGAATCCAAAGGAAATATGATGAGCGTTCAAAAGGGGAATGGAAGTGCAGTAATCCTTAATTTCGATAACGTAAACCTCATTGAGGAAATCGAGGACAAGCAGTCAGGAGAATCCGAAGAATCAGACGATTCGGACCCTGACGAAGAACCTCACGGACAGGAGGCAGAAGAGATAATGCGCTGCTGTATATGTAATAAGCCGATCACGAAAGTCACAAAAAGAACAGAAAATGCAAAATACCCGACATGTTGGGCAAAGGACTGCCGGAAGAAGGCAAAACAGTTATACCAAAATGAATATCGCAAAGGGCAGACCAATCTTGAAATCTCCGAAGCCAGACAAGCCCGAATCGATCAGATGAAGAAAGAAATCGATACTCCGGAAAAATTGGCAGAATACGGGGTATTTGCAGAAAGAATGAGGCTCATTGCAGACAAATATAACGTTCAGCTTGTCGATGTAAAAAAGCTCAATGATGAATTAGTCGCTGGATTGAGCAAAAAAGAAAAAGCACAAATATTTCACATGCATAAAACACCCACAAAGACTCCAGTGTCGAAACCAAAGATAAAACCAGAGCCAGAGCAGACCAATAAACCGGAGAAGAAACTCTTTGAGCGGCAGCCGTCAATCGTGAAGAACTACAAAATAACCGATATAGATGCGGTAAATGCAGACATTGAGGCACATAAGCTTGGAGCAATCCCGACGGATGCCGGGCTTAAGTATGTGGGTGAAGAAATGCATTATGCCAGCGAACCGAGGACTAACTTTAATCCGGCGTTTGCAGATGGGAGTTTGCACGATGAAAACTATTGAACAAAGGCATCTTGAACTTTATGAAAAGATTCCTAAGTTTGAATGCAAAGAAGGATGTGTTGGTTGCTGCGGACCGATCCCTTTTACCAAGTGGGAATGGGAACGAATTGAGGATAAACGCAAGGCCACAGAGTTGAATTGCCCGTATGCAATAAAGGGACGTTGCAATATATACGAAAAGCGGCCGCTGATATGCAGATTATACGGAGCGGTCAGAAAGATGAAATGCCCATATGGGTGCCAACCGGAATCCTTTCTATCAAAGAAAGCTGAGAAAAAGATTGTTGAAGCCTATTTTAAGCTGATGAAGGAGGAGAAATTTTGAGTGCAGCCAGCGAAGTTATTGTCAACTATACAACTGAGATTGACTATTTTAAATCCATTGGAGAGATTCAAGAGGTTCTTGTTAAAAATGGGGCAGAGAGAATAATGATCGAATACGAAAATAAGTGCCCTGTTTCCTTAAAGTTCAGCCTAAATATGAAAGGAAATGTCTTGAATCTTGATATTCCTGCTAAGCCTAAAAACGTGCAGAGAATTCTTCAGAAAGCCAAACAGAATAGAGTCAAGAAAGGCATCAATGATGATTTTCAACAAGCTTGTCGTGTTGCTTGGCGGAATATAAGAAGCTTGATCATTGCTCAAATGGCAATGTTAGAAACGGATCAAGCCGAGGTTCCTGAAATGTTCATGCCTTATTTATTAGATGATAAGGGCAGACGATTATATGAGGTATTTTGCGAGAACGGAAGCCTTTTATTGAGTGAAGGGGTGAGCACCAATGCTTGAAAGATTTTACGGGAAGTTCGTTTTATCCTGCAGTTGCTGCGGAGAACAAGCAGAAGATAAGTTTTCCAAATTTGATGAAGTGACTCAGTACATGAGGAACAACGGCTGGCAATCCGAACTGGACGAGGATAACGACGAGTGGCAGCACTTCTGCCCGGAATGTAAGGGGAAATGAGTATGTTTGGGGATTGAAGGGGGATTTTTAGTATGAAGGCAATCACATTATGGCAACCGTGGGCCTCATTGCTGGCTTGCGGTGCAAAAAAATACGAAACCAGGTCATGGGATACGTCATACCGTGGGCCGATAGCGATCCATGCGGCAGCGAGAAGTATACAAAGTATTTTGAAAGAGTGTTTTCCGTGCGCAGACTATGAGTATCATCCAAGCCATGCGGCAAGAGCAAAATTTTTAAATGCTTGCGGATTTGCGACACTTGAACCACTATATGAGTTTCCACGGGGGGCCATTATTGCCACAGCAGAACTTGTAAACTGTTGGCACATCGTTTCCCATCCAGGAACAAACATAGATGTGGCAAGGCATATTCCAATAGGTGCAGAACTCGATGTCCCGAAACATCATCCGGATTTTGATAAATACATTGTACCGACTGAACAGGAAATAATGTTCGGTAACTGGACGCCTGGGCGCTATGCCTGGGAATTTACAAACATGCAAGTGTTGCTTGAACCAATACCGGCAAAAGGTGGTCAAAGATTGTGGAATTGGGAAGGTGATATAGATGCGTGAGGTATTAACGATACGGCAGTTGAAAGGAATGGCAATGGTTTATGATACTGACACGTGCGGAGAGCGACAACAAGCAGCCAAAACCGCCCTAACCCTGTATGAGATGCTACAAGATGCCAAGATAGTGTTTGACCGTCAACAGACAAGGACAACAGCAAAAGGGGTAATGACACTCGCAAGAGGAATGTCAGAGCAGATTGGACAATTACTGGCAAGAATGGAGGGATAGATTGTGATTACAAATGAAGATATTCAAAAGGCAAAAGAAAGACTTGAGTCAGGCAAAATGAAACAAGATCTTTTGGAAGGTTTTGAAGAGGAATTTCTTGGTGACATAATGGATGCAATTAAAGAAATATTTGAGGTTGTCGAATCTCAACAATCCGAAATCGCCGAACTCAAAAAGGTGTTGAAACAGGCGAGAGAAGCGATATTAAAGCATATTAAGGTTTACGGCCCGTATTCTGGGTTATTAGAAGCCTTAACCGCTATAGAAGCGTTGGGAGGTAACAACCATGAATAAAGAAGAACTGGATGCGATACGGGATAGATGCGAGAAGGCAACTCCTGGGCCGTGGAAATGGATAATTAACGGTAATACTGTACAATCTCATGCGATAACTACAGATACGGGAGAATGTGGCATACAGGAGAAAATATGTGCTTCAATAAGTCCAAAAACGAGAAATGCCGAATTTATCGCCCATGCCCGAACCGATATACCTTTACTCCTTGCCGGAATAGACAAATTGCAACAAGGAAATGATTATGCTAAAGAACTACTTGATAAGCAGATTTTAAGAAACGAAGGATTATCTAAACGGGTTTCGACTATGAAAGGCGAAATAGACCGTCTGACAGCCGAAAGGGATGCGGCACTTAAAGCCATGAAAGAACTTGCGAAAGAAAACGGCAGTTGTCTAGGATGTGTTAACTTTGAAACAGATATTACGGCGAGGATGTATGCGTCGAAGGTTATCCGAAATGCGAAGGACATCTTGATTGTTGGCAATGGCGAGGAATAGGGGGTAATGGGGATGAAATATAAGCCGGAAGATTATATCGACAGCGGATTTTATAGCGGTGACGAAGAAATTGAAAATCACAAGGAAAAGATCGTAAAATGCCGCAAACCGCATGAATGCATGGGTGGATGTGGAAACGAGATAAAAACCGGGGATTATGCTCTTTTAGAAACTGGTTTTTCGGATGGGAAGCCTGTAAGTTGTTACACATGTCTACCGTGCATCGAGGCGTGGCTTGAAGAATCTGGGCAGGTTGGATTAGAAGATCAAGAGGATGGTGCAGGGGATGAGTGAATCAAAAATATCGATAATTAAGTCTATCCAAGGTCATAAATTCTCTTATATCAAAGATTATCTCGGTTACGCTCCAACAAATTCCCAGTTGCAAAAAATGACAATGGATGAATTATTGAAATTAAGAGAAGAAGTTATCAAGAGAGGGGGATGCAGGGGATGAGTGAGTATAAACGGTTGACATGCGAAGGGTGCAAATACTCCAAAGACGGAAAACCCTGTGATGCGATATGTTGTGTTAGAAATAGTTGGATGGGATTGATTGATTGTTACGATCCGGAAGCAGAAGCAGTACTTGAGGGGATTGGAGGGGAAGATTGTGAAACTTGTAAAAAACAGCATACAATGGATTGCCCTAATTCAAGTGAATGTTACTCGTTAAAAGATAAACCTTACTGGCAGCCTAAAGAATAGGGGAGGGTTAAGATGACAAAAGATGAGCTTTGGAAATATTTCTGGGCGCACAAAAATATAGAAAAACTCGAAAACAGAATAACGGAATTATATGCAGTAGCAACGAAACAGACATCTATACTCAAGAACGATGCCGACTCGATTCATGGTACAGGCTATCAGGATAGAACTGGGGATATATTAGCGGCAATTGCTGATTTAAAGACGGAACTACAAGAACAACTAGAAGAAGCATATCGGTTGCAGGCAGCCATTGAAAAAGCAATTAAGACATTGCCCGAGCGTGAGAAATATTTAATAAGAGCCCGATATATCGAAGGTAAAACAATAGAGCAAATATGTGTTGAAATGAACTATACTTGGCGGCACACAAACAGAATCCATAGTAAAGCATTGGTTATGTTAAGCAAATAGGTCATATTATGTCATACTTGACCTGTGATATAGTTTAGGTGTGAAGGTTTGACATTCTCCTCTCCATAAAAGCCGGTAGTTAATCTATCGGCTTTATCTTTTGCAAAAGAAAAACCGCGCTAGGCGGTTGGAATGATTTATCGTATGATTTTTCCATCTTCGGCAGTGCGGCAATTACCGTTTTTATCAATCTTTATTTTATCTGTGTTGCAATAGCCTAAATTATTATACTCGCAATCCTTATTTTCGCATACAACCAACATTCTATTTTTCCTCCTTAACTTTAACTTCTATTTGAGCATTAAGACAGACAAAGCGGACGTATTCGGATAGTTCCATACCGAGGGATTGAGCTTTATGTTTGATGGCTAGATATTCGGATTGGGAGCAGCGGACAGTTATAGAGGCTTTACCGGGCTTAGATGATGGCATTTAATCACCATCCTTTGTATATCCAAGTTTATTTAATGCCTCAACATAATCTTGGTAAACGTCATCTTCCCATACATCGGCAGAATCTACGAAGTTAAAAAGATGTTGTGCAGCGATTTGAACAGCTTCTTTTTTAGTCATTGAATTATACCTCCAATGTTTTAATTCTTGATTATATTGTACTGCAATATACAGTACATGTCAATAGGGTAAATAGATAATTTTAAAATAAATTTGCAAAGGAGTACATTGCCATATGACAATAGGCCAATATATAAAAGAGCATCAACCAATCGTATACGCTAAGTTAATGGCGATGTGCGGTGAAAAGATAAGTACAAGAGAGATAGCTAAGATGATGACGCACTCAGCATACAGGCGCGTAGGGAGACGGTGGAGGCAGGTGAGGTAATGCTGAAATCCTGCAAATATTGTAACCGTATCCATGATACCAAACATGATTGCGGTAAGAAACCACAACGTAAGAAACAAGGGAACGACAAAGATAAATTCAGATCAACAAAAGTATGGCAGAACAAAAGAGAAGAGATAAGACAAAGGGATAAGTATTTATGTCAGGTATGCATCCGTAAGTTATATGACACTCATACACAATACACATATGACGATCTCGAAGTACATCATGCTATACCATTAGAGCAGGACTTTGATAAGCGTTTAGACAACGACAATCTAATAACGATATGCGAAAGACATCATGAGATGGCAGAGCGCGGAGAGATACCAAAGGATGAGATATTGAAAATTATTGCTGAACAAGAAAGAATAATATACCCCCCTACCCTATGAATTGAATAATTTGAAACGCTGTACACCGACTGTGCAGGCTTGAAGATAAAATGTTCCCACATCAGATTTTGAAAGGAGTTGAGAATAATGCCAACACCGCCAAAGCCTTTTACGGTTTTGACATCAGAGAAAAAGTCGCACCGCACAAAAAAGGAACTGAAGCAGCGCAAAAAAGGCGAAGAGGCACTCTCAACCGGCACAACAATAAAGGCCCGCCCTGAAATAAAAAATAATCCGGTAGCCTATAAAGAATTTAAGCGGCTGAATGAATTGCTTGCCACTATTGGTAAGAACGATGCGATTCACGAAAACGTCATAAATAGATATTGCCTGATGTGTGCTGAATGCGTTGACTTTGAGGAAAAGAGGGAATCGTTTTATAGAGACATCGAAGAATTGACCAGAGATAAAGAGCGGCTAATTGAAAACGAAGAGATGTCGCTGAGTGCTTACTATAAAATGAAACACAATATGCAGACAACTATCATCAACTTGGATAGGCAAGTCCAGGCCAAGCGCAAAATGCTATTAGATATCGAAAAAGAAAACGTGATGACAATCGCTGCAGCACTCCGGAGCATACCAAAGAAAGAAGAAAAGTCATCAAACGCCTTACTGGAAGCGTTAAAAGATGGTTGATTCCATAAGAGAATCCCGTGCTTATACTTATGCTCAATGGTGCTTACCAACGGATAATCGCAAGGTCGGCAGATATGTTAAACTGCAGGCGCAATCATGGCTCGATATAGTTGACGGTAACGATCAAGAAGCATACGTTGATGAAAATACATTCAAACGTATCTGTAAGATACTCAAGCTAATGGTTCACCCGGACTTAAAATGCTCGATGTATGACGGGCTAGAAGATTATGCATGGCTATTGATTACCGCAACACTTTGCACAAAGCTACGCAACGATAAGAACATAGATATCCGGTATTATATAACTGCTTTGTTGGAGATCAGCCGAAAGAACTTCAAGACCTTCAATGCAGCGGTTATTTTCATATTGCTCATGCTGACCGATCCGCAGTTCTCGCGGTTCTTTTCTGTAGCTCCAGACTTAAAGTTATCAAAGGAATTACAAATCGCCATTAAAAAGATCATCAAAGTAAGCCCTGCGCTGGCTGATGACGGAGTATTCAAGCTGTTAAGAAGTGAAATCCGGTGCTTGCTTACAGACAGTGAGTACACGCCACTTGCTTACTCTGAGGATAAGATGGACGGTAAGTTAGCCAATGCTTTCTTAGCTGATGAAGCCGGGGCGATGGACAGTTACCCCATAGAAGCCATGAGGTCATCTCAGATCACCCTATTTAATAAACTTGGTATCATCATCAGCACCCAATACCCTAACGACGATAACGGGATGATTGATGAGATTGATATATCTAAAAAAATTCTTGATGGACTTGCAGACAACAAGCGCCGATTCTCCCTTTTGTATGAACCGGACGATGAGTTTTTAAAAGATGACAAATGGCAGACTGATGACCTGGTTATTTATCAGTCAAACCCAGTAGCCGCGGCGCATGACTACATTTTTGATGCCATCAAAGACATGCGAACTATGGCTATTTTGTATGAAAATAAGCGCGAGAATTACCTTTGTAAGCACAACAACATCAAGTATAAAGGGCTTGGTGTTGAGGGATACATTGAAATAACAAAAGTAAGAGAGTGCAAAATTAAAGAAGATTTGGCGTTTTGGAAAGGGAAACGCGTTTATCTTGGCCTTGATTTATCACAGACGGATGATAATACCTCTGTAGCTATGGTAACAGAGCATAAAGGGAAAATCTTTGGTAAAGTATGGGGATTCATCCCAAAAGACAAAAAGGATCTCAAAAGCAAAAAAGAAAATGTCGATTATAACCGGTTAATTAGGCAGGGCGCGTGCTTTGAATGCGGGGATGAGGTTATTGATTATAGCTTTGTAGAGAACTTTATTTTATCGTTAGAAGCTGTTTACGGTGTGGAAATTATTCAGGTTGGATATGACCGGTACAACGCTATAAGCACCGTTCAAAAACTCGAAGAACAGACATTAGAGTGCGTTGAAATTAAGCAACATTCAAGTGTTTTACACATGCCGACAAAGCTTTTGAAAGAATATATTCTTAAAAAAATGTTTAGGTATGACGAAAACCTAATGCTTGAAATAAACTTTCAAAATGCACGATGTACCGAGGACACGAACCTGAACAAATACGTAAATAAGAAAAAATCAGCCGGTAAGGTTGATATGGTGGTCGCGTTAATTAACGCGACTTATTTATTGCAACAAGATATGCTGTTTGGTTCAGATGTATTTGTGGCGCAAACGTAAAGGAGGTGAAAACGTGGGGTTATTCAGCAGAAAAAAGAAAGAGGAACGAGCCGAGGAAGTATCATTTGAAGATCCATTATTGCAAGCATTGTTAGGCACAACAAGCGTGACAAAATCGACTGCGATGCAGATACCTACAGTGGCCGGGGCCATTAGCTTAATAGCCGAAACAATCGCTAGTACGCCATTAAAACTCTATAAAGAGGGCGATGGACAAGCGGAAGAAGTAAAAGGCGATGTCAGAACCGTACTGCTTAATGACGATACCGGCGATACGCTCAATGCAAACGAGTTCTGGAAAGCCATAGTCAGAGATTATTTTCTTGGTAAAGGCGGATATGCCTATATTAACAAAGCGAAAGGCAAATATAAAAGCCTGCATTATGTTGATGAAACATATGTGACAATCCAGAAAAACACAGATCCAATATTCAAAGACTATGACATTATGGTTAATGGTAAGTCGTACAAGCCATTTGATTTTATCAAGATACTCCGCAATACAAAGGATGGAGCAAGTGGCACACCAATAACCGCAGATCACAGTAAAATTATTGAGGTTGCTTATGAATCATTGGTTTTTGAAAGCAACTTAGTCAAAAAAGGCGGCAATAAAAAGGGGTTCTTGAAGTCTGCTAAGAAATTAACCGATCCGGCAATGGACGCTTTAAAAGCAGCATATAAGAAACTTTATGGCAACAATGAAGAAAATGTCGTGGTTCTCAATGACGGCATTGACTTTCAGGAATCATCTAATACATCGGTAGAGATGCAGCTTAACGAGAACAAAACGACAAATTCAAGCGAATTGAGCAAAATATTCCATGTTTCGCCCGCGCTAATAAGCGGCACAGCAACAGAATTAGACATGTCAAGTCTTGCTAAGTTGGCCGCGATACCTTTGATGATCACAATCCAATGCGCATTAAATAAAGACTTCCTGCTCGAAAAAGAGAAGGGCGTTTTTTATTGGGCGTTTGATACTAAAGAATTGCTTAAAGGCGGCCTACTAGAGCGTTATCAGGCCTATGAAATTGCCGTAAAAAACGGCTGGAAAACCCGTAATGAGATCAGATTCCAGGAGGATGACGAAAAGATTGAGGGCATGGATGTCATCTCAATGAATCTAGCTGATGTAATCTATGACATTAAGGCAAAGACATATTTTACGCCAAATACTAAGCAAATAACTGATACATCAGGCGGAGGGGAGGTGGTGAATAAGGATGAAAGTTGAAATCAGAGCTGATGGGCTTCATATTTCCGGGTACGTCAACGTTACCGAAAAAATGAGCAGACCGGTAATCACCGGCAAGGGCAAAAAAGTTATCGAAGTCATTGAGCCTAGAGCATTTGAAAAAGCTTTAGAGCGCGTTGATAACGTGACGATGACAAAGGATCATGAGAGTTTTATCTTGGCAGAAACGAGATCAGGAAGTCTAACGCTATATGAGGACGCAATTGGCTTACATGCTGATGCAATGGTAACGGATGAGCAAACAATTGAAGAAGCCAGAGCGGGTAAATTAAAAGGCTGGTCTTTCGGTATGAAAAACATCGTTGACAACATCGAAGAACGAGCTGATTCTATTCCGTTAAGACGAATAAGCGGCTTAGACCTAGATCATATAACTCTGGTCGTAAACAAAACGCCGTTCTATGCAGCCACATCGATTGAGATGCGAGCTGATGATCAAACAGATGAAATAGAGAGCCGGGCATTTGAAGATCCCGTGAAAATTGTGGAGTGCGAAACAAAAAGCGCAACTCCACTTTTTGATAATTCGGCTTATAAAGCCAGAATCAATGAAATTAAAAAATAGGAGGATCAAAAAGATATGAAAAATCTTAAAGCACTTATCGAGAAAAGAGCAGAGCTGCAGACTGAAATGGACAGCTATGTAACCAAAGCCGACACCGAACAAAGAGCAATGACAGCGGAAGAAATCACCAAATTTGATGCCGCAGAACAGGCCATCAAGGACATTGACGCGACTATCGCCAGGGAAGAAAGAGCGCGTGCAACAGAAAAGAAAGAATTCAAAGAAGAAAAAACCGAAGAAAGGGCAGAAGTTCTGGAAGAAAGAGCTTTTGCTAATTTCATCCGTAAAGAATGCGGAATGCCGGTTGAAGTTCGTTCTGGTGAGCAGAATTTCACGATTGCAAACAACGGAGCGGTAATCCCGACAAGCATTGTAAACCGCGTCATTTCTACTGTAAAAGAAATGTCCCCGATATTTGCCAGGGCTACTATGTTCAGCGTGAAAGGAACACTGAAAGTCCCTGTTTACGGACTTGCAAACACCACGCATGACATTACAGTAGGCTATCAGGATGAATTCACGGATATTACAGCCGATGCCGGTGCGTTCACGTCGGTTGATCTTTCTGGATTCCTTGCCGGGGCGCTGACACTTATCGGAAAATCTGTTATCAACAACTCTGATATTGATGTTGTAAGCTTCATTATCAAGGAAATGGGAACCAAAATTGCCTTATTCCTTGAAGATGAATTGCTCAATGGAACTACAGACAAAGCAGAAGGTGCTTTATCGACCACAAATACTATGAACGCTGGTTCTATTTCAGCAATTACCGCCGATAACCTCATTGATTTACAGGCAAAAATTCCCACGGTTCATCAGGCTAACGCGTGTTGGACAATGGCTCCGGCTACATTTACCGCAATCCGTAAGCTAAAATATGGAGATGGAAAATATCTTATCCAGGACAGCTTTACTGGGCAAACTCCTTTTACTTTGTTGGGAAAACCTGTTTATCTTTCCGACAATATGCCGGCGATTGGAAGCGCGGCAAAAGCAGTTCTTTACGGTGATTATTCAGGCCTTGCTGTGAACATGCGTCAAAACATCGAAATGCAGATACTGAATGAAAAGTATGCTACGATGCACGCGGTAGGTATTGTTTCCTGGTTTGAATTTGATTCCGATGTAATCGACAATCAAAAACTAGCCACTTTAGTAATGTCCGTATAAATAAACGATAGGGCGGTGTAAAAGCCGCCCTTATTTTATGAAAGTGAGGGAAGATCATGAGTAATGTACCAAACTACACCGAGCAAGGCGGTGCAAAAACCGTCATCGGCGGTGAAATTGATATTGCGTCCGGTGGCAAATTTTCACTTGCAGGCGTGGATAAAGCGGCAATTCTGGCAAAGCTAACTGGCCTTACAGTTGCCGCGCTCGATGGAACAACCGGGAAAAAAGCATGCCTCACAAATGGGTTAAGCGTCATCACTGGAGGCACAGGCATTGCAGATATGTCTTTGGCGGCTCCTTCTCCTGGAGAGGTTGCTATCATACGCATTGATACGCTCACAAGCGGCAGTGTCGTTGTGACCGGTGGCACTAACGTAAAGCTATCAGGACTAAATATCAAGGCAACATTCGATGCAGTAGGAGAGGCCCTAGTGCTTGTTTACAAAGCAACTAACACTTGGGAAGTAGCCTTGAACATTGGTGGGGTTGTGCTTGCCGCATCATAAGGAGGGGATAACCCTTGAAAGTCAGTGAAATAACAAACGAATTACTTGCCAGTTACCTACGGCTTGACTTTGCAAGCATGACAACCGCCGAAAAGACGGAATTAACAACCTTAACCGGAGTTGCAAAGTCTTTTATCAGAGGTTATACCGGCATATCAGAAAGAACGATAACCGGCGAAGAAATAGCCATAGGTGATGGCGAAACTAAGGAGTACTACACGGATTATCCGGTAATTCCAGGCACAGAGTCAGTATATATCGATGGTGTTGAAATAACAGAAACAACCGACTACTTGCTTGATGATGCAACCGGAAGAATAAACCTTGTTGAAGTGCTTGCGGATAGCGCAGAACTCACGGGAGATTATACTACTGGGCTTGATGCCTATGAGGATTTTGTTATTGCTGTGTACGTTCTGTGTCAGGACATGTACGATAACCGATCTTTCTATGTGGATAAAAACAATATTAACAGAGTTGTTGATTCGATTCTCGGAATGCACTCTGTTAATTTATTGTAGGTGATGCTATGAACCCTGGAACATTAAATAAAAAAATCATCATAAAACAACAGCCGGTAAGCCAAGATGATTCAGATAAACCAATCAACACATGGCCGACGGTATCTGAATTATGGGCTTCAATCAACCCATTATCCGGTAGAGAATATTTTGCTGCACAGCAAGCCAATTCCGAAGTATCTCACAAGGTAAATATCAGGTATAACGGTTCAATTAAAGCGAATATGCGGATTCTTTACGGAGAACGCGCTTATGAAATTTTGTATCTGATTGATCCAGGGGAGCGCCATATCGAACTAAACCTGATGTGTAAGGAACTGCTATGAACAATGTGATAGGCGTAAAAGAAGTCCGGGTGCTGTTTGAACGGGTTGGGAAAGCTCCAGCAAAGGTTATGACAAAAGCTACAAAAGCAGGAGCAAACCTTATTAAAACCACAGCGAAGAATAATGCGCCGGTTGGCGAAACAGGAGCCTTAAAATCAGGCATAACCATAAAGGCTGAGAAATACCGCAAGGGCAAAAAAGTTTATCAGATATTTATGAAAAGCGATCCTCGGTTTGTAAAAATAAGCAAAACAGGAAAGAGAGCTTTTTATCCAGCATCCCAGGAATACGGATGGACAGACCAATACGGACATTACCATCCTGGATACAGATACATGAAAAAAGCTGCAGACAGTAACAGCGAAAGAGCAAAAGGTTTAATGATTCGTGTCATGGCCGAAGAATTAGAGAAACTGAGGTGATGCTATGGACTTTGAACAGGGATTAAAAACTGAATTATCATCAATCACTGGGCTTGATAACAAAGTCTTTGAAATAGCAGCACCTAAAGGGACTTCGGTTCCTTATTTAATTTACACACTCGGAGCCATAGAACGAGTTAAGACCCTAGACGGCTATGCCGGGCTAGTGCACGCGCAGTATCAAGTTGACGTATTTCACACCGAGGTATCAAGCCTTAGAACCTTAAAAAAGGCCGTTACAGACAAGCTGGAAACTTTGGATTTTAGACAGATCGGCGGTTCTGGCCCATACATTCAGCAGTCGGAAATAACCGACGATGGCAAAGTCTTTGAAGATCAAGTTAATTTCTATAAAGGAACAATCAGTCTAAGCGCAGATTACGAAGAATAAGGAGGGATAGTCTTGGCAAAAAGAGGACTCGGGACAACAATTAGTATAAACTCGGTAATGATTGGCGGGCTCACAAACATCAAGCCGCCAGAAAAATCCGCTGACACAATCGAATGCACAACCCTGGATTCATCTTCCGGTTACAGGGACTTTATACAGGGGTTTAAGGATGGCGGAGAGGTGGAACTGACCGGATATTATGACACAACCTATACCGGTCAAAGTAATATTGATACAGCCTATGAAAGCGGCACGACGGACACTTACATCATCACGTTCCCGAACAGCATGGGGACGTTTACTTTTTCGGGTATTGTCACTAAATTAGCGGGCCCCGGGGAAGCAAATATTAACGATCCGCTAGGATTCAACGCAACAATCAAGGTGCTTGGTAAACCAGTTCTCGGAACAACAGCATCCGGCGGATTAACAGCATTGGTGCTAACAGGCACCGGCGGCACATTGACCCCGACATTTGGCGCGGCGCTTCGTTCCTACTATTTCGGTGGGGTTTCTGCGACCAGCGTCACAGTCACACCGACAGCGGCAAGCCATACGATCAAACTGTTTGTGGATGGTGTATATTCTCAGGATATCACATCCGGACAGGCATCAACGGCAATCTCTTTGACGCTGAACGCACCAAAGAAACTTACTCTCATTTGTTACGAAGCCGCAAAGACACCCATTGTCTACGACATCATTGTGAACAAAGCCTCTTAATGAATAGGGCTGCCTAGCGGTGGCCCTTAATTTTTAAAACAGAATGGGGATTTTTATGAATAACGATATAGTCGCAATCAAATTAGACAAAGAAAGAACGCTCAAATTCCGCCGTAAAGAACTAAAGCGTCTTGAAAATATTTTCGGTAAAAAGATATCTCAAATTAACTTTGAGGACATTGATATTGATGGAATTACAAAGATGATTCACGCTGGATTATTGCATGAAGATGAGAGTCTAACTCTTGAAAAAGCCGAGGAACTTATTGATTCATCCGATATGTCATTCGGCGAATTAACCAAAGCCGTCATGGATGCGTTCAGTATTTCAATGGGCGGCCCCAGGATTTCCGGTGAAGAAACAAAAAACTAGAAACGGATAGCGACTTTGAGTATGACTGGGAAGAGTCTTTAAAGACCGCTATCCGTATCGGAATAAAACCGTATGAAGTGGATCTATTGACCATTCATGAATTAAATCTAATGATCAATGGATACAACGAAAAAGCAAAAGAAGAACGCAAAGCGGATATAATGGCCGCTTTTTATTCTGCCTATTTTTCAGGACTTAAAAAGCTGTCTGGTTCTGATTTGCAAAAGATATATGACGCAATAGACAATCCGCCAAAAGATGAAATGACAGATGAAGAGATGTTTAACGCTGCCAAAAGGTTTGCGGCTAACTTCGGTGGAGGTGATTAGATTTGGCGATAGTAAAAAATATCCTTGTTCGTGTCGGGGCTGACATCAACCCGTTACAAAAGAAAATGTCAAGTGCTCAGAGTACAATTGGCCGATTCTCCAATAAAGCTAACACCTCCATGAATGGGTTTCAAAAAACAATGCAATTGGCAAGCCGTTCAACTACTATGAGTATGGCTGGTGTAGCCGGCGCTTTATCAATGGGCGCTGTTGGATTTGTTGCTTTAGGCGCTGCAGCGACAGCGGCATTTGCCGCAGTATCTGTCGGCGGCGTAAAGATGGCCATGACATATGAATCTTCCCTGCAGCAAGTTAATCGGATTATGGGCAATAGCGCACAGGCTTTCGAGAATTGGGCTAATACGCAAGCAGCATCCTTCAATATGTCTCGGGCAGATGCTATGCAATATGGGGCAGTATACGGCAATCTGATGAGCAGTATAACATCAGATCAAGCACAGGCCATGCAATATACTACTGACCTTTTGAAATCATCTGCTGTCGTAGCTTCAGCGACTGGAAGAACGATGGATGATGTCATGGAAAGAATTCGGTCAGGTTTACTAGGTAACACAGAAGCTATCGAGGATCTTGGTATCAATGTCAACGTGGCCATGTTGGAAAGCACACAAGCATTTCAACGGTTCGCAAACGGTAAATCATGGGATCAATTAGATTTTCAAACACAGCAGCAAATAAGGTTATTCGCCATTTTTGAACAATCATCTTCAAAATTTGGCACTTCGGTATATAACAATACGGCATCCGGATTGATGCAGTTCACCGCGTTACTGAAAGACGCTCAATTGAACCTTGGACAAGCGTTTCTGCCTATTGTGAATTCGGTAATACCGATATTGGTTTCATTTGCTAATAACCTGAAATATGTTACTGGTGTTTTCTCTCAATTCATGCAAGCTCTGTTCGGGACGAATACTGAACAAGCAAAAAATGTTCAGGTAGCCACTAAAGCAGCGACAGCGCAGAATAATTTAGCAAAAGCCACAAAGGCGGCAAGTGCAGCGGCAAAGCGCGGCGTCGCGGGATTTGATGAAATCAACCAATTACAAGAAGCTACTGCCAACAGCGCTGATAGTGCATCGGGCGCATTGAGTAGCGGAGCATCTGCCGGAAGCACAACAGGGGCCGAGGGATCGGAGACAAAAATATCGCAAGGCATACTTGATTTTGCAAATAAGGCGAAATCGGCGCTCGCCCCGGTCGGCGAATATTTCCGCGAGATTGGCGGGTATTTTAAACAGTTCTGGACGAACATTCAGCCAGCGCTTCAACCTATCATTGCATTTCTAAAACAAATGTTTATTCCAATATGGGAAACAATCAAATTTGTTATTGTTGCCGTATTTGAATTTATCAAAGATGTAATAAAAGGTTCCATTGATATTATTCAGGGCATAATTAAAGTCTTTGGCGGGATTATAAAAGGCGATTGGTCAATGATATGGGATGGTATAAAAGACATCCTAAAAGGCGCTTGGGAAGCGATATACGGCGGCATGAAACTTATAGCTACTTTTATGCGACAGATAGTCTTGGAATTAGCATACGCAATTAAAACAACTTGGGATGCATTGTGGGGCGGAGTAAAAACAACAGCAAGCGGCGTATGGGGTTGGCTAAGCACAAAAGCGTCGGAGATTTTCAATGGGATCAAAGCCGGTATTTCCAACGCCATGATAGCCGCAGGGAATGTCGTGACAAATGTTTGGGAAGGAATTAAGAACACTATCAAGGGAGGCATAAATTGGGTAATTGATAAAATAAATTACCTGATCGACACAATAAATAGCATAAAGATAAGTATTCCTCCGCTGAAGGTAGCGGGAAAAACGCTCTTTGAAGGGGCTTCGCTTGGGTTCCCGCAAATAAATAAAATACCATTGTTAGCTAATGGCGGTATCGTAAACAGCCCGACACTCGCTATGATTGGGGAATCAGGCAAAGAGGCTGTCGTGCCATTAGAAAACACATCATTTGTTGATACCTTGGCGAGCGCAATCGGCACCGCGGTATTAAACGCTATGCAGTTTAGTCAGGGCAGCAATACACCACAACAAGTCCAGGCCGTATTTAACCTTGAGGGATCGCAGTTTGCCAGGGCAATTGCTCCGCTGCTTGATAAGGAAAATGCACGGCGCGGCAATATGGCCATACAGGGGGTGTAGGGAATGATCACAATTAACGGCAACGCAATTCCTATACCCTCATCATTCGGTATCGGGATACAGGACATCAGCAAGGCTGAACGTAATGCCAGAGGGACAATGATCATCGAGCGGATCACGACAAAACGGAAACTTGAACTCGGATGGTCATATCTCTCAAAAACAGATTTGGCGGCATTGCTTACTGCTGTGTCGCCGGTTACTTTTACAGTAGTTTACCCCGATGCGCAAACGGGGGCGAATAGATCCGGAACGTTTTACTGTGGGGACAGGTCGGCTGGCATGATTGATTACAGGGGCGGAATACCCCGCTATAAAGATGTGAAATTTAGCTTAATTGAATGTTAGGAGGCGGTTAAATGCAGACCGTATCAACTCAATTTATGACCGCAATCGCTGCCGCCTCCCGGCAGACTACCGCAAAAGTCTTGTTTCACTTGGTCGATGTCGATGCTGCACCAGATGCCACAATCACGGTAACTGGCGAGGCTAGCATCAGTAAAAAGGAGCAGCTCACGAATTCATTGACAGACATGACCGCGAAACTGGCAACATTAGAGAATGATTACTGGTCCCTAGACGGATCCTTTGTATTGCCGCCGGAATCAACGGAGACAGGCTATGAGGTTGGGTGGTGGAGTTCAGAGTTAAGTGGTGTTGGTGGGGCATTTTCAACGCCACAAGTTCTAACGCTGCAGTTTTCCAAGGATCACAGTGTTATTGGCTTTTCAATATATTTTGATGTACTAGCGGATGAATATGCCTCTGACTTTACGATTGTAGCCTATGACAGCCTAAATGCGGTTATAGACACCCAAACAATAACCGGAAATACGACGGCAAAATATATAATCGAGCATACTATTTCAAACTTCCGCAAAGTGGTTATCACAATAACAAAATGGAAGTCAGCAAACCGAAGGGCTCGGGTTGCAGAGGTCGGTCTTGGCGTCATCTATGAGTACGATGGCGACACTCTGATCAAGGCTAACATCCTTGAAGAACTTGATCCAGTAAATACTGAAGTTACTGGAAATGAAATCAAGTTCACGATTGAGAATGCGGATAAGCGTTTCAACCTACTCAACCCTACAGGCGTTTATCCTGCCCTCCAGAAGCTTCAGAAAGTCTTTCCTTACCTTGGAGTCATAACTGGCGGAACATCCTCAGAATACGCTCAAATGGGCGTGTATTACCTTGATGAATGGCAATCAGACGAAGGGGCATTAACGGCAACATTCACGGCCCACGACCTTCTTTATGTCCTTGCGCAAAGCGAATATGCCGGTGATACTTACGTCACTGAAACGCTTTATAATATCGCCGTCGAAATTCTAACAGCTGCCGGTTTGGCTGCGGATTATTACGAAGTTGACACGGCCCTTCAAAGTATCACGACTTCTGGCTCACTCGCAAAAATGAATTACCGGGAAGCCCTTCAAAATATTGCTATCGCAGGAATGGCCGCTTTGTACTGCAATCGGCAGGGTAAGATCATTATTAAGCAGCTTGGAAGTTTGTCACTAACTGAAACTATAGATTTTGACAATATGTACAGTTCGCCAAAAATAAGCCTGGATAAACTGGTCAATACGATAAAAATAACTTCAGGAGAATCAACCTATACTTATACGGATCCGCTTAAAGATTCCGACGATCAAGTTGTAACAATTGAGATAGAAAATACGGTTATCTCTGACGCTACAATGGCACAGAACGTATCTATATGGGTTCTGGCAGAGCTTAAAAAACGGTTCCTGTATGAGATAAACTGGCGAATGAATCCGGCCTATGAAGTAGGCGACATTCTGACAATTGAGGATGATTTTTCGGAAGATAAGACCGCCAGACTGACAAAGCAGGAATTTACCTATGAAGGATATCTCGCGGGAAAGACCAATGCAAGGGGGGCTGGAACGTAATGGCCTGGATTACTCCAAAAACAGACTGGGACGATCAAGATTATTACAATTACGGCGACTTGAACAGGGTCGAGAATAATACGGATTATCTCGTCGGTTATATCCTTGGTAACATTGGTTTTAACCCCACAATAACCGGGATAAAAACTTCATGGGTTAATACTGATATTTCATTTTATAACGACCTGAACAAAATCGAAGGCAATATTCAAGCCTGTCGGAACATTTTTGCTGGTGATCCGCTCGGGTGGGAAACGCCGAAAACGTCATGGAAAAGCCTTGATAAGTTTGACCATATCGATGCAAACCGGCTTGAAAACAATCTCGCAAGGATTAAGGCGATGGCCGAAAACATTGTGGACGCCTATCTCCAGTGCGGTAATTTTATATGCGGGGAGGGAACTGAGCTTTGAGTTATACACCAACAACTTGGACTGATCGGAACGTCCAATATCCAAACCGTTACACAGACGAACTGTCAAATGTAAAAACACTCATGCCATCCCCGGGGACAGTGACGGACGCCGGTGTTAACGTAACGGCTGCCAGAATGAACAATATTGAGCAAGGTATTGTAAAAGCAAACGCGGCCCGGGATATCTACTTATACAAAAATATAGGAGGTAGTTTATAATGCCAGCAAATACAACACCAATTTTCCCTTTAACTCCAAAAATATCATGGGGAACAGTACTGACAGCAGATGGGACAGCAACAAAAAATCATGATGGAACAGCCGCAGGCGCAGTGTTATTATTTACTGCTGGAGCTAATGGGTCTATTGTAAACGAGATTAAGGCAACTCCATTGGGTACAAACGTAGCAAGCGCCCTTCGTATCTTTATTAATAATGGGTCTGCAAATACTACGGCTGCAAATAACGCTCTATATTCAGACGCTGCATTACCAGCTATTACAATAGCCGAGAATACTGGTCAATCATCGGTACAAGTATTGAAGCCGGATGATAACAAGCCTATTACTTTACCAGCCGGATATAAATTATATGCGTGTGTTGGAACAACAATGGCTATAGGTTGGCATGTGGCTGTAGTTGGTGGTGATTATTAATGCCCAATATGTTTAATAGTTTTCCTAGGCCTATTCCGGATAGTGGTGGAAAGACAATAAAAAACATTCAATCCGGTTTAGCGACATACACGAATAAAACATCCTTAGATATACCTATTTCTCCCGTTGATTTGACTAAAGCGGTAGTATTTGCTGTTAAACCATTTTCAGGTTCAACCCTTACGGATGAATTTGGAAATATTAAGGGAAAGTTGACAAGTGGTACAAATTTACGTTTAGAATCGTCTGCCGCTACGGCAGTTGTACAGTCAATCCACTGGGTAGTAATTGAATTTAATAACGTGAAGTCACTACAATATGGCGATTATTCCTGGACAACAAATACGGCGGCATATGCTACGGAAAAAGCAGTTACCGTGTCTCCTGTTGATATTAATAAAACGTTAGTATTTATATCTGAAAAAACGTATGATTCAGGTTATTATTATTTGGATTATTGGGTATATGGCTATATGTCAGATAGCACAACCTTAAAACTAAAACGAAGGGATTATTCAAACTGCACAATAACGTATTATATTATCGAGTTAAAATAAGGAGGTAATATGAGATATATCATTTTGGACAGCGCAAATAAGGTAATTGCAACGAGGGAAGGGCCTTCAATAGCCGAGGGAGAAATACAATCAGACATTGGAGAGCTAGGTCAAGTAATGCAGTCTGATGGTACATTTATCACTCCAGAACCTCCCCCACTGACATTTGATGAACTAAAACAAATGAAAGTACAAGAAATGCAATTAGCATATCAAACAGAACTCACAAGCGGTTTTGTATCAAATGCAAGTGGTGAATCTTTGCTTTACGGATATAACCAATCAGACCAATTTAATTTTACAAAGCAACTTAATGCCGTAAACGCAGGAATAGCATTTTATCCAATTATGTGGGGTACTAAGAACAGTCAAATTGTATCGCTGAACGAATCACAGTATAAACAACTTTGTTCAGATGCAAATGCTTTTGAGTGGGGCTTAATCGGAAAAATTCGAACACTAGCAGGCAGAGTAATGACAGCAACAACAATACAAGAGTTAGAAGGGATAACATGGTAAAGTGGTTATCTTTATTTTTTATCATGGGGATGATGTATTTTACCTTGGAGGGATTTTTCAGGGGATGGGCAAATATCTCTATGCTTTTTGTTGGTGGTACCGCTGCGGCGTTGGTCGGCCAGCTTAACCAATATCCTAAGTATTATAGCCTAAAAATCTGGCAACAGTGCTTAATCGGAACTGGAATCGTCCTGGTCATAGAGTTTATCTCCGGAATGGTTCTTAACGCGTGGCTTGGACTTGGTATTTGGGACTACTCAAGTCAGTGGGGGAATATCTATGGCCAGATATGTCCTAAATTTGCTTTAATATGGTTTTGCCTGATGCCATTTAATATTTGGCTGGACGATTGGCTGCGGTTAAAACTTTATCGGGAAGGAGAGCATTACAGCTTAACGGAAATATATCAAGAATTAGTCACAGGGAAATGAAACGCCAGCCGATGGCGTTATTTTTACATAAGGGAGGCGGCAGGGTGGAAAACGATAAAGTCTATGACATACTCTTAGAGGTCAAATCTGATGTAGCAGAGATAAAGGGCCAGCTTAATACTTATAACACGCTGCAGGAAAACGTCAGCGATTTAGGGGTGTGTTTAAAAGAGACAGAGGCTAGATCAAAGTCAAATACAAAACGTATTGATTCGATCGAGGATAATAATAAATGGTTATGGAGGACAGTGGCCGGTACTATTATTGCCGGTGTGATTGGTGTACTTATTGCCGCTTATAAGTGATAGGAGGTGATCCCGTATCTCTAGCCGGTTCCGGTGTAAAAGAGTAAAGGGGGCATGTATGGATAAAAAATGGACATTTTCTAAGGTGGTCATGGCATTAGTCATGGCTACTTATTATTGGGGCGTGATATTTGGGGCGTACATTGTCTATCAAGATCACATCATACTACCTGAATATCTCGCCTATATTGGTACTCCGGTAGCCGTTGCTATCGGTTTTTATTCTTGGAAAGCAAAAGCTGAAAATGTTACTAAAATCAAGTTGTCGAGAGAGGGTGTAAATAAATGCGAATCGTATTAAATGCCGGGCATGGGGCGAAGTCAGATGGCAGTTATGATCCGGGTGCTGTCGGGCCGGTGTTAACTATCGACGGAAAGAAAGTCCAGGTTAAAGAAGCATGGCAGAACAAAGAAGTCGCTAATAAGGTTAAGGTAATTCTGGAAAAGTCAGGGCACACCGTTCTCTTGATTCAAGATGGCGATTTGGTTGACATTATCAAGGCCGCAAATTTCTTTGATGCCGATTTCTTTGTATCGATTCATTGCAACGCTGCAGCGGATCCCTCGGCTCATGGTGTAGAAACATACGCTTACTGCAAAGGTGGCAAAGGCGAAAAACTTGCTCAGTCAATCCAATCTGAATTAGTTAAAGCAACCGGTCTGACAGATAGAGGCGTAAAATACGCTAACTTTTTTGTGCTTAGGAAAACCGATGCACCGGCTGTGCTCGTTGAAATGGCCTTTGTCACAAATCCAACAGAGGAAAGGCTAATGATGAGCGGCGAAGGTGACACGATGTTTGCCAATGCCATAGCACAGGGAATTTTGAAAGGAATGAAATAGCATGAAAGAGAAATTAACATCACGGAAATTCTGGATCGCCATTATTACGATAATAACCGGGATCCTCGGTGTGTTTGGTGTCGCTGATAATACAATTGAGATGGTGTCGAGTATTCTATTAATTCTTGTTCCGGGTATCGTATATATCTTTACAGAGGGGAAAATTGATGCTTCCGCCGTTACTCAAATTGATATTGATTCATTCTTGGAAAAATTAAAGAATCTGCTGTCTGATGAAGAAGTAAAACCAGAGATAAGTGAATAAAAAATTACCCCTGCTTAACGCGGGGGTTTTTCTTATTTTCCAAGGGTACTAATACCCCTAGGACAAGTTTTTAAGCGATTGTAGGGCATTCTCGAAGGCGTTTTTTTCGCTTATTTATGGCGTTTTTATGCGGCGGTAAATGATCTTAATTTACCGGCAATTTCATGCGCTTTTTTCTCGTTATAATGATCAACGCGTCCTCTTATTAAGAATAGATCAATTATGGAGATGATTAAAGGTATAAACGTCCAGCAAAATAAAGTTGAAACAACGCCGAGCGCAATTTGCCCTAAGTAATATCTTTGAGCACCAAGCCCGCCAAGGAACAGGGTCAAGATAAGCGCCGTATTCCGGTTCTTAACCACTCGGCTATACTCTGATTGAAACATCATTCTTTGGGAATCGTTCATGTCTTTTAGAAGATATATAGGATCGTACATAATTTATTCCTCCAACTAATTTTATATTATATTTCTTTTCAAACGTGGAATTTCCTTCTAACTTATCCACAATATTCAGGTTTCCTTTACATTAACAAAGTCGCAATTATAATCAATATAATTAACCCAGCCATGCCCACACCTCCATTCGTTAATTCGTACTTTGATTAAGCAGTAATTCGTTCGCTATTACGAATTGATTACCTTGTCCAAATCCTCATATATGCTAGATTTATATTCGCTTATACTATGGACAGGTTTATCATAAAAGTAAATATAGGGTGAATCTATGGATGGCCTAACCCTATTGAGTTTTGGGGAGAGCACTTTTAGACGTTGTTGTGCTTTCCTCATGCTTTTTGGAAAACATAATTCTTTTATCTGCGGTGTTGTCAATGCTCCTAGCATTTCAATATATTCTAATGCTTTTTTATCTCGTTGCTTTGCGTATAACCTGTTGTTCATTCTTATTCTCCCTTCTTGGCAGTTTATCAAGAATAGCGATAGCCTTTTCAGCATCAATATAATAGCCTTGTATCATCTGATCCCGGTCATTATTAAATATTGCCCTGCCTGGTTTCATTGGAAGCTCTGCACCGCGTGTATTGCCCCTTCCTAGCACAACTTGACTTTCTGTGCTGTCTGCCACGTAATAACATAAACGCCCTCCTAACATGGCCCTTGCTTCCGTAAATCCATCCCATACCTTATGTGACGGTTTCTGAGTGGCTAAGATTAAACTGATTCCTGCTGCCCGGCCCAGGTGAACAAGGGAATCAATATATTCTTGGCTCTTTTTGCTTTCTATAGCCGTGAGTTCGTCAATAATAATGACTTTATATTTCATATCACCTTTGTACTGCTGGAACTTCTGGACACCGGCCAACTGTAGTTCGTCAATCCGTTCGTCCATTTGTTCGCATGACTTTTTAAGTAGGTTCTCTGTCTCTTTTTCAGTCATGGCAACATCAACCCACTTAGAAAACTGAGGAAAGTCTAACCGCTTGCGGTCAATAATTGATACCTCGACACCGGACATAAGCAAAGCAACGGTAAAGCCGATTAAAGCCGTTGTTTTGCCGTATCCGGTCATTCCTCCGACTAACATATGCGGCAGAGTGGAGAGGTCAACCACAAGCGGTGTGGAGTCCATAGCGACACCAAGAGGCAATGGAGCGAGCATTTCAGAGTATTCCCCGGAGTCGAATTGATACGGAACCTTGGCTGGGAATTTGGCTTGATAAATATTCATGATTAACCTGCGTCCGGACTGTTCAAAATCGACATTCCCGTTGACGTATGACTCAAAATATTGGCGCCGATCCTCAAAGTCTTTCTGGACAATTCCAGGCGGTAAAACGTAAAGCAACGACCATCCTTTTTCTGTTTTAGTCTCTTTGCGGAAATCCGGTGTTTGTTCCTGTTTGTTCTGTAGTTTAGTGGCATTGATAACAGATTGTATCCTGGTGCGCATTGTGTCAGGTCGTAACCATTCGTAGATTTTAATGCCTTGATGGACGCAAAAACCTAGATAGTCCATAATATCCCTCCTGTTCGTTGATTTGTTCAGTAATTTATACGCTTAAGTAAGCAATAATTATGCCTGTACATATGTAAAAAGAAATAAAAATAACCCTTGTCGGGTTTTATCTTTTTTTAATCTGCTAGATAAAAAATATCTCGTTGATTTAGTTTTTTCTCAATGCGCAGTGCTATTTCTAACGATGGTTGAGTTTTTTGCCTTTCATACCTGTTGTACTGTTGTTGAGTAACTTCAAGTAATTGCGCCATTTCGGTCTGGGTAATATCCATCGTGAGCCTGATCTTGCGCAGACGATTTTTTACCGTCATTTTACACCTTGCAATATGTTTTTTATTTATTATAAGCCATAGCTAAATTTTGGTAAATCATATTTTATCATTTAATTTACACTTAAATAGGTGTAATATTTGTAGATTCGACTTTTTTTCTCTTACTTCGACTAGGACTTATTAGTATATTTAAGATACAATTTCAGAAAATTTAATAAATAAGTAAATTTTTATCTCGACAAATTTCACCTTGAAAGGAGAAAGGAAAAGGGGTACTATAACAATACGAACATACGTTCGATTAAATTGGAGGACATAAATCATGTTTCAGATTATGTTGAGATGCGTAAGGGAATCATGCGGGTATAGCATTATTGAAGCTGCACTGCATTGCGACTTAAGTGCAGATGAATATGAATTAATTGAAAACGACGCAAGCTTATTAACCGCGGATATAATGGTTAAAATAAAAAAACTTTACAATAACATTCCTTTAGAGTTAATATATCCAGGAGAAGAGATGGACTGCATACGGTACAACAGACATGCAAGTGAGTTAAATTGACCCTCTATTGACCCTCTATTGTGCGAATACTAAAGCAAATTTATGTTCTGTAACAACTATATAAAATGCCGCCGGACCCTTGAATGATAAGTATTCTTATCATAATGGGAAATACTTATTTTCGTATTGTCCTTGGTTCGATCCCAAGTGGGCCCACCAAAGTATTCAGGTAATTGATAACATCATGTTGGTTATCTTCATTAAACGGTAATATCTAAAAATAACACCCTTTTATTTAGAAGGGTGTTTTTTTAATTGAAATGATTCTCCTTGCCAAACGTGATTGAATAGCATTTGTATTATGCTACAAGATATTTTGTAATACAAGCTAGTGTGTGCGCAATTTTGCACTGATATAATATAAATAAGCAGCATCCTGGAAATTATTGTATAACTGTTCGGAGCCTTGTCCATTATTACAGGCAGGTTTATAATATATATGAATTTACTTGCAAGCATAGAAACAAGTTACAATTCCCTTCTAACCAACTAATAGGAGGATTATTATGTATGATGCGAATTCTTCTGATAACACGTTAATTGAAGAAAAGGTAAGCCCTATTATTATCAGCGCCGAAAGAAATACCATAACAAAGAATTCAAATCTAACGTTGAAAATCGCAAACCAAATCGCGAAAGCAAAAGAGAGTATCGTTAGAAATGAAAACAACTCAGAAGTCGGTCATATACGTCCGATTATTAGAGAGTCTTGGCTCAGGTCTTATCATCGTGGTCTAAAACTCTATGATTTTAATTATGGCCCGATCGTCGATAAACCTGAATTTGAAAACTTGCTGCATAAGAAAAGCCTCTTAGTCAAAGCATCTATTCCCTATATCCGCAAACTTGCCGATATGTGCAAAAAGTCTATGATTTTACTATCTGATGAGCAGGGAGTCATGCTTCATGTAGAAGTAGATAAAAATGGTGTCTTCTATAAAACGATCGAGGACTTGCATTTATTTCCCGGAGTTGTTTGGTCTGAAGAAACGGTTGGAACTCTTTCACACTCAATCAGTCTAATTTATCAAATTCCGATACAATTATCCGGTCCTGAGCAATATCACGAAACCTATTACCAATACACAGCATCGGCAGCGCCGATAATGGATATCAATAACAATTTAGCCGGAACAATTACTCTTGTAACAAACGATTTGATTTTTCAAAATACGCATACCTTGCCATTAATCGTTTCTATAGCCAAAGGGATTGAAAAGGAATTACACCTTATCTCGAATCAAGAATTGTTTGGTCGTTTTATTGAAACGACCGATCAAGGCATTGTGCTCTTAAACCGAGACGGAAGAATTACTCACGCCAATCCCCAAGTCTGTAAAATACTTAATCGCAAAATACCGGAAATAGCTGGGATGACAATTTATGATATTATTGGTGATCAGCCAAGAATTAAATCGCTATTGGAGACAGGGAACGAAGTCAATGATTTCGAAATTAAACTCAAAGAAATAAATCAAAACACATATTTAAGTTCGGCAAAGCCACTGGATGACCATTATGGCAATCGGATTGGATATTCATTAGTATTCAAAAATGCCGCAACATTTACTAAAAAGGTTCTCGCGGGGTCTACCTTAGAAACCAAATATCGCTTTGATAAGATTGTGGGAAACTCATCACAGTTTTTACAAGCTATCAGCTTAGCAAAAAAATTCGCTAAACTGGATTACAACATATTAATTCAAGGTGAAAGTGGAACCGGCAAAGAATTATTTGCCCAAGCGATTCACAATGAGCATTGCCCGAATGGTCCTTTTGTTGCTATCAATTGTGCCGCGATACCCAAAAACTTAATCGAAAGTGAGCTTTTCGGCTATGAAGCTGGCGCATTTACCGGGGCAGATCGCCAGGGCCGTAAAGGAAAGATTGAACTGGCTGATGGCGGAACGTTATTTCTTGATGAAATCGGTGATATGTCTCTCGAACTGCAACCGGCGCTGCTTAGAGTATTGGAAGAAAAGCAAGTCATGCGCATAGGCGGTTCAAGTTACAAGCCTGTCAATTTTAGACTTATTGCCGCCACGAACCAAGTACTTTCTGATCTGGTCGATAAGAAAGTATTTCGCGAGGACTTATACTACCGCTTAGAAGCATTACAGGTAGCCATTCCTCCTTTGCGGGAGAGAGAGCAGGATATCCTTGAACTGGCAGAATATTTTATCGCCAATATTGCCGAAAAACAACAGATAGCTAGACCGTCCTTAAGTGAGGCAACAATCTATCGATTAATGCAATATAGTTGGCCTGGTAATGTCAGACAGCTACAAAATGCGATGGTTTATGCCGTTAACGCTTCAAATAACAATATGATCAGACCGGAGGATCTTCCACCAACAATCAATAAATCTCCTTATTCTACCCAACATCCGTCTGTATCTGATCCGACTATGAACGATACGAAGAGTCGTAACTCGATTAAAGATGTAGAGAAAATGATGATCATTCAGGCAATCGTAAAAACCAACAATAATATCGCCGAAGCAGCGCGTTTACTGGGAATGAGCAAATCATCATTGTATAAGAAAATAAAGAAAACTGATTTATTAAAGGAGATTAGAAGCATTTAATATTCGATTATTTACTGATTTTCAATTTCTATTATTGTTTTATTAGGAAGACAGACCGCGATATCCCCGTATTTTTTGAGCCAACCTGTGAGAACACAGATTTTGTTAGGGCAATCGGATTCCTCAAATCTTATTCTGCCTTTTTCCACACGAATAGTATTGTGATAATCGCCTGAAATCGTGATGTTTCTTGGCTGTTCTACCTTATTGAGGTCAATACGTTCGATAACCTTCTCATTATGGGTGATGACTGCAACCAGGTGACCATCTGAATGTGCGTTTTTCCAAATATAAAGACCGGTAAAACCTATGATAGCTGTTGTGCATATAATCCCGATCAGGATGATATTGCCTTTTTTTTTCATTGTAATAATTTCCTCCAGATAATTCTATCCTTTAAGACCAACAGAATGATTGCCGGATATAACATGCAGGAAACCGTAAATAAAAGGTTTCCTGCATGTTTTTGCTTTAGCGATACATTATGCTTATTTCAACTTATAACCCGAAGTACAATGAACGAACTTGTCTTAAAGTGACTTCGCATACGCAACAGCACTTTCTGCTGCGTTTCTGCCTGTATAACAAGCAAGTCCTTGGGCTGAACCAGGAAGAGTTAAACCGTAAGTGTCCCCGGTAAAACCGTCACAATCCAATCCGGCAGCATAGAGTCCTTTGACCGGCTGATAGTCATTATTAACCGCTTCCATTTTCTCATTTACTCTAATACCGCCGCAGGTTGTGAGGTTAATGGCTTTCATGTTGAAAGCATAGAACGGACCGGTTTTCACTGGCTGAAGATATTTGGAATCCTTGCCGTAATCGGTGTCTTTACCACCGGCACACATAGTGTTGTAACTATTGACTGTTTCTTTAAATGTGGCCGGATCGATCCCCATTTTGGCAGCAAGTTCTTCCAGCGTATCTGCTTTAAATACAGAAGCGTTTTTGTTATCTATTGCTCTCTGAAGCTCAGCACTGAGTTTGTCTAATTTTGTGCCGGGCATACAATACATGCCCCAGCCAACCGTTGCACCTTCAGTGGCTAGCTTCTTTACATAATCGCTGTCAAAAACACTAAACGCTTTGTATTGCGTTGTCACCGCATTGCAACCGCGGGTATAATACCAGATTACATCTTCATTACAGAAACGTTTTCCGTCTTGATTAACCCAGAGATCTGGTTCCTGACCGGCTGCTACACTAAGCTGTGATTGAAGGCTGGTACCGTCTACTGTATTGCCCAGAGTCATAACAATAGCACGTTCGCCGGTCAGAGCACCTGCCGCTTTCGCCATGTTAATACCATCACCATCATGTCCTGCAGCGCCTCTCATCGCATATTTCGAACTGTCAAGATGGGTAAGCTGTTTGATCATTTCCGGATTGTTACCAAAACCGCCAGTTGCTAAGATAACGGCTTTAGCAGTAATGTCCAGTTCTTTTCCATCTGCTGTGGTTGCTTTTACACCAGTAACCTGTCCGTTGGTCATAATTAGTTCTTTGGCCGGAGTACTGGTCATGATTTCCACGCCCAACTTTTCAGCTTGGGGTTTCATATGCTTATCAATAACTGTTTTTCCGAATCCCTCGTAAACATGCCATGTTTTGGCACCGGCGCCAGTGCTGGTAACCGTTTCAAACTTGACCCCCATGCCCA
Source organism: Dehalobacter sp. DCM (assembly GCF_024972775.1). Classification (NCBI taxonomy): domain Bacteria; kingdom Bacillati; phylum Bacillota; class Clostridia; order Eubacteriales; family Desulfitobacteriaceae; genus Dehalobacter; species Dehalobacter sp. DCM. The sequence goes on along the minus strand of NZ_CP092282.1, from coordinate 3,919,233 downwards.
GCAGCCAGTTGATATTATCGCCCGAATTCTTCATCACGTCTTTCCATAGATTGCCGTCAACGCGATAATTGGAAAAAGCAAACTCTTCACTAAGCAACTCTTGTGTATTGACCTTAATGCCCATTTGCTTCTGAATGGAACTTTCGCTGGCAAACATACCTTCAGCAAAATTTGTGCTCCCACCCAAAATACTTTGTTTTTCTAATAAAATGACTTTTGCTCCTTGACTTGCTGCTTCGATGGCCGCAGACATACCGGACATACCACTGCCGACAACTACGACGTCGGCTTGTTTGGTCTCGGCAGCGCCGGTAGACCCGGATTTTTTCTCATTACCGTTTGAGCCGCAACCAGCTAAACTGAATACCATTAGTAATGCTAAGATTAATACCGTAAATCTTTTTACCACTTTCAATTCACTTTTCCTCCTTTTCTTTGACAAAGATAATTTGAATTTGTTCATAACCCGGTATTTTACTCCTTATTTAACCCCTTATTTCACCTCCATATGGTTTCCTCCTGTTCTTAGTTTGGGCTGCATTTTATATTGGCATATTGTACAAGCAGCTTTTACCTAATTTAAGCAGAACCTATTATATCACTGGGTATAAACCAAGCACATTGGCGCGGATAACGAAATAGATTGTTGTTTCATACAAACGAATTTTCGTTAAAATAGAGGGTATCATAACTTTCAGGATCGACATCAGCATACGAATGAATTTTTAATGTATCCCATACCTTTATTACGGTATATAACTCGAGTCTGTTATTGAATGCTGAAAGATCAATATTTAATAGTTGTTCGATTTTTTTCAAGCGATAATGGACTGTATTGATATGAATAAAAAGATGATCAGACGCTGACTTCAAATTATAATTGCAATCCAAGACCGTTCTTAGCGTAGAAAGAAGATCACTGCCCGTTACATTATCATATTGGATTAGCGGTCCTAGATTTTTAAGACAATAATCCTTAATCGATTGGACGCCGCTGGAAAAAATAAAATAGTAAATCCCAAGCTTTTCAAACTCCTGAACTAAACCTTTTTTCTCCATAAGTCGGTTTAGTGTCAGCACAATTTGAGCTTCCTGAAAACTTTGACGCAATAATGGCAATGGATAGGTTTGGCCAACGCCAATAGATAAAGTTACGTTATAGTTATTTTCAACTATTTCTTTGTATTTTTTTATATTTAGTAGTTTTATATCACTTGAGCCCACACGTGAAGCTTGGCCTTCCATATTTGCGGGGATAAAAAGCACATAACAATCTGAGCAGGTCATAATAATGATTTCCGGTTGTTTTGTTTGAAAGTACTGCTTTGTAAAAGGATTTAAGAATTTTTTAATATCATCAGTAAGGCCTGTGTTGTCAATCTTGACTACTGAGACAAAATAAGGGATTTTCAAATCGATTGTTCTATAGGATTCTTGGAAGTTATTTTTAAAATCGGTGTCTGCTTTTTGAAAGAAATATTTCGACATACTCTTGTCGAGAGCTTTTGTGCTTTCATTCACTTGTGTAATTCTTAAAAAATACCAAGTTAAAGGTGTCTGGGCATCGGACAGTATCGATATCGTTTCTGCGACATGATTGGGATGGAGCCCTTTTACGATGATAAAACCGAGAATCCTGTTATGAACAATAGGATAATACAAAGACCGTTCTGATTGGAGATAACTATAATTTTGATTGGAAGATAATTTTAGTGGAATACACTTTCCATTAGTTATCTCAGGCAAGGTTGAATAATGTATATTGCCTGTATCATTCGTGATGATAATGGGGGAGTGAATATGTTTTTCCAGATAAGAGGCTACAAACGGCAAACCTTCTTTATATATGCCGTCCAATAAATCAAAAGAACCTTCTAATGAGATCGACATTTCATCATACACCGCTTTCATTATTTCCCTTACAATGTATTTATATTGCAAATAATGTGCCACATTGTAGATTCTTCAAAGTATTGACTTATGAAGACCTTCCTAAAAACAGATAATCTAAAAAGTGAACGCTTCGTCTATTTATGGCAAGACTTTAGACAGAAGCGTCTCCGTGTAGAATTTTGGACTGTGCCAATCACTGAAGAATATTGTATTGGTGAACAAAGACAAAAATTATATTGCGTAATATAATTTTAAAAAATATCACCAATAGAAATGCAATTAAAAAAATGGAGGCGAAAAAATGGAGAAAGCACAGCAAAAGATAAAAAATAAAAGTAAAGAAAGCATACTGAAATTGTCGAAAAAGACAAAGTTATTAATCATCGTCGTTATTACTTTGGTCGTACTTGTATGCGGAGGATTCGCGGGAGTTCATAAAGCAAGCGACAATCCAGCCTTTTGCACGCTCTGCCATAATATGCAGTCGTATTACGATTCGTGGAATAATAGCGATCTTTTAGCCAATAAGCATGCCGCAGCTGGCGTAAGATGTCACGATTGCCATGAAAGTTCCCTCTCCATTCAGGCTGAGGAAGGATTAAAGTATATTACCGGTGATTATCAAACACCCTTGGAGAAGAGGCAATTTGCGACAACCGAATTTTGTACGGAATGTCATGACATGACAAGTGTCAAAGCAAAAACAAATTTCGCAGAGTCAAATCCACATGATTCGCACAACGGAGATTTAAATTGCTATGAGTGCCATAGTATGCATCAAAAATCAACAGTATTCTGTTATCAGTGCCACGATTTTGAATGGTTTAATAACTTACCTTCCTATTTTGAAAAGAAATAACAAATTAAGATATGAATCGAATACTTTCTTGGATGTGAAATCGAATGAATCAATTTAAAAAGATTTATCACAAAGTTACCGGCATGAAGACCGGACTTGCCCTGCTGGCCTTAATCGGGCTGGTATCGATGTTGGGCAGTTTGATTATGCCGGAAGTGTTCTATCACAGCCCATTGTTTAAGATTTTACTAGCCCTTATCACCTTAAATCTGTTCTTTTGCACAATTAACAGAATCATTCGGCTTAAGAACCTATTCAAAAATAAACTTAATTTTTTAGAGAGGGTCAGACAAATAGGAACTCTGCTGCTTCACATCGGAATTATTCTTATTGTTGTTGGCGGAGGAGTATACCTGCATTATGGACAAAGCGTACTATCGAAGCTTTCAGAAGGTGAAACAACGGATGTTTCTAAACTTATTAAGGTGAATAAGCCTTTTTCCATTCAATTGGAACAATTCCGAATTGAATACAACAATGATGGATCAGCCTCTCAATTTGATTCCAAAGTCCGAATCGTAGAAGGGGACAAGAAACAGGAAAACATTTGGATCAGTGTCAATCATCCTTTTGTCTACGAAAAAGTAAAAGTGTATCAGGAGAGTTTCGGAAACAAAATAAGCTACAAAATTAACGGTCTCAGTAAGACGGATATTCAGGGTTTTTTGAACGAAGGGGACTCTCTTTCTATTCCGGAAACAGATAAAACCGTCAAGCTCTATCGTTATGTTCCCAATTTCGATGAGAATTATGGCATGGAATCGAAAACCCTAAGGCCGGACAATCCCCGCGTCATGTTTTCCGTTTATAAAAAGGATAAGTTACTTGGCATAGGCGTTGCAAAACTGGGTGAGAGCATCAACCTCAATAACGGGATTAATATAGTTTTTACCGGAGTTGAGACTTATACAGTATTAAAAATAAAATCTGATCCCGCATTGCCTGTCACTGCAGCTGGCGGAATTTTACTTATGCTTGGCTCATTCATGGCTTTGCCTTTTAACCGGCGCCCCAGAGTTGTTGCAGATCAATCCCAATTTTAAAATTTTTAAGGAATCAGGTGAAAACATATGATGCAGCAATTATTATTCGGTATCCTCATTGCTTACGTTGCAGGAGCAATACTATACTTTGTGGGAAATAAGACCGAGAATACACAGGTTCTGAAATTTGCGTCAATTGCAGTGGCAATCGGCGGAGTGTTCAATCTGTTGCTATTGCTTTATCGCTGGAATCTTACCGGTAGACCACCGCTGTCAAGCGGGAGTGATTTTCTGCTGTGTTTTTCATTCGTTACCATCGTGATGTACATGGTATATGAATTGAAAAGTAAGGATAAAAAGGCAGGCGGAGTGATTATGGTTTTTGCCTTCCTCTTTATCCTAAGTATCTTCGTGCTAATGGCCAATCAATTGAATAATGCAGGGCCGGTTATGCCTGCCCTTAAGAGTCCCTGGCTAACAGTACATGTTATGACAGCTGTTTTGGCCTATGCGGCATTCGCTCTGGCTGCAGGATTTTCAGCTAGAAATATCATCAAAAAGAACGATACGACTAATGGAGAAAAAATCTATCATATTGTTGCCTGGGGATTTGCCATGCTTTCTTTATCAATCGTCCTTGGGGCGATCTGGGCAGAACAAATCTGGGGCAGCTATTGGAGCTGGGATCCCAAAGAAACCTGGGCTTTGATAACGTGGATTATCTATGCGTTGTATTTGCACTTGCACCGGAACCGGAATTGGCAAGGAAAGAGAGCAAATATCATCGTGTTAGCCGGTTTTATTTTGGTGCTCTTCACTTTTTTTGGTGTGAACTTTCTAATGTCCGGAATGCATAGTTATGCATAAACAGTATTAATCATTTGGAGGGTATAATGACGATATTGAATTCGTTGATGGAAGTACTCCCTATCATGAAGGAGATCATTCATGAAGATGCCGCTTTCGGACTGACCGACAGAAATAAATTTGTTGGTTTTGTTCAAGCAAATAGTTTTCATATGAATATCTCTATAGGTGATGAAATACCATCCGGAGATCCACTGTATCAACTATTTGATTCCGGCAAAGCCTTTATGGCGGTAATTCCAAAGGAGGTCTTTGGGGTTCATATACTTGGAGGGGGTTTTCCCCTCCGTGATGAAATGAATAGAGTCATTGGGGCAGTCACCATAGCTAAAAATCTAGATAGGCAGCTAAACTTAGAGCAAGCGTCAGAAAATATGGCATCCTCTTTGCAGCAAACCAGTGCAAGCATAGAGGAGATTGCCGCTGGTTCACAAAAATTGGCTAATACCATTGAAGAAATTATTAAAATCACTGAGATCAATAATCAAAAAATTAAGGAAACGGATAATATTGTTTCATTGATACAGAGTATTTCTACACAATCCAATTTGTTAGCATTAAATGCAGCAATTGAGGCTGCTAGAGCAGGAGCTTCAGGCAGAGGTTTCTCTGTTGTTGCGGAGGAAATGCGAAAACTGGCTCAAATAAGTAGTGAATCCACCCAAAAAGTATCAAAAATCTTATCGGAAATGCGAATAGCTGAAGAAGATTTAGCCAAGCACATTCAGAATTTATCCATAGCGGGCCATACTCAGGCTGCCGCCACAGAAGAAATTACGGCGTCCCTGCAGGAGATAGTATCCTCATCGGATTTGCTGGTTCAATTAAGCAAGAGGGAATATAGGTCTTAAAATGAAATAAAAAGAAAATTATCGATGATTTAAAATGACTCAAGAATTAAGTAACAATTGTCATACATTGATGCTATATCGTTGTAGGATGAAAGGAGTTAGCATTGATCAGTATAACGAAACTTTTATTCGATACGGAGAACTTTGGGGATTCCTTGCGGTACAGCAAAGACAGTCAAGGCAACAAACATGGAACCACAAGTGGGTCCGGTCCGGTAGTGGTTTGGAATTCGACTAAGACGTGTAATCTTCATTGCGTGCATTGCTACATGGACTCCAACGCCAGACAATATGAAGGCGAGCTATCGACGGAAGAGGCCAAAAAACTGATTGATGATTTAGCGGATTTTAAAGTGCCGGTACTCCTTTTTTCCGGCGGAGAGCCGTTAATAAGGCCCGATTTTTTTGAGTTGGCCGAGTATGCTGCCGGCAAAGGCATAAGGCCCACCTTGTCGACAAATGGTACGTTGATTACTCCGGAACTTGCCTTACGGATAAAAAAGATCGGTGTTGGTTATGTGGGGATTTCCTTAGACGGTCTGCGGGAAGTCAACGATCTGTTCCGAGGGAAACAAGGTGCTTTTCAGGCAGCGATGTCAGGAATCCGGAATTGTGTCGCGGCAGGGCAGCGTGTGGGGCTGCGGTTTACAATCAACCGTCATAATTTCGAAGAATTGGATCACATCTTTGATTTTATTGAAGCGGAAAATATTGACCGCGTCTGTTTTTATCATTTAGTTTATTCCGGCCGTGGACAAAAAATGGTATCCGAAGACATATCCCCGGAGGAGTCCCGGCAAGCGATGGATACCATCATCCGCAGAACGAAAGACTTTCAGGAAAAAGGTCTGAATAAAGAAATCCTGACTGTAGATAATCACTGTGACGGCGTTTACCTGTATCTTTTAGCCCTTCAAGAAAACCCTGAGCGGGCGGAAAAGATCAAAACCCTCCTCGAAATCAATGGCGGAAACCGTTCAGGGATTGCGTTCGGGGAAATTGATCCTTACGGTGATGTTCATCCCGATCAATTCACCCAGTATATTTCTTTTGGAAACGTCCGTGAAAGAAAGTTTGGGGAGATCTGGACGGATATGAACCATCCGCTCCTGGCTGCGTTGAAGGATCGGAAGACTCATTTAAAGGGACGTTGTGCCCAGTGTCGGTTTTTAAGCTTCTGCAACGGAAATTTCCGTACGCGGGCTGGCGCGGTGGCCGGAGATTTCTGGGCATCCGACCCTGCCTGTTATCTGACCGACGACGAGATCGGTATAGCCAGCCAAAGTGAAAGTAGGACAAGCCAATGATCGTATCGTGGAATACAACCAATGCCTGTAACATGTACTGTGAGCACTGTTATCGGGATGCCGGCGCGAAGCTGGAAGAAGAATTAAGCACAGATGAAGCCAAGACGATGCTGGATCAGATCGTCAAAGCCGGATTTAAAATCATGATTTTCAGCGGCGGCGAACCATTAATGCGACCGGATATAATCGATTTAGTTGCTTATGCGAGCAATCTGGGACTGCGGCCTGTTTTTGGAACCAATGGAACTTTAATTACGGTTGAACTGGCCCAAAAACTTAAAGAAGCCGGTGCCCTGGGCATGGGAATTTCCCTTGATTCCCTGGACAGCGAAAAGCATGATCACTTTCGCCGTTATCAAGGTGCTTGGGAGCAAGCGGTTCAGGGAATGAGGAATTGCCGCCGGGTTGGTCTGCCTTTTCAGATCCACACAACTGTCATGGATTGGAATTCAGCGGAATTAGAAACACTCACCGATTTTGCCGTAGAGGAAGGAGCGGTCGCCCATCACATTTTCTTCCTTGTCCCCACCGGACGGGCTGTATCCATTGAGGAGGAATCGCTGAAAGCTGAGGCTTATGAAGATGTTCTCACCAGGATTATAAAAAAGCAACAGAGCGTTAACATTGAACTTAAACCTACCTGTGCCCCCCAGTTCACAAGAATAGCGAAGCAATTGGGAGTGGAAACTCGTTTTAGCCGAGGGTGCCTGGCTGGAACAGCTTACTGTATCATCAGCCCCAAAGGACAGGTACAGCCGTGCGCATATTTGAATATTCCGTTGGGTGATGTGCGGGTAACACCTTTTGATGAAATCTGGCAAACCCATCCGGTATTCCATGAACTTCGCACCCTAGACTATAAAGGCAGTTGCGGATCCTGTACGTATAAAAAAATCTGCGGCGGTTGCCGGGCCCGTGCAGCCTATTACCATGAAGGAGATTTTATGGCCGAGGAGCCCTGGTGCCTTTACTATAACCGCAGAGGAGGACAGGTAAATGGACTCCGTTGACAAGGCAATACTCAATCTCATTCAAGGGGCTTTTCCGGTGGATTCTCGTCCGTATCAAACAATCGGAATAAAAACAGGCACTACCGAAATGGAAGCTTATTTAAGAATTGAAAAATTAAAAAACGAAAAAATAATCCGGCGTGTTGGTGGAATCTTTGATTCCTGTCATTTAGGTTATATCAGTACGTTGTGTGCGGCAAAAGTTCCTGCAGACAAAATTCCGGTTCTGGCGGAACTCATGCAGAGTATCACCGAAATTACGCATAGCTATATCCGTAATCATACCTATAATATGTGGTTTACGATTATTGCCTGTTCTCCGCAAAGAATGGAGCAAATTTTAGACGAGATTAAGAAGGCGTTAGGCAGTGATGAAGTTTACAGTATCCCGGCGAAAAATGTATTTAAAATTAAGGTTTGCTTGAATTTCTTAGACATGGATCAGAAGGAAGAGAACCGGGTATCAGGGACATCCCTTATTAAACATTGTGTGAATACGGATCAAGCATGGAATAATGCTAAAAAAGTATCTCCGGATAGGGGATTAAGCGATGAGGAAAAGGCGTTAATCCGATTGCTTCAGGGGGACCTGGCAAGTACCCTTACCCCTTTTTCTTTTATAGCAGAGAAACTCAATATCGGTGAAAAAGAAGTACTGGAAAAGATCGATTATTTTCTGGAAAGAGGCATTTTGCGGCGTATAGGAGCCATACTTTATCATCAAAAAGCCGGTTTTACTTCTAATGCGATGGGTGTGTGGTGTGTGCCGGAGAAGTTGGTAGTGGAGGTGGGGTTAAAAATGGCTGCTTCCCCGAAAGTCAGCCACTGCTATGAACGTCCTAGGCTCCCCGGTTTTCCCTATAATCTCTTTACGATGATTCATGGGCATTCGGATGAAGGGTGCCGGGAAATTATGAACGAATTGTCCAAAGAAACAGGAATCACGGATCATACGATGCTATTCAGCCACAGGGAGTTAAAGAAAAGCAGCATGCGGTATTTTGTTTAAGGAGATAGAGATCATGAACCTGCCAAAACTGAAAATTGCAGGTGGAGTCTGGGATTCATCTCGTGATGCGATCATAAAAGGAGCGAAGCTGACACTTTACGGAGAAGATGGCTTAGATGCGTCTACGGAAAGTGACGATTATGGAGATTTCAGGTTTCAAGGACTAAATTCTGGGAACTATACGCTTGAAGTCACCGCCGACGGTTATGAGACAGTAATTATTGAAAGCATTCAACTAAAGAAGGATAGCTTAAAGATTGTAGATATTCCTATGATGAGAACAAAGATTAATCGCCCAGATTAAATGGATAGGAAAAACGGGTTTTCGGCTTGTTAATGTTTAGATGAAAGTGTATACTAAAAAAACCAGGGGAAATAGGGTACTAATGATTTATTAAAGGTTATTACAGTTTGAAAAAAGAATAAATAATGACGATGATAGAAATAAAACTCTGGTGCGAGCCGGAGTTTATTATTTTAAATTATTTATTGTCGAGAAGTTTCGCGTGAATAAGAGAGGAATACAGCAATGGATAGTGAAGATAAGAGTATTATTGATCAATCGATAGCCTCTAACGGCGCCTGCGGAGAGGATCTGAAAAAACTGTCGGTCAAACTGGGTGCCCGTCTTCAGACCATTGCCTCCTTTGTTCCGTTCGGGTCTAAAGTTGGAGATATCGGGACGGATCATGCCTACCTGCCCCTTTTTCTTATCCAGCAAGGGATTATCCGGGAAGCTGTCGGGATTGATGTTCACCAAGGGCCATATATATCGGCGATGGAAAACGTCAATGCCTACGGTCTTCAGAATGTGCTCCGCATCCGCCATGGCGACGGTTTAATCCCGCTCGTTCCAGGCGAAGTCGATACGTTGGTGATAGCCGGCATGGGCGGCGTCACAATGCTTGAGATTCTGGCAAGCAAGCCCGAGGTGCTCCAAAGAATCGACACACTGATTCTCCAGCCCCAGGGCGCCGAAAGCCGAGTTCGGAACGTGCTGCTGTCTCAGGGGTGGAGGCTTAAGCAGGAATGTCTGGTTGAGGAAGATGATCGTATCTACACCGTTATCCAATTTTCCAGATCAGAGGGGCATGATAGAAATGATATTGAAGAACGTACGCGCCAAATCGTCCAAAAGATAATGGCGTATCATTGCGATATGGACTCTGCCGTAGAAGAGAAGAAAGATACTATGACACCGACTGCAGCAGGACGAGGAGAGACTAGCACGGTATCTGAAGATGCTAAAGAACGAATCGCATTATATGAAAGAATGATGGCACAGCTCATCTGGCAGATCGGGCCGCTCATCGTGGAACGAAAAGAAGCCCTGATCTGCGGTATCCTTGACGAGACAAGTACCAATCTAAAGCGGGTAGTCCTGGAAATGACGCGGACCGACAGAGCGCAGGTTACTGCGAAAGCAACTCAGATGAAAAAGGAAATTGCGATGGTGGAGGTAATGAAAACATGGCTGTATCGGTAGGACAAGTAGAACAACTCATTGAGAAGCTTGCCCCCCGCGCCTGGGCTGAAGACTGGGATAATCCCGGTTTGTTGGTTGGCAGCAGTGCCCAGCGGGTTAGAAAGATCTTACTGACCCTGGACGTGACGCCGGAAGTAGTTGAAGAAGCTGTCAAAGAAAATGCCGAGTTGATCGTATCCCATCATCCGCTGCTTTTTAAACCATTAAAAAACCTCCGGATGGACAATCCGTCGGCTTTGATCCCGCTTTCGCTTTTTCGTAACGGCATATCCTGCTATGCTGCGCATACCAATCTCGATCAATCTGTACTATCCTCCAGCCTGACCTTTGCCGACATGCTGCAGTTGGAAAAGGTGGAATTTCTGGATATGACTGCCGCGGAGAAAATGGTAAAACTGGTTACCTTTGTCCCGGAAGAATCCGCTGACGCGCTTCGCTTGGCCTTGGCTGCGGAAGGTGTCGGCAGCGGAATCACTGACGGCGAGCACAGCAACAACTATACCGAGTGCTTTTATCAGACAAAAGGCGAAGGCATGTTCAGAGCATTGGTCGGTGCTATGCCGGCTATTGGCAAGATCGGGGAACTGACCCGTGTGCCGGAGATTCGGATGGAAAGCATTGTTGAAGAACGCGCGCTGTCCCGGGCAGTCAAAGCCTTACAAAAAGCCCATCCCTATGAAGAACCGGCCTACGACATTATTCCGCTCCAAAACACTGGCAAAGCCCGTGGATATGGTGCGGTCGGTTTGCTGCTTGAGCCCCGGGCTCTGGGCGATATCTGGCAGGAGTTTATCACCCGGTTGAAAAATCACTACACAGCCTACGATTTTTCTTCGGTGAGACTGGCTGGGGATCCAAAGAAGAAAATAAGAAAAATTGCCATATTAAACGGCAACGGTAGCAGTTTTGTGCAGAAAGCCGCGTTTAAAGGTGCCGATCTGTATATTGTCGGCGAGTTCAACTACCATAATGTGCTGGAATGTCTCGAATCAGGCATGGCAGTGGGAGAACTGGGTCACTTCCTTAGCGAAATTCCGATGGTCCATGCGCTTTATGATTATATTAGAGCGGATCGGACAATGACCGACGCAGAATTAATCATTAGCACGATGAACAAAGTGCCTTGGTTAAAATGGTGATAAAGTTATCAACAGAAGAACCCGGCAAGGTGTATCGAATACAGTAATATCCGTGTAATTAGTAAAAAACTTATCCACAAATTGTTAACAATATGTGCATAAGTAGAATTAAAATAATTATAACATTGAATCGAGAATAATATTATTATGTAAAAAATTGTAGATTGACATTGAAAATAAAAATGTTATGCTATGTAAACACACAATATTGTCGAGACGTTTCAACGTATTTTTTAACATTTTAACAGCAAAGAAGCAAGAGACGAAACAGTGGCTGCAGCAAATACACTATCTAATAATGTAGTATACTAAGCAATTGTTCTGGCCTATATGAAATAACAAATATATCAACGCAATAAGATAAACAGCACCAGTAGCAAGTAATACAGTAATTATCGCAATTGACTTGAAGCAATTAATCCAGTAAAATTGTGTGGCGAAGTCAACCGGATGATCGCGGGAGCAAGTACCGAAAGGTCGCTTCTGAGGAAAGTCCGAGCTCCATAGGGCAGGGTGCCGGGTAATGCCCGGCGGGGGTGACCCCGAGGAAAGTGCAACAGAGATATACCGCCGCTAGATTAGCGGTAAGGGTGGAAAGGCGAGGTAAGAGCTCACCGGCCGTCAGGTAACTGATTGGCCCTGCAAACCCCACTTGGAGCAAGACCAAATAGAGGAACGATGGAGCTGCCCGCTCTGTTCCCGGGTAAGGTCGCTTGAGGCTGTCGGTAACGGCAGTCCCAGATAGATGATCATCACCTCGCAAGAGGTACAGAACTCGGCTTACAGGTTGACTTCGCACCTACATAAGGAATGTGTCCCCATCGGTTATGATGGGGACTTTGTTTGTCTAACGAAAACACCTACTATGTAGCGTTGTCCAAAACAGCTGTGGTTGTCTTGTTGCAGGATACGAGTGCTTGTGTTATATTTGCAGTTGGTATTTTTTAATATCAACTAATTCTACTTACGGAGGGATTGCGATGATTGGGGAAGGGATTGTCTATGAAGATTTTGATGTTATAGAAATTAAAAGAGAAAACATGGGCATCACTCGTAATGAAAAGGAAATTAAGGTTATCGCCGAAGTATCTCTCAAAATCATTGTCAACGGTATGGAACTTGTATCTTTACTTTGTCTGAATCAATATCAAAAGGAACTCGCCTTAGGTTTTTTGTATAATGAAGGTGTCATCAACGCCATTGATGATATCAAAAGTATAGACTATGTTGAAAACATGTTGGCGGTAGTCATTGAACTAAAGGAATATGTGGTCATTGACATGCGAGAGAGTCTAAGGAGCATGACATCCGGATGTGGTAAATGTTATACATATATTAATCCCTTGAAGCAAAGACTGTACAACATTAGTGAAAATGACTTGACTTTCTCTGCCAATGAGATTCTTAACACGATGAATCGATTTATTAAGGAATCGGAACTCTATAATGAAGTTGGCGGCGTACACAGTGTATTATTTGCTACGGACGGCTTTCAACTGAAGACAGAAGACATCGGTAGGCATAATTGTTTCGATAAGATTGCAGGAATGCTGTTAATACAGAATAAAACAAAAATCGCCATAAGAAGCATTATATATATTAGCGGCAGACTAACCTCGGAAATGCTGATGAAAATGATTCGTCTCGATGCTCCCATTGTGGTCTCCAAATCCACTCCCACAACAGCGACGATCCGTCTGGCCCGTCAATATAATATCACGTTATTAGGGTATGTCAAAGGCGATTATGGTATTGTTTATTCGGGTTCTCACAGAATCACTGATTAATGATAAATGTCTTAATTGATAATTATAAATTTTCTAAAATTTGGACAAATTAGTAGTTTTTTTAGAAATATAAGTAATTAAAGTAACATCCTAAAAAAGTTTATGAAACGAAATACGAGAAAAATAGCCTGATAGACCAAGGCTATTTTTTTTATCATAATTGGCATGTTTTTTGCATTATATTTTGATAAGCATAATCTTGCGAAAGGTGAAGTATAATGCAATTGACATTATACAGTGGGAATATATGGAGGATAATGTAAAAGTGAGAAGTTATGGCCAGCATATCGTTCAGGCTCCCTCGGATGTTTCATTCTGTGCGGGATGCAATGCCTGTGAAATTGTCTGTGCACTTGTTCATGACGGTGTAGTGGGGCCCTGTTATAACAGAATCTTTATGGAAAAAGGTACCCAGACCATGGTTAGCATTATAAACACCTGTCAGCAATGTTCCGATCACCCATGCTACGAGGCATGTGCCCGCAAAGATCAGGCTCTGTGTTTAGATGAACATGGTATCGCCTATATTAACGAAGAATTTTGTATCGGCTGCAAGCGCTGCATAAAAGCATGTGTCTTTGACCCGCCACGTATAAATTATATAAAAAGCACGGATAAAACCAAACGCAAGGCTAAAAAGTGTGACCTTTGCCGCAATCGCCCTGAAGGCCCCGCCTGTGTACAATATTGCCAGGTGTCCTGTCTCAGTGTAAGTGATAAATAAAGCAATCTTATCTGTGAGGAGGAGCTTTTTAGCTATGGATAAACTTTATGGGTATGTCGGCAAGATTGCCCGCATTAATTTAACGGACAGTACGGTTTCTGTTATACCGACGACAAAATACGTACCGGAATATATCGGGGGACGGAGCGTCTGTAATAAGATATTTTGGGATGAGGTTAAACCCGGAGTAAAAGCTTTTGACCCGGAAAATAAGGTTATTTATATGACCGGACCAACAACCGCAACGGGAATACCGACCGGCGGGCGGACGGTATTTACGACGATTTCTCCGAACAGCCTTCCTGAGCAGTATGCATGGAGTGGAATCGGTGGCTCATTTGGCGCAGAAATAAAATTTGCGGGATATGACGGCTTCATTTTGGAAGGAAAAGCCCCCGAGCCTACGTACCTTTATATTGAGGACAACGACATCACATTTCTTTCTGCAAGAAATCTATGGGGAAAGCTGGTTCATGCTACGCAGAGAAGACTTGAAGAGATCCATGGCAACGATGTCAAGAGCATCGTCATCGGTCCTGCCGGAGAAAACTTGATTCGTAACGCCAGTGTCACCACCAGTAATGATAATGTGGCAGCTAAAGCAGGACTAGGGGCTGTTTTTGGTTCAAAGAATCTGAAAGCAATAACGGTGCGCGGTACCGGGACGGTCGTTCCGGCCGATAGCAAGAAAGTGCTTGAACTGCGGATGAAGATGGCACATCCTTCGATGCTTAAACGACCGGTTATTAACGAAACTCATCATGGGTTACCCGGTGCAGAAAACCTAGTCCCCGGCGGCTGGAAGCGTGCCCAGGTTGCCTGCAGCTATGGCTGCAATCAGCACTGCATGTGCCTGATGCTCGATATGAAATCGGCTTTTACTGAAGAAAAGGTTAACCATGTAGAAAAATGCGTTAGTATCTTCGCCTTTGCTTTCGACCAGGACGTACCCTACGGCGGACCCGGCGGACCCGGTGGAATATTCCAGACGGAGCAGAATCACTTTCCTGCGTGTAAGATGATTGCCCGCGAAGTTGATCCGCCGGACACAAGTGACCCCTATTTCAAACAAGAGTTTACCCCTGGCCCCGGTGATATCTTAGATTTTTGGAAACATGATTTTGATAAGGGCAGTGTTATCAATGATCTTTGTAATGAGTATGGTGTCGATAAATGGGATGTTATTATCTGGCTGTTGCCATGGCTGTCCATGGGCAAGAAAGAAGGCGTCTTTGACGATATCGACTTTGGTAAGGAAATCGATGTGGAGTCGGAGGAATTTGTCAGGTATTTGATGGATATGATCGTCTACCGCAAAGGATATTACGGCAATCTCCTCGCAGAAGGGATGGCCAGAGCCATCCGGGTTTTAGGTAAGGAGAAATTTGGCGATACCATTTACCATGGCCGTTATTCCCGGCAGATCAATAAACAGCTGGACCTTCCCATCAGCCTGGAAACGGCATGGGGACACAGTGTCCACTGGCAGGGCCGCGGTTTTGAAGCGTCAATCGCCAAACCTGCTTGGGTAGCGACCAACCTTCATCAAATGACCGCCACCCGTGATACGCAGACCATTCAACATCATCACGATAAATTTGAAAACTATCTTGAGTTAAAGGACGATCCGTGCCGCAGCCCGCTTACGGCCAAGGCTGTGGTTATGGGCGAGAATAAGGCTGAGTTGAAGGATTCCGTAACCTGCTGCGACTGGCAAAGCCCGAACTTGTTCTGGACCGATATGGAAGCTCAAATGTTTACGGCCGCGACGGGGATTCCGATGACAGAGGAAGAACTCAATAAAGCCGCTGAGCGTTCTAGAAACCTTTTCCGCGCGATTATCATTCGAAATTACGATCGGACTCGGGAACTGGAAGTCAATGCGATCTTTCCAATTATGCAGTTTCCCGATCCCTGGGGGGAAACCGTAACCTGGGATGAGTGGAACGATCTGGTCGACCTCTACTACGCCCTGCGTGGTTGGGATAAGGAAACCGGCTGGCCTACCAGAGAAACCTATGAGAACTATGGATTGAATGACGTAGCGGATGTGCTGGAGACTATAGGTAAGCTTCCTTAATAGTTCGTGTTAAAGGCTCTATAGATAACATATAAAGGAGGAGTTTATTATGTTCAGACTTAGACTTGAGGGGAAAATTGCTCTCGTAACGGGGGCGGGATCAGGACTAGGAAGAGCAACTGCACTGATGTTCGCCGAGGAAGGAGCCAAGGTTGTCGTTGCCGATTTCAATGAAGCAAACGGAGCTGCGACCGCCCAATCCATCATAGATAATGGCGGGGATGCACTCTTTGTAAAATGCAACGTCAGAATCCAGGAGGATATCAAAGCCTTGGTAAAAGTAGCCAAAGAAAAATACGGCCGTATTGATGTACTATTCAATTCTGCAGGTGTCCTGGTGCATAAGCCGTTCCTGGAACAAACTCTTGACGATTTTAACTTTATTATTGAAACAAATTTACGCGGATATATCTGGACGATGCAGGAAGTTCTACCCATTATGGTTGAAAACGGCAAAGGCTCTGTGATCAATGTTGCGTCGATTTCAGCTTATAAGCCTGAATTAAACGCCTATTTCTATGGTTCAGCTAAAGCAGGTGTCGCTAAGTTGAATATGGACGTTGCCAAAGAATTCTCCCCAAAGGGGATTCGAATCAACGGCATTTGTCCAGGACCAATTAGTACTAATATGACTCCCGAAGCAGTCAGGAACAATCAAGAAGAACAAAATAAAGTTAAAGCGTTGCTTCCGGTAGGAAGACTCGGTGAACCTGAAGATATTGCTTATTTAGCTGTTTACCTTGCTTCTGATGAATCTTCGTTTATGACAGGCTCGAATATCGTGATTGACGGCGGTATATTTATCAGTTGAAGACAAACCCGGAACGAAAACAATGGATTAGAAAGTAACTTCCTATAACCCGGTTTACAAGTTAACTTCGCATGACATAAGGAATTAGTCCCCCTATCACTGAGGGGGAATTTTTTTATATGGCGGACCGGTTATTATTACACGCTCTCACCAATCGAACCCGGTTTGCATATGCTGTCATTAAACGAATAATGAAGGACGGGCGTATGGAAAATTTGACATCCGAACGAACACCGCATGTCATTGCGGCTGAAATCAATATGATAACCACCCAAACCAAAAAAATCCTCCTTGCCAGTGCCATTGAAATCGGCCGCCGTTTACAGGAAGCAAAGGATCTGGTTAAACACGGGGAATGGGGAAAGTGGCTGGAAGAGTCTGTGAGCTATTCCCAAAAGACTGCCGAACGGCTGATCAAGCTCTACCAGGAATACGGGCCTGAATTTTCCGATGGGTCCGACAGTTCAAAATCGACATCAATGTCGATTTTGACTTACACGCAAGCCCTTCTCCTGCTGGGATTGCCGGCAGAAGAGCGTGAAGAGTTCATCGTGCAGAATAATATCGGGGGCATGACGATCCAGGAGCTGGAGCAAGCGCTAAAGGACAGGGATCAAGCCAATCAGGCTAAGGACCAGGCACTTCAGGAAAAGGACCGGGCCATTCAGACTAAGAATCAGGCGATTCAAGAGAATCAGCTACTGAAAAAAGGGTTAGAGACTATCGATAATACAATCTCCGAATTGATCAACGAGCAGGCAAAGGCTTTGTCAACGCCAATGAATCCGGAAAATAATAAAGCAGAATTCCCATCTGCCAACAGTGCCTCCTCTGAAGGGAATAACTCCTCCGTGCAAGCAGTCCCTTTTACCCACAACCTTAAAACTGAAAGTGACCCCAACGATCACATCAAATATGTAGAAAAATGCGACGCTTACTGTAAAACCATCGCGGATACCTTCTTTGATCTGACCACAACGCTTACCAATCTTAACCATATCGACCCAAAGCTGAAAGAAAAGAAACGAGAAGAAGCCAACCGGCTGATTACCTACATGGCAGAGACAATTCAAGAATGGCCGCCCCCCAGAAAGCCGCTTAGAGTGAATTCCTAATTCTTTATTTGGAACCTTTGGACAAGCCAAGTCATAGTATGTACCAGGCGGCCGTTAAGCCGTCCAAGCTATAAAGAAAGGAGATGTTAGGATTGGCAGTCGTTTCTACGCCATCCAGCGCAGCGCTGGTCATGGTATACCAGACTGGAGTCGGTACAGGCGGTACCCCGATAACCAGACAGCTAACCCTTAACAACATTATCTACACGGCCCCGGATCAAGCTGTCTACGACGCGGCGTATGCCATCTTTGGCTTATCCCAGTATAGCCTTATCGACGTTTTCTTCAGAAAAACCAACGAGTTGACAGATGAGACCTAAGCCGAGGTCAATTTTCCGGGCAGAAGGAGGTGAGCATAGTGGCTATCACGACTAACAGAACAGCCAGATTAACCTTTTCGACAAGCGCAGGGAACACGTTTTCCCTGACGGTTCCCCAACCACGGGAGAATATTCAGCTGGCTGAAGCGGTGACCGTGATGAATACGCTGATTGCCGGGGGGATATTCTTGACGGCAAACGGTACGCTTACGGGCATCAAGGATATAAAGGTCATTGATACAACAACCAATGACCTTTACGACCCGCCGCAAGTGTAAGCGGGTAGTTCCGGCATCACGATAAACGAGGGGGCGGGCTGACGGTAATCCGGAGTTGCGGTTGGCCTCGCCCTCTCTCGTTTTTGCCTGTTCGCCGGTAATATTATTATATGAAGTTTGGCGCTGTTTGACATCATTTAAGCTGCTTTACTCTTTAGTGTGTTCAATGACATCCGATACTTCGCAATTCAATATATCACATAAGGTATCAAGCGTCTTAATCGTAATTGCTTTTCCATGTTTCATCCTATGCAATATGTTAGCTGAAAAGCCGTATTAATCAGCCCTCAGCTATTATCCTCTCTGATATCAAGAACGCCGGGTGCCTGGGGCAGCATTTGACCCATTAAGGTTTCCTATATCAGTTCTTACAGGATTAAGCACTATTTAATAGTTTATAACCTATTCAGCTGCTTTAAATCTTTTGGCATACGTCTTTTGCAATAATAGACATCCGATAATTGCTAATACGACGAAGGCAAGCAGTGGCAAGCTCAAACCGCTCCATCCGCCAAATGCGGCTACCATCGGTCCGACAATTAGCGGACTGACAACTCCCGCTGCCCCGTTGGCAAAATTAACGACGGCCATAATAGGACCAACCTCTTCCGGGCGTTTGGCAAGACTGGATCCGAGTGTAAATACAATTGGAACAGAAAGCATGTAGATAAAACCGGCGATCAATAAGAAGGGAATCAGCGCAGAGGGTGAGGTAATCCGGAATTCAAAAAAGGCGCAGATGGCAACCAGTACAAATGAAACTGTTAATAAAACGGCATGGTATTTTCGATTGACCTTATTCAGAATTGCTCCGGAGAAAATTCCGCCAATAGCCATACCAATAATGGCAAAGACGTAGATTTTATTTGCTGCACCAAGGTCTAGACCCGCTCCCTGAACAAGATAAGTCGAGTAGAAATTATTGAAAATGCTAAACAGGAGTGTAAAGAAGAAAAATGAGATGGCGACATTCCAAACGGCTCCTGATTTAAATCCTGCAGATAGTGATGGTTTACTTTCTTGTTCCGCCTGAGCCGAACTTTCGCCTGAGCCTTCGCCTTCTTTGGGATATTTAAGTATAAAGGCAAAGACAATACCCAGAATTACGGTAAGGATACAGCTGAACCACCATACGCCTCGCCAGGTAAAAAGAGCAGCGATCGGATTGGCAACATTAAAGATGATCAACATACTGAGTGCGACCCAAACAGAGAATATACCCATTGGAAGTCCGCGCTTCTGAGGCGGAAACCACATTGAGATAATGGGCGGGACGACAATGGATGCAACACCAAAACAGGCGCCGTCAAAGATCCTGCCCACGAGCAACATCGTGTAATTCGTGCTTAAAGCGCCTATGGCACTGCCGATAAAGCCCATCGCCAGAACAATATACATTGTTTTTTTCGGCCCAATTTTGGCGACGACAACACCAAAAGGCAACGTAACGATGACTTGAGCAATCGTTGCGACAGTCATTGTCAGTCCCACTACGGTCAGACTGACCCCGAATCCTTGCATGATTAATACCATTGTGGGTGGAATCTTAAGAAATGATATGGCACAGGTGATCGAAGTGAGAATTGCAATGATAACCATTAACCAGGCTTTTTTCATAGTTTTTCCTCCTATATTAAATATTGAGGCCCTTCATGTGTCTATTTGAAAGCATTTTGCTGAAAATAAGGGGAAGTGTGAGAGTGACGTGGCATATCCGTCACGATGATTTTTCATCTGCAACAAGTGAAGACTTTATTGCGACCATAGCGGGACGGGCTTTTAACAGAAACGATGTGACAAACCCTAGCAATGTGACAATGGTTACAATAATAATTGAAAGCTGGTAGGTATGGGTTACGGTCAAAGCACTTGAACCACAGGCTACGCCGATTACTCCACCGAATAATCCGAATCCGACGACAACGCCACCTACTTTACCGGTAATATGCTCAGGATAGCTATTCGCAATATACGTAATAATCGTTGCGATACCCTGACCTAAGAAAAGCGCCGTTATGAGTAAGATAAGGATTAATAAGAAATTGGGTCCGGTTCCGGTCACCTCAGAAAACCTGATGAAATAGTATAGACCGGTTATGAGATAAGCTAACATGATCTGAATTCGATAATTGCCTTTATAGACCTTGGTATTAAGCCAGCCACTGAGAAGGGATGCTATCATATACATCATTTGGAACAACATCATCAAATTACCGGCTGTCGTTGGCCCAAAACCGACACCGACCGGTGATGGAATCGCGAAATACCCGGGTGTAAGGTCATTGATCCCTTGGACGAGCCAGTTAAATAAGAAGATATAAAGAATACATAAATAAATCGTGGGATCTTTCATGGCACGCTTAAAATCAGTACTATGCTCTATTTTTTGACTATTGATTTGCATCACTGTCGGCGGTTTTGGGCCAAGCGCCATGATGATGGTACAGATAATAAAAACGACAGAGGGAATTGCCATAAATACCATCGTTTCCGGCCAGGAGTGATTAACAGCAAAAACTGCCGGAGAAGCTGCAAAACCTACCGATATCCCTAATGCGGTAGACATACCCTGAACACCGCTGATTAATCCGCGTTCTTTACTTGGGAACCATTCAGCTGCTACTCGGACAATGGATGAAATAATTGGGCCAGTGCCAGCCCCTCCAAGGAGTCTTAGGAAGACAATGGCTGGAAGTGATTTGCCGGCAAGAGGTATTCCGACAGCAGAGATAATCAATATCAGTCCACAAACCAGATACACTTTGATGACGCCAACTTTATCGACCAGTACACCTCCGATAATACCGCCGATACAAACAGTTATCGTCCAGAGCCCCATGACGGTAAATGTAACTAATCCTAAGTCTTTGCCTAAGTATTTAGCAACTTCACCGATTAATGGTGACGGTGCTATCATAATTACCCCCTGGGCAATGGCACCAATCAACATGGTTGTCATAACAAACCAGCGAAATTTGGGGAATTGAGTATCCGTACTCATTTTATTGGTTCTCCTTTGCTATTAAATTCACATAGCTAACCAAAATGGAGAATTAGAAGCGAGTAATCATATCGGTGCTTATGTTAGTTTTGCTCCGGGAGAAATAAAGCAATCAGAGCAAGTTCTTAAATCGCTTTACTCTCCCGGAACGGTTCACTTACAACTAATCCAAAATATCTACCAATTGAAACCAGTAGCGCAGATCCGTCCCAGCCAGGAGGTGATTAAAGTCGATAGTTACTGTGTCCTTTGTTGCAGCAATGACTTTAACCGGTACTAACTGCTGTGAGACAGGATGTTTCCAGGGAATGACGCTCCCCGCGTCTAAGCTTTGACCGTCCTTAATAGACAGTCGAGGGTAAGTCCTCACACCCTCCGGATCATGGGCGCCGTAAGCCTTGGCGCAGGGAATAATATATTCTCCCTGGCTGCCAATCTCCATTTCATTGAGAATATCTTCCACTCCCGGCGGTACCTGACCGGCACCGATGATAATCCGCACCGGTTCGCCCAGGGAGCGGTCTTCCACTATTTCGCCATCTACGGGGCCACCTCGGTAGCGGACAAGAGCACATTTTCCTGAGCGCTGTCTGTACTTCATTTCCATTGACTAGTCATCCACTTTCTTGATTTCCACCATTTCCACCCGGTCTTCAGCGCGATGCACCGTGTTCTCAAAATGTTCAACTGCACGAACATCAATATGAGCGGCAATATGGCGTTTCTCATTTTTGGAAACAAATTCGCCCTTTGCTTCCAAAGGTTTGTATTGCGGCACCCAAAGAACCTGTTTTGTTTTGCCGGCTAATTTTTCTGCCAGTTCCTTTACCGGCCCGTAGGTCATACAGTTTGCCAGACAATGATGGACGCAGATCGGTTCGCGTCCGGTAGCTGTACGGTCCGCGCAGAGATCACAGAGATCGGTGGGGACGGGGATCCGATTAAAATTGAATCGATCCGCTTCAATATTCCAGGGTCCGTCATCAAAGACGCGGATACCCCATTTGCCTACCGGATAGTTATGTTCCTCTTTACATGAAACTTCGCAGGACTCACAGCCGGTGCAATACTCGTAGTCGATAAGAAGCCCGTATGTCTCGGCCATTGTTACTGATCCTCCCTTTTGAATTTTTCCCATACTTTTGTCATGTCCGTATCCAACATCTCATCAATCGGCTTGATATTGCAGAGCAGACACTTAAAGGGGGCTCCGAAACCCAATTTACCTGTATGGAAATTGGGAACCAGGTTGTTTACGTTGGACCGGAAAGTACCATATAGATTGGGTTCTGATCCGTCTTCCTCGGGGAACCACCAGCCGTGTTGACAGTGGATAGTGGTTTCATCTACGACTTCTGATACTTTGGCTTTGAGCTTGGCAGAGCCAAACTGATTCCAGACCTCGCACCACTGACCATCGGTAATGCCAAGACGGTGTGCAGTCTCTGGATTGATTTCCACCAGCGGATCCGGGTTTAGTTCACGGGTATAAGGAACTTGACGGTTTTCCGAATGGAAGAAAGCAAAGGTGCGGGCGCCGGTGGTCAATACGAAGGGGTATTTTTCCAGTAATTCCGGCGTTCTCTGGGGGCTGTACTGGGGTTCTTCATAATAGGGCAGCGGGTCTTCCCCAAACTGCTCGAAAACAGTGGAATAGAGTTCCACCTTCCCTGTGGGCGTATTGAATCCCGGAGTGTGATCCATACGCAGATCGCCGGTTTCGTACTTGTAGTAAACAACGTCGCGCTGTATCGTCACATCTTTTTTTACATCATCAAACTTCAGGCGGCGACTCAAGCGCAGATGGTCAATGAAATCGTGATAATCGTTATATTCCTCAAACAAATGGGGATTAAGCCGTTTGCCAATCTTGACGCAGGCTTCAATATCCGAGAGGCATTCTCCGGTTGTAAAGGCTTGGTTCATAAAATTGGTGGTAACCGGCGAACCACTGTAGTGCGTGAAAGAAACACCATCTTCCTCGGCGGCTGCGGAGAGGGGCAGAAATACCTCGCAGGTAGCCTCGGCGGAAGGTGTCATAAAACAGTCGATGGTGAAGCAGAAATCCAGCGTCTTCACCAGGGCGTCATGCCAGCGTTTGGGTTCGGCCGAAGTACAGGACATCAGGTTGTTTCCGGCATAGAATCCGAATTTGATAGGATAGGGCTTGCCGGTCTCACAGGTTTCCAGCATCATATCGGCATGGGCGTTCAGGATCGTGTTGCAATATACCGGGTATTTGTCCAGCCCGATCATCTTATCCATAAGTTCTTTACCGACACCTTTTTCGATGCCAAACCCCACCTCATTCAGACCGAAATTGATGTCGGAAAGAATCTGACCGCCGGGAACATCAATGTTGCCGGTAATGGCCATTAAAGCCACAATGGTTTGACCGGCTTGCATGCCATTGGCCTTCTGATCGATCGCCAGTCCCCACTGCAGCGCCGAGGGCGTACCGGCAGCATACATACGCGCCGCTTTCACAATCTTGTCAGCGGGGACACCCGTGATGGCCGCCGCTTTTTCCACCGGCATGGTTTTTACGCGCTCAGTCAGCTCTTCAAAGCCATAACACCAATACTCCACGAAATCATGGTCATAGAGATCTTCCGAGATAATCACATTCAACATAGCCATTCCAAGAGCGGCATCGGTACCGGGGCGGAGACGCAGATGGAAGTCTGCTCTGGACGCCAGCCAGTTAACACGAGGGTCGACCACGATGAGCCGAGTGCCGCGCTTCATCAGATCGACCACCGCATGTCCGAAAAAGCCGTCGCCATTGGATTCCAAGGGTGCCTTACCCCAGAGCATTAAGACCTCCGGTACCTGATAGGCTGGATCGTCATAGCGTCCCGGTAGGCCGCCGGCATAATCGATCTCAGGATAGGTCACTCCCAGCATATAGGCTGTCCCTGCCAGGCGGGGAATATAGCAGGCGTAACCGGATTGGGTGTAGGTGTAATTGGGGGTGCCCAGCATTAATGATCCATAGGGATTGAGGGTACCACCCTCCCGCCCGGTACCCGCAAAGAGAATAATGCTTTCACGTCCGTACTTCGCAGTGATCTCGCGGTAGTTTTTCTCGATAATATCGATAGCCTCATCCCAAGTACAGCGTTCCCATTTATCCGCCTGCCCCCGGTATTGGCGATCCCGCTTCATGGGGTGGGTGATCCGGCTGGCATTGTAAACGTAGTCTTTTAGGCTGATGCAGCGCACGCAAAGTCGTCCCTGGGTAACCGGATGGTTCTCATCTCCCTCCACCCGGACGAGTTTGTTGTCCTTAGTGTAGAGTTTAAGTCCGCAGCCTACCGGATGGCATCCCGGCGGCGACCAGACGGCAGATCGGGTAACAGTCAGTCCGTCCTCTTCAAAGCGCCACGGTTTGCCCATGTCGTTGACAGAGCCAAGTGTGTCTAATTTTACCGTGCTCATGATTCATGTTCCTCCTAGTCTTGATTTGTGATATATATCATGCAATATATAGTGCAATAACCATGCCAAGATATCAAAACCGCTATTTTAGCGCGTGTTCGGATCACATATCTGCTAAAAAAATAGGAAATGAGAATCATTTCCTAAGAAGTGATACACATCGCGGTTATTTTGAGAAATAATTCGGTAGATTTACTATTTTGATACTATTAATGCTTTTCTTTTCTGTGAGATTCGATTATAATAACCTCAGCTTTTGCACGAAACTAGAGATGACTCTTATTGTATCCAGGTCTTACTGAAAGAAAGGGTGACTGTCGGTGAAACCGATTGAACAGCTGCTAAGCCCATTGATCAGAAATTTTAATAATGCAAGTTCCCAACTGCTGAGTGATAGTGAAGTATTGTTGATGGAGAAAATGAAAAAGCAAAAGCTCAATCTGCTTAGTAATCAAATTGATCTGTCACAAGTGAATACAGTATCTTCAGATATCGCAGAATCATGGATGAGATCACACCGCAACGGTGTTACTTTACACGAATATCCCAGCCTTCCCGTATTAAGCCGGGATGCCTTTTTGAACCGACTCACAGAAAAAGAACAGTTTCTTAGAGTGAGCGATCCATTTATTGAAAAATTGGAACATATGTTTTCCGACACAAGCGGCATTGTCTTTTTAACGGATGAGAACGGAACCATTCTCCGTGTTGTTATTGGCAACAACCCCAGAATCGAAGAATTGAATACGTTTTTTCAATTGACTCCCGGTACGATCTGGCGAGAAGAAACAGTGGGGACATGCTCGCACAGCATGAGCATACTCTTAAAAAGTCCGATCCAAATTTCCGGACCGGAACACTACTGTGAGGCTTTCCAGCAAACCTCATGTTCCTCCGCACCGGTTTTTGATGCCAATAATAATTTGGAAGGCACCATCTCTATCGCATGTCCTTTTTTACACGGTCAGAACTCACACACATTAGGGTTGGCCATCGCAATGGCTTGGGCTATTCAGAAGGATTTGCAATTATCGGCAAAAGAGGAATTGCTGAACACCACCATTACAACAACGCCGGATGCGATCCTGGCTGTTGATCAGTTTGGCAACATCATTAATTCCAATATAGCGGCAGAGAAACTATTATTTAATGAAGAACATAGTTTAATCGGCTTGCCTCTTACCGAAGTACTTGGGCACCAAACCCGTATTGAATCCGCTTTAAGAAGCGGAAAACCGATGTACGGAATGGATATTACAGTTGAAAAAACCAACCAAAAACTGCATATTAGTTCGGCACAACCCGTAAAAAATAAATACGGAAAAAATCTTGGCTGTATTTTCACCTTAAAGGGAATAGACCGTTCACGAAAGAACGTTAAGAAGGCTGAGTTTTTGCAGCCTAAATATACGTTTGATAAAATTCTGGGAGACTCTTCCCAAATCCAACATGCAATAAATTTAGCAAAGAAATTTGCGCCCCTTGACGGCAATATTTTAATCCAGGGAGAAAGCGGTACCGGCAAAGAGGTATTTGCTCAGTGTATTCATATGGAAAGCCGGTCGGATGCTCCGTTTATTGCTGAAAACTGTGCGGCTATTCCAAGGACGCTCATTGAAAGTGAATTATTTGGATACGAAGGAGGGGCCTTTACCGGTGCTGAACGTCACGGCAGACCGGGGAAAATCGAACTTGCGGACGGTGGTACTCTTTTCTTGGATGAAATCGGGGATATGCCTTTAGAGGTACAGACGGTGCTTCTTCGAGTTATTGAAGAAAAAGTCGTGAAGCGTGTGGGGGGAAGCCGTTATATTCCGGTTGACTTTCGGCTGGTAACGGCAACGAACAAGGACCTGTTAGAGCTTGTTCAAAAGAATCAATTTCGGCAAGACTTATATTACCGGCTGGCCGTGTTTAAAATCTCGATTCCTCCGTTAAGGGAGCGAGGGCCCGATATTATTAAATTGGTGGATACCTTTATTGAAAGAGTGGCACAAAAACAAAAAATTCCCGCCCCGACTCTAAGTAAGACAGCAAAGTATCTCCTCTTACAGTACAACTGGCCTGGGAATGTCAGACAATTGGAAAATGCGGTAACTTATGCTGTTAATGTGGCAAAAGACGGAATTGTTTGCCCAGAAGATTTTCCGGAGGAAATCTATCAATCTGTCAATTTACCTATTTCAATGGAGAGCCCAAAAAAGGTGAGCCCGGTAACTGATATTCCGATACTAAAAAATAAGCTTTCGCTAAAGGAACTTGAAAAAATAGCAATTGAACAAGCAGTACATCAGACAAACAACAATGTTGCCAAAGCGGCGGAGTTGCTGGAAATGAGCAAATCAACACTGTATAGAAAAATCAGGGAATATTCGATTAGTATATAAAAATCAGTATATTACATTGGTTCAATCCTTATATCCGAATCAATTTAAACCGTACAGACATGTGGTTTTCCCCCTATCACAGAGGGGGATTTTTTTATATGGCGGACCGGTTATGATTACACGCTCTCACCAACCGCAGCCTGTCTGCATATGCTGTCATTAAACGAATAATGAAGGCGGGCATATGGATAATATGACAACCGAACGAACACTGCATGTCATAGCGGCTGAAATTTGTGCTATTTAATCGGATGTTTCTGCGCGTATTCTCTGCCGTAAGAAGCAAGTTCATCGATCACAATGCTGTTGTTCCATTCCCTGAAACACACACCGTTTGGAATAGACGGATAGAAACGTCCGGCCGGGCAGTAGGTATCAATTGCCCGTCTGACTTCCGAACGAATAGCCTCTTCCGTAGTGTTCTCAAGGTCGATCTTGGGCCCATCGATCCCACCGGCCATTGCCAGTTCTCCTTTGGTGATGCGCTGGATTTCCACGATGTCATTCTGTGCGATCACGCCCTGCCAGATATCGACACCTATTTCGACCATATCTTCCACTATGGGTTGGCAAATACAATCCGCATGGTGCATGTAAATCATGCCACAGGCGTGGATCGTATCCGCAATCTCTTTCTGCAGGGGTTTGATGATAGCCCGCCATACCCGCGGCGGCAATAACAGATTTTGTTTAGAGCCCCAGTCATCATGATAGAAAATAATGTCAGGGTGGCATTCCTCAGCCACCTTTTTAATGTACGCGATTTTATTATCGGCAATGGTTCTGAGCAGTGCCTTCATTTCAGCGGGATATTCCAAATAATTCATTAATGCGTTTTCAAACCCCATCAGAAAATGGCTGCGTTCAAAAAGTCCTCCGGGACAAAATGAAGCGACGAGTTTTTCATTTCTATTTATTAATGCAGCCTGACTCTTGGCTTCAGACCAGTCGAGACCGATTAGTGAAGGTACAGCCAGCTGTTCTTCCCACTTTTCAATATCCTTAATGACGATATTCTCAGGTGTTTGATGCGGATGTGGTCCCGGAGCTCCGGGAAGAAAGATTCTTACCGTCCCCCACGAATCGGTGTATTCTTTCCCATCTTGTGGGATGATGGCATCCCGAACAAAAACTGGATCTAATATAAATTCAAGTGCGGTCATCACATCCCCATAATAATCGGGCTGCTCGCGATTGTAGATTGCCATCATGTTTTCTCTTAAGTTCATAAATACCTCCTGATCATAAAAATAATAGAGTGAGTGCGCTTTATTTAATAAGAAATGCAATAACTGTGCCTGGAAAATTAGAAGCGGTGACGACCGGAAGGGCCATTCTTGATTGAGTCGATATGACTAATGCCAGATATCCCAATATCAAAAATAACCAATTTTCTTCATTTAAATGTCCAGATATGGTATGCAATGAACTCAGCGTCAATATTTATTTAACATACCAAGTAATTATATGGTTAGCCGAAACCAAGGGACAAGCTTCATAGACGAGGAATCAAATAGTTAGGAGGAAAAACATATGCAGCCTCTTGAATGTGAAACCAATTTGATGCTCGGAAAAATAAGCTATAGTAGTTCGGAAAGTTTTAACGACGTGGAGTTGATGGAGAAAATCAGAAGAATGAAAGAAGATTTGATTCGTAAGCATATTCGTCCCAACGATATCAATTTAGTCCCTAAAGATGTTATTGAATCCTGGGTCAGATCCTACAAAAAGGGACTTGATATACGTAAACCGAAACGGGGGCCGGTTTTATCGGATGACGAGCTGAAAATTGTGCTGACAGAAAAGGAGGATTTGATAGAAATAACACGGTCCTATTTTCAAATGGTAGAGCCAATTTTCTTTAATACCAGTTGTACATTGCTACTTTCCGATGAGAATGGTGTTAATCTTTTGGATACCTATAAAGATCAACGTTATATTTCTATCGGTGAGATTGGCACGGAAGATACAGTGGGTACCTGTGCCCAGTCCATTACGCTCATTAAAGAATGTCCGGTACAGTTATTTGGCCCTGAACATTATTTTGAAGATTGGAGCGGCGCCGTCGCCTCTGCCTGCCCGATTTTTGACTTTAATCATAACCTCGCTGGCGTCTTATCTGTGAGCAGTAATTGCCAGGATCAAAGCCCGCGAACGTTAGCTTTTGTCATGGCCATGGCTTTGGCAATACAAAATAAACTGTACACGGAAATAAATAATAATTTGTTGAATATGTCATTGGATGTTTCCGACAAGGGAATGGTTATACTCAACCAGAAAGGGTATATTACCCGAACAAATACCATTGCAGAAGATATATTGAATAATCAAGCTAAGGAATTATACGGCAATTATTATGAAAACATCTTTGGCTATCAGCCGGTAATTCGAAATTTACTCCAGACAGGAAATCCGATGCGTGATTTAGAACTTATGATTGAAAGGTTGAATAAACGTGTTCAAATTTTATCTGCTGAGCCCATAAGAAGTCTTGGAAAAACGGTTGGATATGTTCTATTTGTAAAAAAAATAGACCGTAATAAACCGATTAATCTTTTAAATAACACGGAAACCAGATATACATTTCAAAAGATAATTGGTAATTCACCTCAAATGACACAATCTCTTCAGACAGCCAAAAAAATCTCCGCTTGTAATGAAAATATTCTGATTGAAGGGGAAAGCGGTACAGGAAAAGAGCTGTTTGCTCAAGCTATTCATCATGAGAGTGGATTAGGCGGACCATTTGTTCCCTTAAATTGTGCGGCAATACCAAAGACGTTGATTGAAAGTGAATTATTTGGTTACGAAGGCGGATCATTTACAGGGGCAGAACGTAAAGGCAGGATAGGGAAAATTGAAATGGCTAACGGGGGCACCCTGTTCCTTGATGAAATTGGAGATATGCCGCTGGAGCTACAACCGGTACTGCTCCGAGTGCTGGAAGAAAGAAATTTGATGCGTGTTGGCGGTACACGTCTTATTCCCGTAAATTTCAGGTTGATTGCGGCCACCAATCAAAATCTTTTACGTTTAGTTGAAAACAATCTGTTTCGGCATGATTTGTTTTATCGTCTGGCTGTACTGCGAATGGTGATTCCACCTTTAAAAGAGAGGGACGGGGATATAAAATTATTGATTAACTATTTTTTAAAGAAAGCGTGCAGTAAACAACAGGTGCCCATCCCCACAATGTCTTCGGCAGCTGAATATCAGCTGATCAATTATGATTGGCCAGGAAATGTCAGACAGTTGGAAAATGCTGTTATTTATGCATTGAATATGTCTTCTGGCGACATCATCGACTATGAGGATCTCCCAAAGGAAATACAATTTCGGGGGGTAATGCCGGCGAAATCAACATCAAATAGTTGCACATCCACGGATTTCGCATCGCTTAAAGAAATTGAGAAAAATGCTATTTTAGAAACACTCTTAAAAAATGGCAATAATATCTATGATGCCGCCAGAATACTTGGGTTAAGCCGAACAACGCTTTATCGTAAGATAAAAGAGTATGATATCGTGTTCAATTCTTAGTTAATCATTGGTGGCATGTAACAAAACTCTTTCGGTGTACTGATGAATTTCAATTGACGATAGTTGAATAGATAAATAAATATATAATAAAGAAGATCCCACTGCCAGTTGAAAATCAGCTCCAGTGGGATTTTTGCTTGTCTAAGGCAATCTCAGTTTTTAACAATCCTTGTTCAGGGCGATGTACATTTCTGGTGCAGGCAGAATCGCAGGTTGACTTGATAAAGGCATGATTAAAGACTTTTGCCAAATTCTTTCGGTGGAACAGTTTTTGCAAAAGTCTAAATTGAAAGGCCTTTCACATTTTCTTAGATTTTACTGTCTGCAGCAACATGTCTATATCATATCTATGCATCACGTGTGCATGTCCTCTAAGGCAGTGTTAAGTATAACGCTGCTGGCAAAGACATTGTGGCATGATTGCACTGAAAGAAAGGAGTGCCGATGTTTAATTATCAGGAATTTCTCGATACCATCAATCGCCAAGCCTATCACGAAGGCGAGTTCCAGTGGGAAGAGGACGGCTATGTCGTGACGCGGACAAACCACTGGTCTCCACCCGGGTGTCACAATTCGTGCGGGCTTCTTATTTATACCAAGGATGGCAAATTTGCCAAGATCGAAGGCGACCCCTTGAGCCCGTTTGTTAACGGCAAGCTCTGTGTGCGCTGTCTTGACATGGCGGAAGCCATTCACAACCCCAACCGCCTGAAATATCCCATGAAGCGCGCGGGAAAGCGCGGCGAGAATAAGTGGCAGCGCATCAGCTGGGAGGAAGCCTTCGCTATCTGTGAGCGGGAGGTCCGTCGAGTCTGGGATCAATACGGGGGAAGCTCCATCCTGCTCATTCATGGAACAGGGCGGAATACCGGACCAATGACTTACTTCGGCAACTGCGCGTTGAAAACCCCCAACATTGCTACCTATGGGTTCACGGGCTTTGCCTGCTACTTGCCGCGACTTTTCGGCGCATTTGCACCGGTGGGTGACTACATGATCGCCGATGCTTCGGAAGGCAGCGCGCTGCGTTACGCCAACCCGGAATTCAAGGCGCCGGAGGTTCTCGTTGTCTGGGGCAACGAGCCGCTCAAATCCAATGCCGACGGCTACATCGGCCATTGGCTCGTGCCGCTAATACAAAATGGCACGAAAATCATCTCCATAGACCCTCGCCTGACCTGGTGGGGCGCCCGGGCCGATTACTTCCTCCAGATCCGCCCCGGTACCGACGCGGCCTTAGCCTGTGCCTGGCTCAATGTCATTATCAACGAAAAGCTCTATGACCAGGAGTTTGTGGAAAAATGGTGTACTGGATTTGATGAGTTGGCGGCTTCTGTCCAGGAATTCACCCCCGCCTGGGCGGCTGAAATCTGCGGACTGGCCGAAGAAGATATCATCGCCTCAGCCCGTGTTTACGCTGCCGCCAAACCCGCAAGCATTCAGTGGGGGTTAGCTATGGATCAGCAGATGAGTTCCATGTCGCTGAATCTCGCATGCTGCGACCTGATGGCCATTACGGGTAATCTCGACGTTCCCGGCGGCAACATCCTTATTCGCAACGCCTTCAACGCCATGAACATCGAACTGACGGAAAATGCCATCCCGGAAGAGTGGCGCGCCCAGAAGCTTACTATGAAATATGCTTTTGGCGACAACGCCGAGGAATTCACAACCCATGCCGCTTCGGATGCGGTGCTTAAGGCGATGGAATCCGGTCAGCCCATTCCCATTAAGCTCTGCTGGATAGAGACATCGAATACCCTGGCCTGCCCGTCAATGGACGTGGGGCGCGTCTATGAGGCGTTTAAGAACGTTGAATTCATCGTCAACGCCGATCCCTTTGTCACTCCCGTTTCGGCGGCTTTTGCCGACCTCATCCTGCCGGTCAGCATGAGCGCCGAGCGAGACTCCTGCCGCACCTGGTGGACGCCGCTCAGGACCATCAATAAGACAAGTCAGTATTACGAAGCCAAGTCTGACGAGGAAATTATGCTGGAAATGGGGCGCCGCCTCAATCCTGTGTATTTCCCTTGGAAAGATGTCATTGCGTTTCTTGACTGGTATATGACCGACTGCACCGTCCCGGAGGATCCCGAACGTAAAGAATTCACCTCGACGAACCTCAGGCTGGAAGCGGACAAAGCGAATCGGCCTACCAACAAGCTAGGTTTCAGTGAACTCTCCCAGGCCGGCGGTTTTGCCTACGATGAGTGGAATGCCGTTTACCGGAAGTACGAGAAAGGCCTGTGCCGCCCTGACGGATCGGTGGGTTTTGCCACTGAGTCCGGTAAGATTGAGCTGACGCCGATTATGTATGAGATCTGGGGACTGAGGCCAACGCCCTATCATATTGAGCCGCCGGAGAGCCCGCTGTCCACCCCTGAGAAAATGAAGGAATATCCGCTCATACTCACCTGTGGCGGCCGCTCCTGGGAGTTTTTCCACAGCGAAAACCGTCAGATGCCAACCATGCGCGAGCTTCATCCGGAGCCTCTCGTTACCATCAATCCCCATACGGCTGCCAAATACGGCATCAAAGATGGGGACTATGTGTGGATAGAAAACGACCACGGACGTTTCCGCCAGAAAGCCTTTCTCTCGCCGACGGTTAATGAGCAGACGGTTCACGCCGAGCATGGCTGGTGGTTCCCCGAACAGGACGGTGCCTCCCCCAACTTCTTCGGCACCTTTGATGCCAACCCGAACAACTGCACCAAGGCTTATGAGACAGGTCCGGCGGGTATCGGAACATCCATCAAGTGTATGATTTGCAGAATTTACCCCTATAAAGAGGGCGACAAAATGCCTCACACCGTGGTGGTGGAAGAAGGCGGCTTCTTTCAATACACCCCCGGCCAAGGATACTAGGAGGTTCTTTATGAAAGGCATACTGGTTAACTATGAATTTTGCACCAACTGCCACAGCTGCGAAGTGGCATGCAAAAAATACAATGATCTGCCTATAGGGGAATATGGTATTAAGGTGACAGAGTTAGGGCCATGGGAACGCGTGGGCAAGAAAGGAACGGAAAAGTGGGAATGGACGTATCTTCCTGCCCTGACCAAAGCCTGCAACCTATGCGAGGATCGCGTCGCCGTCAATAAACTGCCTCTATGTGTGCAGCACTGCCAGGCATGGTGCCTGTATCATGGCGAGATCGAAGAACTCGTTAAAAAAATTGACGGCAAATCTCGTTGGGCGCTGCTCGTCCGGTAATTACATCCTGCCTGCATTGCGGGGTACCGTGAAATTGTGCCCCGCATCAATAAATTACGTTTGCAAGGGGTGAATTAATATGTCGGCAGAAACGAAAGAATTGAAAAACGGAACCTTTTGGGGGTGGCTCATCGTCGTCGGCTTCGGGTTCATCATGGCCGGTGGGTTGGGCACAATCCTCGCTGGATGCGGGAATTTTATTCCCGCCATTATCGCGCCGCCCGACGACCCTTCGCGCTGGGTCGGACCGGCGGCTGGCCTGGGGATAGATCCGACCACCCTGACGTTTTGGATTACGATGTATGCCATTGGGATGGCCGTCTCCATGACCTACGTGGGAAAACTCTGGGTTACAGTTAAGACGGTTCCGCTGATGTTAGTTTCCTTTGTTATATCGATTGCAGCGATGGCGGCTATGAGCTTCTACAATGCCGCGTGGCAGTTCTATATCAGCGGTTTCATCATCGGCCTCTCCGGCGGCTGCTATTTTATGGTGGCGGCACCGATCATTATCACCAATTGGTTTGCCAAACGCGTCGGGCTGGCTCTGGGAACTGCAGGAATCTTGGGTTCTATCCTCATCGCCGTCCTCAGCCCCATCCATGCCTCCCTCGTTCTGGCTTTTGGCTGGAGAACAGCTTATCTGATTGCTGCCCTGATCAGCTTGGTCATCGCTGTACCTTGGATCTTGCTGGTGATCCGTTTCAAGCCCGAAGACAAAAAGATGAGACCCATTGGCTGGGAGGCCGGGATGGAGGACATCACCACCGGCGCGACAGATGCTCCGGGCGTCCCAGTTAAGAAAGCCGTATTATCTGTCACGTTCATTGCCATCTTTATTGCGGCTGGTCTGGCTGCGCTTTTCGGCGGCTACCGCAATCTTTGGGGCCTGGCGACTGCACAATGGGGGTATGATCCTTCTATGACCGCGACCCTCATCTCTACCACCGCCTTGTTTAATGTCACCGGTCCGTTTATCGGGCTTGTTATCGACAAGATCGGTGCGTTCAAAACGACCTATCTCTGTCTGTTCCTTTCCATGCTGGCCAGCGTCGGCTTGTATTTAGCCCATGCCCCCGTCTGGCTGCTGCTCGTTCTTGTCTTCTGTTTCACCTTTACCGACCCGGTGGTTGGCGTGCTGACACCGCTTTTAGTCAGAGAATCGTTTGGCCCCAAGGATTATTCGAAGATTCTGGGCTATATCCAAATCGGTATTGGTTTGATCGGCGGCTTTTCCGGCCCGGTTATCGCTTCGATCTACTCAATGAGTGGGAACAATTTCGATAATTCCATTTTGTTCGGGGCGGTCATATCGCTGGCTGCGCTCGTGCTGGTATTCCTTGCCTTCCTGACCAGAAAAAAACTGGAATGGGAGAGAGTGCAAACCGCAGCTCAAAACTGGCCCTGAGTGCGGAGCGGATCTCACCAACGCGCCGCCCCTGCTGAGAGGCACCCCGGGCGCTTCCAAACCCCCTGGAGAATCCAAACCGCCGGGGGAGTCTTAATCCGGGAGCAAAGCAGCAAATCAAATTAACACAGCAAACAAAAATCTATGGATGGACTAATACCGCGACGGCCACGGATGGCAAGGAGCGGTGAAAGGAGCGAGAATGCGATATGGAATATAAGAACGATTTAGGCAAACCCTGGCGATATGAGGAAGACGGCTTCACCGTCACACGCACCTCCATGTGGTCGCCTCCGGGCTGCCACCCGGTAGGCTGCGGCCTGAAGCTCTATGTTGATAAGGAGGGGAAGCTCGATCACGTCGAAGGCGACGAGAATAACCCCATCACCAAAGGGCGGTTATGTGTCCGTTGTCTGGCGCTGCCGGACTACGTCTACAATCCGAGCCGGGTGCTCTATCCTATGAAGCGCGACCCCAAAGACCGCGGCAAGGATGCCTGGGAACGCATCTCCTGGGATGAGGCCTATGCGATCATCAAGGAAAAACGTGACTACTTTGCTCAAACCTACGGTCCCGAATGTATGGCGGTCTTCTCAGGCACAGGCCGAAGCGGGGGGATCATGTGCCAGGAGATGGCGCAAAAAGTCCTGGGCACTCCCAACGCCTGCTATACGCAGTCCGGCTTTGCGTGTTATCAGCCGCGCTCGGCGGCCTGCTCCTGCGTCCTGGGAGCTTATTATCCGGAGATCGACTATGCAGGAGGGCTTGAGGGCGGCTATGACAATCCCGAGTATGTTGTGCCGGAAGTCATCGTCGTCTGGGGCAAAGAGCCACTCCCTTCCAATGGCGATGGCCTTTTCGGCCATGTCGTTCTCGACCTGATGAAAAAAGGAGCCAAGCTCATATCGGTCGATCCGCGGGTCAACTGGCTGACGACCCGCTCCGAAATCCAGCTGCGGGTCCGTCCGGGAACCGATGCCGCACTGGCAATGGCTTGGTGCTACATCATCATCAATGAAGACCTTTACGACCACGACTTTGTCGATCAATGGTGTTATGGCTTTGAGGAGTTTAAAAACCGTATCAATGATCCTGAAAAAGGCATAACGCCCGAAAAAGC
This sequence comes from Dehalobacter sp. DCM, assembly GCF_024972775.1. Classification (NCBI taxonomy): domain Bacteria; kingdom Bacillati; phylum Bacillota; class Clostridia; order Eubacteriales; family Desulfitobacteriaceae; genus Dehalobacter; species Dehalobacter sp. DCM. The sequence continues at coordinate 3,882,600 of NZ_CP092282.1, read as the reverse complement.
TGCTGAAATCTGCGATGTCGATGTCGCTAAGATCTATGCGGCGGCCCGGATGTATGGCAAGGCGAAGCCGGCGACTATCGCGTGGGGCCTGGCTTTTGACCAGAATCAGAATGGAAATCAGGCAGGACACGCCATGCTGGCTATTATGGCCATCACCGGCAACGTCGATGTCCCCGGTGGACAGATCATCGGCGAAGTCCCGGCTGATATGGGCATGGAATCTGAGATGGCCGCCGGCGCGGGTGGGGCCCAGATCGAAAAGGCCGACGGTGCTTGGGAAGGCGATTCGACGGATGTAATCTCGTTTGGCGGAATAGGCGATGAGACTGCACAGGGCGGCTGGGAAGGAATCGGCGAAGAGCTTACCCAGAAGACCATCGGTATGGATCAATACCCTCTCTACTGCAACAACATCCGCATGGCTCATGCCGACATGATGCTGGACGCGCTCTTAACCGGTGAGCCTTACAAGGTGCGTATGGGATGGATACAGTCGACAAATTTGCTTTCCCCGACCTGCTGCGCCGAACCGTCCAAATGGTATCAAGGTCTGCTCGGCCTGGAGTTCTGTATTGCAACGGATGTGTTCCTGACGCCTTCGATTCAGGGATGCGCTGATCTTTTCCTCCCGATACAGTCCTGCGCGGAGAAAGACGATGTCAATATGACGCACTATGCCGGATCACCGGTCATGGTGGGTGCGATTAACAAGGCTATTGATGTCGGTGAGGCAAAAAGTGATGCGCAGATATTGGTCGATCTCGGCAATATTCTCGGCTCCCCGCGCATTGCGGGCCGCTACACGACGGGTGCGGAATACACCAGCGACAATCGCGCCGTTATCGCGGGCATGGATATCCGCGCGTTGGGTGATGTTGTCTACTACCAGCGGGGCTGCAATTACCGTAAATACGAGAAAGGCCTGCTTCGTCCTGATCGCAAGGCGGGTTTCCTTACCAACACCGGACGCGTCGAACTCTATTCGACGGCTTTTGAGGCCAATGGGGAAGACCCTCTGCCCTATTACAGCGAACCGGCCTTCAGCCCCCGTAAGGATCCCGTAAGAGGGGAAAAATATCCGTTCATCCTTACCACCGGAGCGCGCACCTATGCCTTCTTCCACAGTGAGCATCGGCAGATACCGCGCCTGCGCGAGCTGAACCCTAACCCACTGCTGGAAATAAACCCCGAAGACGCGCGGAAAATCGGCGTCACCGACGGCCAGTGGGTGGAAATCGCCAATGAATTCGGCAAGGCGAAATTCAAGGCCAGGGTATCGCCCATCGTCCGTGCGGGTACCGTTCATGCCCAACATGGCTGGTGGTTCCCGGAGCAGGAAGGCGAGGCACCCAATCTTTTCGGTGTCTGGCAATCCAACTGCAATGACCTTGTGCCAAACCATTACAACAGCAAACTCGGCTATGGCGCGCCGCATAAATGTATGTCGTGCACTATCAGGCCGCTCAATGAGAACCTGGATGCTGATATGAGCATGATATGGGAGAAATTTGGAAAGTTGGTGAAATAATGGCAGTTGGCTATGGGCTTCTTATCGACTATGAATTCTGTTCAGGATGTCAGACCTGCGAAGTCGCCTGCAAGGAGGAGCACGATTTGCCTGTTGGGAAATGGGGCATCCGCGTCCTGGATGACGGACCTTGGCAGAAAAACGATGTCGACGACGAGGGGAAAAATTTCAACTGGAATAAGATTCCTGTTCCGACCGACCTTTGTGACCTTTGCGCAGACCGCGTCAAGGCGGGAAAGGATCCTTCCTGCGTCCATCACTGTCAAGCCTTTGTGATGAAGTTCGGCACCATCGAAGAACTCGCGGCAGAGCTCACTAAAAAACCGAAACAGGTTCTCTGGGTTCCTCGGGGATAGGCAGCCTTTGGTGGCACAGCCGCTGTGAACAGGCCTCCCGAAAAATTCAGCCAGCCAGGGTACAAAACGCCTTGGCTGGCTTGTTTTTCTAGTCAGTTTTCCGCATTTACCGCATAAATTTCAACAATAGCACGCCACTCCCAGCTCCCCCTTTACTATGATTAACCCTGCCGCCCGTCTTTTGAATTTAACAATTTGAATTAATTTTGGATGAGGCAAATATAAGTAGACACAATTATAATTAGTCTAAATAGGAGAGAACTTTGGCAAGAGAAGAGGTTTTTTCCACATATTCGATGACCAAATACGAAAACATAATATGCAGGACTTCTTTATTATTTTTCAAATCAAAGTTAATAATGTGCATAATTTTATCTATCCTATAAACAAAGGTATTGCGATGGATGCCTAACTCTTTGGCGGATTCTACCAAACTCTTGTTATTGGTCAAATAAACATGAAGACATTTGTAAAAGTCGGTGTGATTTTTATGATCATAAGAGAGGAGTTTTATAAGTCCACGATGGCAAAGCTTTAAAAGATCAACTTGTTTATAACTGCTTTGAATAATAAGATAGACGGCATAATCCCGATAAGAGTAGAATAATTCATCGGGATCAATTATTTTTCCAAGTTCAAGAGCAGCAGTTGACTCCGAATAGAATTTAGAGAGTAGTGAAAAATCATAGAATGAGGTACTTAGACCACATTCAAAATTATTCTGCTTAAAGAACTCTTTTAATTTTTCAATTGCGGTATCTTGAAAATTCATATTAATGCGCAAATTAATTATCACAATGAGGTTATTATCATAGATGATCGTGTTTATGCCTACAAATAGCTTTTTGAGATAGCTACAATAATAGCCAAGGGCGTTAGCAAGGAGTGCGTCCTGATTTGGCACGGCAATTAGAAGGCAATAGGGATCTGTCGGCTGCCAGCCCAGATAGTTAAGATAATGTTGGATGATCCTTTGGTCACATGCAGTATTGCCTAGAAGGTCCGTAATAAAACGTTCAAATAAAGGTCCTTGAGTTTTTTGGTAATGGGGATCTGTTTTAATTGAGACTGCGATATACTTAGCCAATTGTTCAGTAAGATAAAGATCACTATCGGCAAACGGTTTTCTGATTTCTAAAATACCTAAATGGGCGACGGTCTGATGATCAATTCGGATGTTCATTTCGATGCCCTTATATCTAAATTCTTTCGGTCTTATAACAAAGGAAGCCTTCCGATTATCAAACAGAAACTTGAGAGTACCGGAGTTAATCAATGAATTGATGACTCTCATATCGGCATGTCCTTCTTTAACGATGCATTTCCACGCGTAATCAACTTCATCTTCCCCGATTTCTTTGCTCCAAGCGAGTGTAATCAGGTGTGTGTCAAGCAAATAAATAGGATTTTGAAATATCTTAAAGGCAATATCTATTAAATCCTGGAGCCCTCGCTGATTGATTATGGATTCTTGAAGTTCATTTTCCCAATTATTAAATAGATCAAAGATACTGCTTATGTCATTATAAATATCATGGAATTCAAACCTTGGTTCGATTTGGATGATATAGCATGGGGAATTGTCAAGCAAATCTTTCGACAATTGGTTTCCGTAGTAAATTAAATTTGCTTCCTGCTGCAAAATAGGATGATTTTTATCAATATCCGAAGATTCAGCGAGATAGACATGAAAGGCATCAAATTGGGACTGATCTTTCTTAAGATATTTTAGGCTTTTCAATGTATAACTGCAATTTTCGGTGTTGTTTAGGGTTGGGTTATACTGCTGTATTCTTTCAGCAATCATCTGGATGCTGATATTCATATAGTATCATCCCTTCCAGGGTGTAATGAATATATTTTATGCTAATTACATGAAACATACAATAAGTCAGGCAGTAGTATGGCATAAAGATCTTAAAGAGAGAACAGAATTTAACAAAATTATTGTTTGAATTTCAAATTTAAAACCTCTTACTTGTTACGCAATATTCGAATTTCCGCGTAATTTGTGGTTTTTCAACATGGTATGCTTTTTGCAAATAGCTTATAGCTAGGAGGTGAAGCTATTACTGCAGTATATTTTGAGAATAGACAGGGGGGAGGGGCTATTTAAAACACCATCGGATACTCAATATGACCCGGAACCCTAATATGGGGCATATTATCAGAAGGAATCATCTTACAAATAGAGATAATCATGAGCTAAATTTTTAAGGGAGAGAATAATATGAAAAAAGCGTGGTTAATGGCTACTGTCGCACTTATAACTGGAATTGTCTTCACTATGGGGTTATTCAAAGTACCGCCGACAATGATATTGCTGATGCAAGATTTGCATGTGGGGATTGGAATCATCGGGCTAACAATGAGTGTTTGTGCCATTGCGTCTGCCGTCATTTCTTTACCAGGTGGGGCAATTATGCAAAAGGTTGGTTTTAAAAAGTTTGGTATAGCCGCAATCATAATCAGTATTCTTGGAACCGTTATCGCCATAATTGGCACAAGTTTTACAACCATGTTAATCAGTCGCATCATTGAAGGCGCTTGTGTCGGGATGATGTTCATAACCATTCCTGCCATTATTTCTGCTTGGTTTCCGCCTGAAAAACGTGGACTTCCCATGGCAATTTTTTCGTTATGGATGAGTATCGGAATGCTTATCATTTTTAATCTAACAAACATGGTTGTACCAAGTTATGGATGGAAAGGATTATGGTGGCTCTCGGCGATTCTTCTCGCAATGATGGGCGTAATTTTTGCTTTGGTTATTAAAAAACCTGCCAATGAGGCTGCCCAGACGGCATCTCAATCGCCGGTGACAGCAAAAGTACCTTTGAGCGTAGGATTCAAATCTCTTTCTGCTTGGCTTTTAGGCATTACATTTGCAACCTTTGCAATCACCAATACGGCTTTTAATTCATTCTATCCAACTTTCCTTCAGCAAAGCCTGGGACTTGATATGGCTTCGGCGAATTCATTAACTAGTATAACGACGATTGGAAGTATCGTTGGCGGGGTTATAGTGGGTATTATATTAAATAAAATTAAAAATAAAAACCATGGCATTTTATTGATTGTCAGTATGATATTGGCTGGAGTCTTTGCTTTTGTCCAATTTAATATTTCTTCAAATGGCATACTTATACCGTTTGTGATTGTTTGCGGAGTAGTCTATCAAATGGCTCCCCCTATACTCTTTACTATGGCACCGGATGTTGCTCCGATGCCGGAAGCAATCCCCGTCACGATCTCAATCGTAACATTAGGGTCTGCCCTTGGTGGAATACTGGGATCAGCTATCATAGGGCCGATCGTTGAAGCGTCTAAAGGTAATTGGAATGCAGTGAGTATACCCTTGCTGGGAATTCTCGCCATCGGTATAATTGCTTCTGTCCTCCTGCAAGTGATCAGAAGCAAAAAAGCCGTAAGACAACAGTCGGAATATGCAAAATAGTATTTTCAATTAATTGTTTTAGGCCGGTAAAGAATTTACCGGCCTAATTATATAAACCTGACTTTTAGATAATTAGTTTGAAGGGATTTTGTATTTTCTGAGTTTATAATAAAGCGTAGATTTTGAAATGCCCAAGATATCCGCGGCAGTTGCAACACTGTTTGCGGCTCTGATCATCGCTTTTTCAATGGCTATCCGCTCAGCGTCGTCCATCGTCAGCGTGTCTGCAGATTCAACCTTCACTGTTTCCGGTAAAAGAATGTCATCGGGTAAATTTCTCAGATTAATGATTCCATTCTGAGCCATCGTTACAGCGTAAACCATTGTGTTTTCCAGTTGACGGACATTACCCGGCCAAGGGTATTCCAATAGTGTTTTTTTAACCGCGCTGCTTAGATCGGGGTTCTTATTAATTCCGATTTTCCTGCAGACGCGTTTGATAAAGAAGTCGGTCAGCTCTAAAATATCTTCTTTTCGCTCTCTCAGTGCAGGGATTCTTAATTTGAAAACAGCAAGACGGTAATAAAGATCTTCGCGAAAGGTTTTCTCTGCAACCATTGTTCGGAGATTTTGGTTGGTAGCAGCTATAACTCTGAAATTTACCGGGATATAGCGTTGGCCTCCAATCCGTAACACTTTTTTTTCTTCAAGGACACGAAGCAGAACTGGTTGAATCTCCAACGGCATATCGCCGATTTCATCTAGGAACAAGGTGCCATCGTTAGCCAACTCAATTAAGCCTGGCCTTCCCTTTCGTTCGGCACCAGTGAAGGCGCCGCCTTCGTATCCAAATAACTCGCTTTCAATCAAATTTCTTGGTATTGCCGAACAATTGATGGAGACGAATGGACCGTCAGGGCGATAGTCATTATGAATCGCTTGGGCGAATAATTCCTTGCCAGCCCCGCTTTCGCCTTGAATCAGGACATTCCCGTAATTATTGGAAAATTGTTTTGCATTTCTGATTGATTCCAGAAATACGGGGCTATTTCCGACTAGATTAGCGAATGTATATGAGGCTTGGGCGCCGCGAAAATCATTGACCAGCTTTTTGATTCCTTCAATTGGGACTAAATGAACGACTGCTCCTTCGGCAATATTGCTATCGTCCATGATCGGGGTTACCGTTGTGAGATAGCGTCTTTCTGTATTGTCTTTTGGTAAGATGAGTTCATGGTTATTGACGGACAAACCATCTTTCAATGTCATTAGAATATTGCTCGCATCATGAATATAAGCAGAGATATGTTTATCTTTTGCTTTGTTCTTATCAAATGATAGGATGTGTGCGCCTTCCTGATTGATATGGGAAATAATACCTCTTTTGTCTAGGGTTATTACACCTCCGTTGACGATAGACAAGGTTGCTTGTAACATCTTGTTATTCCATTTTAGAGTGTCATTCGCTTTTAGGAGCATCATTTGTTGTTCAATAGCAAAGGCCATGGCACTGACCCAACCGAGGGAATGAGTTTGCATGATATTGTGATCGTTATCCTTCATCAACTGATAGATCAGAAGGGAGCCTATGATACCTGCGTTTTCTTCAAAAATCGGAGCGGCAGAGACGATATAGTCTTCTAAATAAACGCAATAGTTGTAAGGACCGATAAACTGAAGAGGCTGTCCAAGATTCATGCATAGTTCATGGGCTGATGTCCCGATCGTGTTTTCGCGAAGGACGGTACCTAATTCCGGCCAATAGTCATTTTCATCGTTCCCTGTTGCCGTTGTATAAAGAAGAACCCCATTACGATCTGTAAGGGTCATTCTGTGGCCCGAAGCATTTAAGATACTTAAATATTTCTTTATGAGAGGTATAGCGGTTTGTATTAACAGTTTTTTTTCTTCCAATAGTTTTTTAAATTCTTCAGCTGGTAGTTTGTGCTTTAATCGTGTGTCATTAGGGTCAATATTATAATCTTTTGATCTTATCCAGGATTCGGATACTTCAACCGGAATATAGGGTGATTCTCGGGGATCCTCATTATATCTCCAAAACCGGTTCTTTACTTCTTTTGCTTTTTCAAACAGTTCGTCATCGATTTTCAGCTTTTTGTTCATAAGGGAATTAGTTGATACAAACAAAACAAACACCTCTCTAAAGAATAATTTCAAATTTTAATACTAATAGTGAAAGTTATTCAATTAGATATTTATGCCTTGGAATAGACAGAGTCCTCTATTGGGCACAGGATTACTAGAATATTATACAATTTGGGTCATAAGAAGTAATCGTTCGAAAAGTTGAATATTTTTGTTGATTTTTGTATTGTTCGTATGAAGAACGGACATACCGAATAATTAGAACTGAAGCAAACCGAGAGAATGGATTTACCAGGAACCGTTATGTTAACGGTTCTATTTTTTTCTGTCACTAGCCGGAGTTTAATATTTGAAAGAGTTTGTTAAAAATCAGAAAGTTTATTTGTAATTCTAAACTCGAAAAATAAGTATTTACCTGTTTTTTTATGTCGGCACAATCTATGCAATAAGGTATTAATCAGGAGGTGCAAAAATAGTGTGTTTCAGGAAAACAGAGGTGAAGGAGGTGTTTTTGGTGGATAGAGAAGAGTATCTGAAGATGAGCGAGACTGAGAAATTCAAATATTTAAATAAGCAGGCAACGATGGGGATTAATTATAACAAAATTTTAGAAGATATCGGTATGACAAAGGATGACTTAGCACGAGACGGTCATTATTATATCGGCAATAAGTTTATCCGCAAACCCCCTATGCAGGATTAGGTTAGTTATCCAAAATATAGTCCTATTAATTTGACTTTGTGGTTTGTATCAGGCAAAAAAAGGAGGATTTCTTGTGTCAAAAGTATTAGATTACCATGAAAAACATAAAAATGACTGGCGGTGGCAGGAGGGAGATGTCACCGCGACCAGGACGACCATGTGGACCGGTCCTGGCTGTCATAACGGCTGCGGAATTGTTTATTACACAAAGGACAACAAAGTCGTAGGGATCGAAGGCGATGTCAATAATCCCGTCAATCAGGGAAGATTGTGCATGCGCTGCATCAACTATCTGGAATCAACCAATCATCCGGACCGTCTGAAATGGCCGCTTAAAAGGGTCGGGGAACGCGGTGAAAACAAATGGGAACGCATCTCCTGGGACGAAGCTTATGACATTATCGTAAAAAATGTTCGGGACATTCAGAAAAACTATGGTCCCGAATCGATTGTCGCTATGGAAGGGACAGGCCGTAATATCGTTTGGCAGGTCAATTACCTGTGTTATTCGGCTTTTCAAAGCCCGAACTTTACGCTTGGCTTCTTAAGTGGTGATTCCTGCTATATGCCGCGAGCAGCAGTTGAAGGTGTTACCAACGGTGACTTTTTCCTTGTCGATTGCTCGCAGCAGTTTGAAGACCGATATGAAAACCCAGAGTGGCGCGCGCCCGAATATATCATGATTTGGGGAAGTAATCCGCTGGCCGCTAATGCCGATGGTTTCTTCGGCCACTGGATTACTGACTTGATGCAGCGCGGCAGCAAACTGATCGTGACTGATCCGAAACTGACTTGGTTGGCCACCAAAGCAGATTACTGGCTCAGGATCAGACCGGGTTCTGATGCTGCCTTAGCCATGGCATTTCTGAATATCGTCATTTCCGAAGACTTGTATGACCATGATTTTGTGGAAAAATGGACCAATGGTTTTAACGAAGTTGCCGAACGCGTCAAAGAATGGACACCGGAAAGAGCCGCAGCTGTTTGCTGGGTTGACAAAGATGCACTGGTAGCCGCCGCACGGGCTTTTGCCAAAGCTGAATGTGCAGCTATTCACTGGGGCGTAGCCGTCGATATGGCGGTTACCGGAGTTTCCACTGCGCAAAGCCTGAACTCCCTCGTTGCTATAACCGGCAATATGGACGTTCCCGGCGGTAATATCCTCGTTCAGTATGCCTATGGCCAAGGTCTTGCCTATAACTACGGATTTGAAAATGTACCGCAGGATGTTGCACCAAAAAGACTGGGTAATGAATATCCCCTGCGTCAAATGGGATTTGGCGCCAACGCCCATGAGGATGCCGTTTTAGAAGCAATGGAAAGCGGCAAACCTTATCCGATTAAAATGCTCTGGCTGCAAACTACAAATCCGATTGCCAACATGGCTGGTGAAGCACCGCGTGTTTACGCTGCCATGAAGAAGGTTGACTTTTGCGTCGTCGTTGACCTCTATATGACGCCGTCAGCTGTCGCCTTTGCGGATATCGTACTGCCGGCAGCGATGAGCAGCGAACGTTGGGGCAACCGCAACTGGTATACTCCGCTGAGAACAATCACTAAAGTTGCCGAATACTACGAAGCAAAATCGGACGAAGATATCATCCTTGAGCTGGGTAAACGTCTCCAGCCGGAATTCTTCCCCTGGAAGGACAACAAAGACTGGTATGATTGGATCATGTTGAATGAAGCGACTGAAAGTGGCATGACCTTCGATGAGCTTCAGGAGAAAGTCTACAGTTTCCCGAAATTTGAATATCGGAAATATGAAAAAGGCTTGCTCCGTCCGGATGGAGACCCGGGCTTCAATACTGTGACTGGTAAGCTTGAACTGAAGATAGAGCTCTATGAAATGTGGGGCCTTGATCCGCTGCCGTGGTATGAAGAGCCTCGAGAAAGCCCGTACTCCACACCGGAGCTTTTTGAAGAGTATCCGTTCGTCATGACAACCGGTAATCGTTCTTACGAATTCTTCCATTCCGAACATCGTCAGCTGAAACTGAATCGTGAATTCCATCCCGACCCGATCATGGATATAAACGCTGATTCTGCTGCAAAACTTGGTATTAAGGAAGGCGACTGGGTCTGGATCGAAAACCGGAAAGGCCGCTTTAAACAAAGAGCACGTTTGGACCAGTTTATGGATCCAAGAGTAATCCGCGCTGAACATGGTTGGTGGTTCCCCGAGAAGGAAGCTGCTGAACCCAGCCTCTTTGGCGTATTCGATTCCAACTGCAACAACCTGACCAGCATGTGCGACAACGGCCCGACCGGTTACGGTGCGCCGTATAAAAACCAGATTGCCAAGGTCTACAAATGTACCGAAGAAAACAGCGAGATCATGCCGTCAACACAAGTAACTCGGTTAGGAGGTTTTCCCTATGTCAAAAAATAATGAGAAATACGGTTTATTAATTAACTACGAATTCTGCACTGGATGTCACAGCTGTGAAACAGCCTGTAAGGTGGAAAACAAATTAACTTACGGCCAATGGGGTATCAAAGTTGCCAAAGACGGTCCACGTCAGTTGGAAAATGGAAAATTTGAATTTATCAATGTACCGATCCCTACTTCGCTTTGTAACCTTTGTGAAGACCGCGTCAACATGGGCAAACTCCCCAGCTGCGTTCAACACTGCCAGGCTGCGGTTATGTTCTACGGTCCGGTCAAAGAACTTGCAGATAAAATGTCGGAGAAACCCTTACAGGTTATCTTTACTCCTGTATAAAAGCTAACCGGGATATGTAATACTATTTGACCTTATCCAGACGGATCCATGCCATCCGGATCACAGATAAAGGCTTTTGGATCCGGATGGCAAAATACCGAAAAAGCTCCATTAGACCTTAAGATCAGAAAAGATCTCTTTAGAAAATGAGTGGAGGTTAAATTATGGCTTACGAAATATCCGAATATTATAAGAAGCATAAAGGCGAAGCCCAATGGCAGGACGGCGAATACACCTGTACCCGTACAACCATGTGGTCAGGCCCTGGCTGCCATAACGGCTGTGGTGTTGTTTACTACACGAAGAACGGCAAAGTGGAAAAAATCGAAGGCGACCCGTATAATCCGTTTAATCTGGGTAAACTTTGCATGCGCTGTATCAACTATGTCGAAGCTGCCGACAGCAACGACCGACTGAAATGGCCGCTGAAAAGAGTCGGTGAGCGTGGCGAAAACAAATGGGAACGGATCTCCTGGGATGAAGCTTATGATATCATCGTAGAGAAAGTCAACGGTATTAAAAAAGACTACGGTCCTGAATCGATCGTCTGTATGGAAGGTACCGGCCGTAACGTTATTTGGCAGGTTCCCTATCTCTGCTATGCCGCTTTCGGCAGCCCGAACTTTACGCTCGGTTTCTTAAGTGGCGAGTCCTGCTCCATGCCCCGTCTGGTGACTGAAGCTGTAACGGAAGGCGAATTCACCTTCGGTGATTATTCCGCTCATTTCCCGGACAGGTATGAAAATCCCAACTGGAAGCTTCCGGAAGTCATTCTGCTGTGGGGGCAAAATGCCATCATATCCAATCCGGACAGCTCCTTGGGCCACTGGATTGTTGAATGTATGAAGCGGGGCTCCAAGCTTATTGTTGTTGACCCGATGCTGACTTGGCTGGCAGCTAAAGCGGATATTTGGCTCCGGGTAAGACCAGGAACCGATGCTGCTTTGGCTATGGCCATGAACGATGTCATCATCAAAGAAGACCTCTATGACCATGCCTTTGTAGAAAAATGGTGTCACGGTTTTGACGATTTTGCCGAACGTGTCGCCACCATGCCTCCCGAAAGAGCAGCTGAGATTTGTTGGATTCCCAAAGACACGATCGTCGAAGCTGCCCGTTTATATGGAAAAGCTGAGCGCGGTGCAGGGACTTGGGGCGTCTCCGTCGACATGGCGCAATGCGGCATTTCTGCTGCCCAGGCAATCAACGCGCTATGGGCGATTTGCGGCAACCTGGATAAACCCGGCGGCCAATCCATCATCCGTTATGCCTTCGACCAGGGCCTTGCCTATGACTACGGTATTGAAATCTTGCCTCCGGAAGTGACCGCTAAACGGATTGGGATGGATCTGCCCCTGAAGCAATTTGGTTTCGGTGCAACAGCCCACTCCGATACCCTCCTCAAAGTCATTGAAGCCGGCGGAGTTCCGTATCCGATCAAAATGTTCTGGTTTCAGAGCACTAACCCGATTGCCAATATGGGTGCCGAAGCACCGCGTCTTTATAAAGCCATCAAGACAGCTGACTTTAACGTCGTTGTCGATATGTTCATGACCCCGACAGCCGTCGCCTTTGCCGACCTGGTCCTGCCTTGCGCCATGAGCAGTGAGCGTTGGAGCCAGAGAAACTGGTGGATGCCGACTGCCAGCATTCGCAAAGTCGCTTCATACTATGAAGCAAAATCCGATGAACAGCTGATCCTCGAACTTGGCAAACGCTTCAGTCCGGAACTTTTCCCGTGGAAAGACGACAAGGAATGGATCGACTGGATTATCAGCGATCAGACCAGCAAAATGGGCATGACCTTTGATGAATTGTGCGACGTCGTTTGCCAGTATGAAGACTTCGAATACTACAAATATGAAAAAGGGATGCTTCGTCCCGACGGCAAACCTGGTTTCAATACGCCGACAGGCAAGGTCGAACTGAAGCTCAGCCTGTTTGAAGCATGGGGACTTGACCCGCTGCCGTGGTATCAGGAACCCCCTGAAAGCCCGTACTCCACGCCCGAACTACACAAAAAGTATCCGCTAGTCCTCACCACCGGTCACCGTTCTTGGGAATTCTTCCATTCCGAGCACAGGCAGCTGAAGTTGAACCGTGAGTTCCATCCGGATCCGATGATCAAAATGAATCCGGAAACAGCCGCCAAGTTCGGTGTCAAAGAAGGAGACTGGGTCTGGGTGGAAAACTATCGCGGCCGTTTCAAACAAAAAGTCAAGTATGAAATGCTGCATCCCGGTGTCGTGAATGCAGAGCATGGCTGGTGGTTCCCTGAAAAAGAAGCAGCTGAACCTTCCCTGTACGGCGTATTTGATTCTAATTGCAACAACTTGACGACGATGTGTCAGAACGGTCCCACAGGCTATGGCGCTCCGTATAAAAACCAACTTTGCACGGTCTACAAAGTAACTGAAGAAAACAGTAAAATTATGCCGACAGAACAAGTAACAAGATTGGGAGGATTCAACTATGTCCAAAAATAATGAGCGCTACGGATTGTTGATTGACTATGATTTCTGCACTGGCTGCCACACCTGTGAAGCCGCTTGCAAAGTCGAGCATAAACTAGCCTACGGACAATGGGGAATCAAGCTGGCCCAGGATGGCCCGCGCAAATTGGAAAATGGAAGATATGAATTCGTCTATGTTCCGATTCCAACCTCTCTCTGTGATCTTTGCGAAGATCTGGTCAAAGTCGGCAAATTCCCAACCTGTGTTGCTCACTGTCAGGCAGATGTTATGACGTACGGCCCTGTTAAAGAGCTTGCTAAAAAAATGGCAGACAAACCAAAAATGGTTTTGTTTGCGCCTAGATAAACTATAAGGTTTAAACTAAATATTTTTTGCATCGTAATTTTAGCTTAATGAGAAAAGAGGGTCACTCCCGTAAGGTGTGGCCCTCTATAATCGCTTTATTTAATCCCACATAATCTTGATACGTTTAATTCCGGACATTCCCAGAATCCTTACTTAAGAATCTTTGACTGGAAGGAGCTAATCTTATGGGCTGTTGGGTCTGCAATCCGTTATGCGGCAGATGCCGTAAAGAACTCAAAGCACCAAAAAAGTGTCCAACCTGCGGCGCGTATAACATTCGCGGCTACTACGTCGATAATAAATGTAATCAGTGCGGTAACGATATGGGAATCGGGTACCACCGGCCGGTACGCTGCCTCTATACCGGATTGATCTGCGGCAGGGCCTGCAGCCGTTCTAAAGTGCGCTTGCCCCATGGTGAAGTCAAGGCATGTTCAAACCGCATTTTCGTAAAAAATACTATTGTAGACGACCAGTAGCTGTGCTCAGAGAATCTGAGTATTGTATCTGCATTCAGGAGGGTGGCTAAGTTATGAATATAAAGTATCTTCCGGAATTTATTGCGATAGCGCCATATTTGAAGGACATACTGCATATGGATTTCGTGATCATTATCTCGGACTTAGAAAAGGTAACACATATTTTCGAGGGTAATGAACTGCATTCAGGGGGACTAAAAGTTGGTGATGGTATTGCTGATCCTGCTGTTCAAAAAGTTATAAGAGAAAATATAAGTCAATCCGTTATTTATCCGCCAGAAGTTGCTGGAAGGTATTTGAGAGCAATAAGTAATCCGGTTACTAACGATAACAATATAGTTTGCAATACTATTGGCATAACATATTCGTATGAAAACCAAAAAGAAATTGAAAAACTATCATCGGAAATGTTTAATTCGCTGGAACAGCTTGGTATAGGTGTTAGTGATATTGCTAATGAATCCCAAAACTTGTCATTATTCACTGATGAAATGGTTTCCTATACAAATCGGACACAGTCTGGAATCAAGGAAATAGATGGAATTATAAGCGGGATAAAAGAAATTGCCTCGCAGTCAAATTTGCTCGCCTTGAACGCTGCCATTGAGGCGGCACGCGCAGGAGATATTGGAAGGGGTTTTAGTGTGGTGGCTAGCGAGGTTGGTAAACTCTCCAATATGAGTAAAGATTCTGCTCAAAGGGTCAGCCAATCGCTGATGGAGATTAAAGAAGCAATCAATACTATTAGCGAGAAAGTAAATAAAATAGGCTTATCTTTCCAAAATCAGGCTGCAGCAAATGAAGAAATATCTGCAACAGTTGACGATATTGTCGTAGTTTCGAAAAAGTTAGCACAGGTTGCCAAAGTATAAATGGCAATAACTGCTGGTTGTCATAAAACATTGAACTGTGTTGTATTATGCGTACATAAAGAATAAATAATTAACAGCTAATCGTACAATTACATACTGCGAAAATAATTGTATAATGATGCCGTAATTATCGTAGAACTTTTTCTCGATTTTCTGAAACAAATGCTAATGAAAATTTTAAAAGGAGAGTCGTCATGATTATTATTGGTGAAAAAATCAACGGTGCGATTCCGTCCGTCGCCAAAGCCATCGCGGAAAAGAACGCTGACTTTATCCGCAATCTGGCTAGAATCCAGACTGATGCTGGAGCCAACTTTATCGACGTTTGCGCATCCACGGATGTCAACATCGAAGTGGAGACCCTGAAATGGCTGATCGACCTGGTCCAGGAAGTAACCGATACCCCGATTTGCATCGATAGCCCCAACGAACAGGCCATCGTAGCTGCGATTCCTTTCTGCAAAAGACCCGGTCTCATTAACTCCGTATCTGGGGAAGGCAATAAAATCGATGTGATCTTTCCTATCATCGCGGATACCAAATGGGAATGCGTCGCCCTGCTCAATGACGACAGCGGTATCTCCAAGACAGCTGAAAAACGCCTGGAAGTTTTCGACTACATCATGAAACGCGCCAAAGAGTTCAATATTGCTCCGTCCCGTCTGCATATCGATCCGCTCGTTGAAATGCTCTGCACCTCTGAAGACGGCATCAATATGATCGTGGACGTTATGAAAGAAATCAAGAGGCAGTATCCAACAATCCATATCACCGGCGGCTGCAGTAACGTCTCTTTCAACCTGCCGGCTCGTAAGCTTGTCAACCAGGCATTCCTTGTACTGGCGATGAACGCCGGTATGGACAGCGGTATCATTGACCCGACTAACCAGGACCTCTTGGGTATGATCTTTGCCACTGAAGCGCTCATGGGTCAGGACGAGTACTGTATGGAATACATCGGTGGGTTCAGAGAAGGCAAATTTGGTCAAAAGAAATAAGGGCGAACGTACCTTAAGCTTGTGTTTCTTTATTTAATTTAATATAACCAAATATCAAGGAGGACTTAAAAATGGCTAAAATCGATGAAGTCAAAGCAATGGTAGAAGCAGGAAAGACAAAACTGGTTCCCACTCTGGTTCAAGAAGCACTGGATGAAGGTAGTGCTGCCAAAGACATTCTCCAAGGCATGGTTGATTCCATGGGTATCGTCGGTGACAAATTCTCCACTGGTGAAATCTTCGTTCCCGAAATGTTGATGGCCGCAAAAGCCATGGCTAAAGGCGTCGATGTCTTAAAACCGTTAATGTCTGGGGACAGCTCCAACTCTTTAGGAACCTGCATTATCGGAACTGTCGCAGGCGATCTGCACGATATCGGTAAAAACCTCGTATCCATGATGATCGAAAGTGCCGGCTTCACGATGGTTGACCTCGGCGTTGACGTCCCGGCTGAAAGATGGATCGAAGCCATCAAAGAAAATCCGAACGTAACCCTGGTTGCGTGTTCCGGACTCTTAACCACCACGATGCCGGCGCTGAAAGAAGCTGTGCAGACCATCAAAGGCAGCGGATTAACTGGCTTCAAAGTCATCGTCGGCGGCGCGCCTGTAACCCAGGAATTTGCTAACGAAATCGGTGCTGACGGATTTGCTCCGGATGCCGGCAGTGCTGCGGTAAAAGCAGTTGAACTGGTTAAAGCTTAACAAGCATAGTACAGTAATCTTCATTAATTATTTAGCAATTATGAAGGAGGATAAGTTTAAATGCTGACGAAGAGACAAAACCTAATCGAAACAATGAAGGGTGGAAGCCCAGATCGGTTTGTTAACCAGTTTGAATTTATGAACGTTATTCATGAGGCTTATCTTAGTACAATGTGTATGCCTGGCCAAACAGTGGTCGACGGCTGGGGTATTACATTCAGTTGGCCGGAAGGACAACTTGGCGCATTTCCTCTTCATGATGAGAAGCACAAGGTGCTCAAAGATATTACCGAGTGGAAGAAATACGTTAAAGCACCCAAAATTCCAGCATCGGATGAATTCTGGGCACCGGCAATTGCCCATGCCAACAGCGTTGACCGTAAAGAAGAATATGTTGCAGCGGTAATCGCACCGGGGATCTTTGAAATGACCCATCACCTGATGGGCGTAGAAGATGCCTTGATGGCTATGTATGAAGAACCCGAAGCAATGAAGGAACTCATCGACTACCTTACCCAATATGAATTGGACGTGGCAAAAATTTTAGTTGAAAAAATACATCCAGACTGTATATTCCATCATGATGATTGGGGAAGCCAGAAAAATTCTTTCGTTTCTCCTGAAATGTTTGATGAGTTCCTTGTGCCGGCTTATAAAAAGATCTATGGTTTTTATAAAGCGAACGGTGTCGAACTGATAGTTCACCATAATGATGCTTACAGTGCCAATCTGATACCCGCAATGATTGAAGTGGGCATTGATATCTGGCAAGGTGTTATGACTACCAATAATACACCTGAACTGATTAAAAAATATGGGCCACAAATCACCTTTATGGGAGAATTAGACAGCGGTGTCATAGACTTCCCCGGGTGGACGGTGGAAAACTGTGCTAAACATGTTAGAAAAGCATGTGAAACATGTGGGAAATTATTCTTTGTTCCAAATTTGACGCAAGGGATGAATATTAGCTCATTCCCCGGTGTCTATGATTGTGTAAGCAAAGAAATTGACAGAATGAGTAAAGAAATGTTCTAGAATCAAAGATGGCTCAAGAAAACCTTGGGCCATCTTCCTCTAAAGAGGGGAAATAAGGATTAGTAGATAGGAGGTATTTTATGTTATCACCACGAGAAAATTTTCTGCTTGCAGCAGTCGAACATAAGATTCCGGAATATATTCCGAATCAAATGACGGATGTTATATGTACGGGAGCAATGTTTGAAACCTATGAGAATGGGCCTTTAGGCGGCGGCTTGGATGGATTTGGCGTCGTATGGCATGCATCAACGTCTGCTGGCGGTCAGTCTGTTCCCGGAGGAAAACCGGTGCTTGATGATGTAACCGCCTGGGAGGATATTGTAAAATTCCCGGATCTGGATACCTTTGACTGGAAAGGTGCTGCTGCAGCGCAGTTTGCAGTGCCTGGTGCAGACCGGAATTTGAAAGCTGTGGAATACCAATGCTGGAATGGACAGTTTTTGCGTCTAACCCATCTTATGGGCTTTGAAAATGCGCTTTGCGCGTTAATGGAGGAGCCTGAAGCGTGTTATGCCCTGATGGCAGCAATAACGGATTACAAAATTAAAATTGTTGAAAGAGCATCACAATACTTCAAACCAGATATTTTTACTAGTTTTGACGATACAGCGACAGAACGTGGTCTGTTCATGGCACCAAATGTCTATCGTGAACTGATAAAACCCCATCATAAGAGACTGAATGACGCGATCAGGGCTTTTGGTATGACTCCAGCAATGCATACCTGCGGAAAATGTGAGGAAATTATCCCTGACTTTATCGAAGAAGGTGCTGTAATTTGGACTTCGGCTCAGCCAATGAATAATATTGTCGCGATTCAGGAAAATTTTGGAGACAAGCTATCGATTATTGGCGGATATGACACGAATGGCCGTCCCGGTACTGAGGATGCCACGGATGAGGAAATCGATGCTGAGGTTAAACGAGTAATTGAAACATATGGACCTCGCGGAGGCTTTGTCATCATGGCTTACCGTTTGGTGAATAGCCCGGATCCGATGGACTTCTTTAAAGCGCTTATTCCGATAAACGCCGCAATTGAAAAATACGGAAAAGCTATTTATAAAAAATAGTTCCATCTAGCCATTTTGTCATCAATTATATAAGAAGGGGACGCATTCATATTTGCGTCCCCTTAGATAACAATTTGGACTTCGTATCGGATATTTTAAGAATTGGAGGTAATATCTTATTGGGTTACATTTTCTGTTGACACATACTTCGCCGGTGTTGTTCTGTCAATTATGAAGACGATCACGGCTCCAACCAAAAGTACGATTGCTGCAAGCAGAATTGCGGGTCTTCCGAAGCTATAAGCACCGAAATATTTAAAGAGGATCGGTTGAATAAACTGACCAATACCCATACCGACATAGATAATTGATACGGCTGCGCCACGAGCAGAATAGGGTACAATTCCCGTGATTTTGGTGACAAAACACGGCATAACCATTCCTAATCCCATACCGTAAACAAATGTCGCTATACAGAATATGGTGAGATCATGTGTTAGATAGATAACATACATTCCAAATGCAGAAATCAAAAAAGAGATAGGTAGCATAGTGAATTTAACAGCCTTAAACAATGGGCCAAAAAGAACAGACATAACAAATGAACCAACAGTAATCAGGGCGAAGATTCCCCCAATTTGTGCAGGAGTAGCCATTCCATCCATGACTAACACCGGTGCCCCATTGGTCGGCATAACGATCCAGGCAAACATATAGAAGAGAACCATGAAACCAATAAGATATGTTTTTCCAGGAAGTTTAGCCCGCTCACGAACATTGCTGATTCCTTCGTCAGCTTCCATTTTACCTTTGCGGTCCGGTTCAGGAAGAAAGGCGAACGCAATTGCAAAGAAAATGATGGCAACAAGATAGGCATAGAAGGTATAGGTCCAATTTATGCCGGCCAGCCACCCTCCCAAGAGCTGAAATAGAATACCACTGAGCCCGATGGTGGCGGAAACAAATCCCTGCATAGTGTTCCTTTCCTGGCCTTCAAAGAAGTCAACAACCAGGTCGGTAGACATGGGCAAACAGATACCGTTACCAATACCAAGAATAGCACGGAGTGCTAAGATAACCCAGATGTTGCTGTGCAACAACGCAGGCCCAATGCCACCGACCAGAAAACAAACAGCACCAATAAATAAAAGAGTCCTTTTTCTCGCTCCAATATCGAGTAATTTAGCATAAACAATAGGCGTTAAAGCCATAAAAATGGAAGGCACAACGATGATCATCTGAACTAGGCTTGGCGCAACATCCGGCATACCGGCCATAATGGTTCCAAGGGCAGGTGATGTGGCACCGTTTCCCGAGTCGCACATCGCAACACCGAGAATTGCAAGTTTAATCAGGTTTCTGTTAATCTCTTTCATTCCTACACCTCTTCATAAAAAAATGCGGTAAGTACTTTTCTTAAAGATATTTTCTCCTTTCCTAAAAATTGTCCGATCCCGTTTTTCACAATTGACAAAACAATTGAGCAATACGGGTAAGTCCAAAATAGTTTGTTATCCGCTCTCAGATTATCAAAAAAGATTATAAATAGCATTAGGCCAAGAACTGAATTATTTTCAGAATTGTATTGCTTAATGCATAATGAGAATTTTGTTGATTGACAAGAAGCCTGATAACAGTGCAAAAAGGGCTTACGATTTCGGAAGAGTGATTATTTAGCCATAATGATATTTTTATTAGGAGAAGGTTTATGAAAATACCTATTACCAAAATAATTGACAAATTGAGTAATTTTGATCCGATAGTATATCTTCATAATAAGAATACCCAATATAGTACCGTGCATCTTTTAAGCAAAGGGCAGATATCTTTTGAACCAACGATCATTTATATCGGAGATTATTCTCTCATTTCAGAAGAGGCACTGAGAAATCAACACGGCAATATAATTTTATTCATTTCCACAGAGGTAGGACAGACGGATAAATTCAAGCATATCGAAGCTAATATCATTATTCTGGATGAAAAAAATGATTTCAAATTCATTTTTAATTTGATAAACGATATCTTTGCCGAACAGTTAAGATTTTCTGAAGATTTAAAAAGAATAATTGATACTTTTTTGAAAGGCTACAGTCTACAGCAGATTATTGATACGGCCTATGAACTGCTTAATAATCCGATTGCTTTAACCGATGCAAGTTATAAACTAGTTGCTTTTACAAAGGATATTTTTTCCTATGACTCTGCTTGGAATGAAATGGTGTTAAAAGGCCGTATCCCAGATAAAAAGTTACAGTATTTTAAACAGCATCGTATTATCGAAAAAATGTACAATAGTCAACTCCCATTTATTTCAGATACACCTGTTGTTATGAACAGGTGTATCTTGAAAAAGGTTTCTGTTGAAGATAATATTATTGGCCATGTTGCTGTCGTTGAATATTTTCGACCCTTTGAGGAAAGAGATCTTGAGATCGTAGAACTACTTTGCAAGCTGCTATCGTCGGAAATGCAGAAGAGTAAATTATACCGATTTGCCAAAAGGGTCATCTATGAACATTTTGTTACTGATTTGTTAGACGGAAAAATCAGCAAATCTGAGGCCATCAAAGAGATTGAATCCAATGCGGATTTAGAGATGATGGATAACCTCTATATTCTGACGGCTAGCTTCGAAGAGAGTGATGTTGAAACCACGACAATCTCTTATGCCAGGGACCAGTTGGAGAGTATCATCGATAGAAGCAAATCCGTTCTCTATGATGACCACATCATTATTATTTTTGACTGTAATGATCTAAATCCCTTTTTGCCTGGCAAGTTTAAGGAGTTAAGCACTTTTTTAAAAAAGTATAAAATGTTCAGCGGGCTCAGCCAATGTTTTCATGATATTGCTGAATTGCGTAGGTATTACCGTCAATCTGTAAGTGCATTAAAATTGGGACACAACCTCAACAAAGGTAAGCAAATATATAATTATGACGATTATGTTGTTTATGACTTTATCGATCGACATGCTTTGGGTGATGACTTAAAGGATTACTGTCACCCTGCTGTTTTTAAATTGCTTGAACACGACCACAAGAATTTGACCAACCTGACGCAAAGCCTTTATATTTACCTTGAGAATTTTCAGAATAGTGTCGTGTCAGCTAAAGAATTGAAAATTCATCGCAATACCATGCATTATCGTCTTGATAAAATTCAGGAAGTTTTACAATTAAGTATTACGGACAGGGATATTTGTCACCATCTTCATTTTTCTTTGAAGATCCTTCGCTATTTGAACAACTACAATGTTTTCTAACAATTACGTACTGGCATATATCCTTAGCAAATGTACAGAAAATTTTACGGCGGAACAAATTTGCAGCAAAAAACTGATCGCCTTGAAAAAGCACGATCAAGAGAAAGAAACCGAGTATTATAAAACCTTGTTTGTTTATTTCGAATGCCGGTTCAATGCTTCTGCCGCTGCCAAAAAACTGTTTATCGATCGCAGTTCATTTCTAAGTAGAATCGAACGAATTCGGGAAATTGCAAAAATTGATTTTGAATCTAATAAATAGTTACTTTATTTGCAACTATCATTTTTACTGCTTGAACGAGATTAGGAGGGTATGAGCATTAAAGTCATAATTTTAGGTGGTTTTCTGGGTTCAGGTAAAACAAGTGTGTTGATCCAACTGGCTAAATTTTTAGTTGACTTCTCCCATGGCGGAGAAAACAAAATTGAAGTCGTTATTATTGAAAATGAAATCGGTTCGGTCGGCGTTGATAATCTGCTTTTAGACAGCGCGGAGCTAACTGTAAAGAATCTCTTTGCCGGCTGTGCTTGCTGTACATCCTCCGCCCAGCTGACGGATTCCATTCAGGCTATTGAAAAAGAGTTCAACCCGGAATGGATGATTATTGAGGCAACCGGTCTGGCAAACCCAGTGAAGATTAAAAAAACAGTCGAAGAAGAATTGGAATTAAAGGTGTCAACGATCGCGCTTGTTGATACCAAGCGCTGGTTTCGGCTTGTTGCGGCAATGGCGAACTTTGTTTCGGAACAGCTGCAGGATACAATCGCGGTATTGATCAATAAAATAGATTTAGTTGAAGCCGATGACGTAGAAAAGGTGACTGAAAGTATTCGGGGATATAACCCGGACGCTCAATGCTATCCCATATCGGCAGCAGGTGAGCTCCTAAATGAATTTTGGAAAGAATTATTGAAAAGGGCGGAGATAGAATATGGAGAATGACTATAACGTTCACCCGCGATTGGAATTCATAAATAATAAATCCATTGCTGAAGCGGATAAGGATGGGGTCATCGTGACGCATCATGAGGGTGCGGTCATATTTGCTGCCGAACGTGTGATAGCCCGGGAGTACACATGGGTGAAAGACACCTTGGAAAAAGAGTTGAAAGCACTTGCCGATGCGGTCGAAGACCAAGGCGGCTTAGTGGGGCATATCAAGGCATTCTTGACGGATCAGAGTAATTCGGCCATGTTGTCTGCCACGGATGGGAATGTTCAAATCAAAGAAACCCGGCACCCGAAAGTGATGGTCAATATCGCAGCGATCGTCTTTGTGAAGAATGAAGTCTTGCTTCATAAAAAGTTTGCTGATATGCTTATTAAGCTGGCTTCATAATTTTCTTTCCGGCGTTAATTGCAAACGTGATCTGTTGTATCTAAAAAAGAAGGATGGAATCCGCGGTGGATATTCGTAAAATAACTAACTACCCATAACCCCTTAGACTTCCTATAACTCGGATTACAGGTTGACTTTGCATCTACATAAGGAATCGGTTCCCCATCAGGTTTGATGGGGATTTTTTTATTTGAAATACGCTTATTAAAGCTCTCACCAACCGTAGCCCGTCTTCATATGCTGTCATTAAACGAATAATGAAGGGACGAACATATGGATAATTTAACTACCGAACGGACACCACTTATCATTGCGGCAGAAATAAATATGATAACCACCCAAACCAAAAAAATCCTGCTTGCCAGTGCCATTGAAATCGGCCGCCGTTTACAGGAAGCAAAGGATCTGGTTAAACAGGGGGAATAGGCGACTGATCAAGCTCTACGAGGAATATGGGCCTGGATTTTCCGATGGGTCCGACAGTTCAAAATCGACATCAAGGGTCTGTTGACAAAGGACCAGTACAACCCTAATTTAAAATTGGGTCATTTTGAAATCCACTAAGCAAGCTTAGTACAGTTCAAAAAGGGCAAATTTTAAAACGCCATCCATAGATCAAATTTACCCAAGAAGTATCACCCTCCAAAATGGTATAATTAAATAGGGTGATGACGATGATGACAGAACAAAAAAGCAGACAAAACCGAATGTTGTGCGTATTAATGGAAGACCTTGTACCTAAAGGACACTTTCTTCGGAAGCTGGATTCGGCAATAGATTTCAGCTTCATATATGAAATCATGAGGCCGGTGTACAGTGACATTGGGCGCCCATCAGTTGACCCGGTCATTTTAGTAAAAATGTTAATTATCGGCTATTTGTACGGGATAGATTCCGAACGAAAACTTGTGGAAGAGATTACAGTCAACATCGCCTATCGCTGGTTTCTCGGCCTTGATCTGGAAGACAAAGTTCCGGATCACTCCATCTTCTCCCAAAACCGCAAACGCAGGTTTAAGGATACAGAAGTGTTTCAGGAGATATTTAACACGGTGGTAAAAAAATGTGCTGAAGCTGGACTTATCGGCGGTGAATGTGTGGTTATGGATTCCACGCATATTAAAGCCAACGCCGCTAATGGCAATGCAGAGAAAGTGCTTCTCATGGAGGGGCCGAGTGAGTACTGGCAAAAACTAAATGACGAATATGGCCAGAACATCAGGCAAAAAAGCGAAGATGCTGACATGACTGTAACCGTAAAAAAAAAGGCCGTATCCGATCCTGAAGCAGGATGGATGCACAGACATCCCAAGCCTGCAGGCTTTCATTATCTTTGTCATCAAAGCTCGGATATTCAATATGGTATCATAACAGACGTGCATGTTACGCCAGGTGATGTCACAGATGCACCTTATTGTGTTGAACGTATAGCCTATCAGAAACAAACGTTGAAGCTTCCTTACCGCTGGGCTGGATTGGATAGCGGTTATGATACAGTGGCTGTACATCATGGCTTGCATAAACTCGGTATGAGAGGATATATCCATCTAAATAATGGGCATAATGCCAATTGGCGCAAAGAAAAAGGACTTTTTAGTATTGATGATTTTAAATATAACCCCCAAAACGACTGCTATATTTGTCCAAACGGCTGCACACTGAGATTCATAGGTGTGAGGAAGGTGCGCTATAGAGTTGGCAAGAACTATGTTACACGATCTGAGGATTGCAAATCTTGTCCCTTGAAAAGCCGCTGTATTAACGGAAAAGCGAATTACAAGGAAATTAGACGGGATTTCTATCAAGAGGATCAGGAACGTAATCACGCTTTGATTGGTACTGCTATCTACCGACACGTCATGCGGAAGCGTCAAGTAATCAGTGAAGGAAACTTTGCTTTGCAAAAACGATGTCACAACTTAAGGTTTACCCGAAAACGAGGCGTCTGGAAGGTTCAAGAACAATGCTTCTTTTCAGCGATGGCATTAAATCTTAAAAGACTAGTGAAATATGGGACAGCGCCGCTCTTGCCAGCTGTCCCATATCTTCTTCATGTTCTAGATTTTGTTCTATGCAGAAACCTTTGGTTGAGGACCGTTGGATAGGTATATATTTTTTTTTGCACCAGGTTTGTCAACAGACCCTCAATGTCGATTTTGACTTACACCCAAGCGCTTAAGGACAGGGATCAAGCCAATCGGGCAAGGAGCAGGCGCTTCAGGAAAAGAATCAGGCCCTACAGGTTTATAATACCCTTAAAAAGGGGTTGGAGACGATTGATAGTACAATCTCCGAATTAATCAACGAGCAGGCAAAGGCTTTGTCCATGCCAATGAGTCCGGAGAATATTCAGCTGGCTGAAGCGGTGACGGTGATGAACACGCTGATTGCCGGGGGGATATAAAAGGTCATTGATACAACAACCAATGACCTTTACGACCCGCCGTAAGTGTAGGCGGGCAGTTCCAGCATCACGATAAACAAGGGGGCGGGCTGACGGCGAGCAGAAGCTGCGGTTGGGGTCGCCCCCATCTCATTTTTTACCTATTCGCCGGTAATTTATTATATGAACTTTAGCTCTATATGACAGCATTTCAACTACGTTACTCTTTGGGATGTTCATAACGTATCAAGGGTCTTAATCGTAATTGCTTTTCCATGCTTCATCCTGTGTAATATGTTAGCTGAAAAGCCGTATTTAAAAATAAGCTGTTATTCCGTTATATTTTTATCGATTAAGGTTTTATAAAAAGGTCGATAACTGATGATAATAATCACCCTTTATTACAGTAACATACTTAAAATCTTGACTATTGGGGGTGGTAAATAATTGACAACTAGCAAGGATAATTATATTATATAGTTAGATTTAAAACTATAGTATATCTAACTAATATAACTAATAAAAACAAACACCATATTGATGAGAAGGAGAAACATCGTGAATCAAGAAAGAATCCAAATTTTAGATTCCATGTCCGTGTATAAAGCCATTTCTCGGCTTGCTCTACCGACTGTTCTAGGAATGGTCGTACAAATTCTCTATAACATTACGGATACATTTTTTATCGGTAAACTTAATGATCCCAATCAGTTAGCGGCAATTACGCTGGCAATGCCTATAACCATGCTGACCATGGCGATCAGCAGCATTATCGGTACCGGCGGCTCTGCCTACTTATCCAGAATGATCGGTGCAAACAATTTTGCGCAAGCCCAAAAGACGTTAAACGTTTCTATCTTGTATTGTGTTGCATTAGGTATATTCCTGACTATTATTTCGCTTCTTTTTCTCAAACCACTCGTGACGTTACTCGGTGCAAGTACCCATACCTTTTCCTATACCTATAATTTTTGCTTTATTATTCTGCTTTTTAGCGCCGTCATCATGCTGAATTTCAGTCTCGGTCAGCTCTTAAGGTCGGAAGGGGCTGTCAAAGAATCCTTAAATGGCATGCTCATCGGAACAGTTTTAAATATTGTATTGAATCCTGTATTTGTTCTAATCCTGGGTATGGGAATTGTCGGTTCGGCCATTGCCACCGTCATCGCTAATTTTATCGGAGTCATTTATTATCTTTGCTGTTACCGCAGTAAAAGCAAACAAAGTATGTTTGCCTTAGCCCCAAATAAGTTCTCTTTTGATAGAACGATTACCTTTCAAATGTTGTCAATTGGAATCCCGGCGGCTTTGGGGCAGATTCTGATGAGTGTCGGAAATATTGTCAGCAATAACTATGCTGCTGCTTATGGGGATCTTACTGTGGCTTCCATGGGGGTAGCTACACGGGCTTTCATTATCCCACTCTTTATTATTTTGGGAATCGCTATTGGGTGTCAGCCGCTCATGGGGTTTAGCTTCGGTGCAGGAAATTATACACGCTTAAAAGAAGTTGTGAACAAGGCAACGTTCTTATGTACGATCACAGGTCTTCTTTTCTTTGTTTTGTTTCTGCTCTTTTCTCGTCAGTCTATGATGTTTTTCAGCAGTAATAAAGAAGTAATTGAACTGGGAACGTTGATACTCCATGCGCTGATCCTTTCGCTTCCTTTTCTCGGTATCCAATTCACTATCACCACCGCTGTCCAATCCATGGGTAAAGTCGTTCCATCTTTGATTCTGTCAATCTCCAGACAAGGGCTATTGTATATCCCCGCAATATTAATTTTAACAAAGCTCTTTGGTTTTAAAGGTTTTATCTATTCCCAAGCTATTACAGACATTTTGATCATGATAATTTCGATTGGGGTTTGGGTAACGATTTTCAGAGGATTAAAGAAGACCAGTTCCGAACCGGAAACGGAAAGTTTGAGCATCGTTTGACGCAGATGATGCCATCCATTCAAGCGTTAGGG